>JAJZLP010000183.1 GCA_021803325.1 Actinomycetes bacterium
ACGAGACGTGCCGCATGTTCGGGATACGCACACTCAGCGTGTTGATTCCACCCCACCAGGTACAGCCCCGGATGCACCACCACGCGGCGTGTCGTCTGTCATACTCCCCCAGAAGCTGAACGTGGCGTAACCAGGTCCGTCAAGGCGACGGACCGGGACGTGCGGAAGCCAAGCCTCGGCGAAAGGAACACGCGGACCATGGCGAGCACGGAGGACCACCTCCCTGCGGGCGGCGGGCGCCTCAGGTCGCGCATCGCGCGGCGATTGCGCGGCGGAAGGTGGCATCTGGTCGCCGCCGCCACCGTGATCATGGTCACCGTGGCCGGAGGTTCCACGGCAATCGTGCTCGTCGGAGCCGCGCAGCGACCCGTCCCGAGCTCGGCGCCTCCCCCTGGGCTCGGGTCCCTGCCCCGCCGGCCAGCCCCATCGAGCGGTTCCGCACCGGGGGCCGCCGGGAGCGGACCGGCTGCCTCCAGCGCTCTTGTCGACTGTGGGACAGCGCCGACGGCACCTCCGGTCGGCACCAGGGTCACGGTCCGGGCAGTGCTCGGCACGGTGACAGCCACACTCACCGGGATGGAGTCCACTGCGTCCATGCTGCCCGGCCTGGCCGGCGCCCGTATCGTCGTCACGGACGGCGACCGGACACTCGTCGACGAGGCCGTGCGCCCAGCCCCGACCATCGCTGCCGGCGCTCGACCCCAGACGACAGTGGTGCTCGACGGGATCGGAGCGCCCCCCGCCGCCACCACCTCGCCGACGTCCCAGCCACTGTGCCTGGCACAATTTCCCGGCAACGACCGGCCGACAGTCCTCCTGGGCCTGTACTCAGGTGGCGCCCACTGCTGCACCGACGTGCGCTTCCTCGACGTACCCGCCACAGGTGCGCACGTGACCGCACTGGACGATCAGGTCGGCGACCCCGGGGCGCACGTCCTGGTCCTCGACGGCCAGGCCGCCATCGTCACCGCCGACGACACCTTCGCCTACCGCTTCACCGACTACGCCGCGTCGGGCCTGCCTGTGCTCGTGCAACAGATCACCGGCAGCACGGTTGCCGACGTCACCCGGCGATACCCGGGCCTGGTCCGCTCCGACGCCAGTACCTGGTGGAAGTCGTTCGAAACGAACCCGAGCGACCCACTGGGCTCCCTGGCAGCATGGACAGCCGACGAGTGCGTCCTCGGCAACAAGGCGGCAGCGTTCACCACGCTCGACCAGCTCGAACGCCAGGGACGGCTCCACATGACCCTGCCAGGCGCGCTGGGCAGCACGCCGGCAGGTGCCGGTGCGAACGGCAGCTCCGCCCAGGCAGGGACCGGGACCGCTGGATATGGCAGGACGCCAGCAACAGCCGGGGGTAGCACCGCGAGCGCCAGTGCGCCCGGACTGCGCAGCGCGCCCGCCAGCGACTCAGGCGTCGGCAGCACCGGCGCTCAGGGGGCCACCGGAACCAGCAGCACGGGCTCGGGCACCGGCACCACCGGCAGCAGCAACACCGGATCGGGCGGCGGCACCATCAGCACACGCGGCACGGGCTCGGGCGGCACCAGCACCAGCACCAGCACACAGGGGGCCACCAGCAGCCCCAGCACCGGCTCGGGCACCAGCAGCCCCAGCACCGGCTCGGGCACCAGCAGCCCCGGCACCGGCTCGGGCACCAGCAGCCCCGGCACCGGCACCACCGGCTCGGGCACCGGCACCACCGGCTCGGGCGCCACCGGCACTCAGGGGACCACCGGCACGAGCGGCACCACCTCAGGCGATGGCAACTACGGCAGCACTGGGACCATGATCGGCTGGTGGCCACAGGACGGGTCCTACCTCGCCGCACTCCGATCGTTCCTGGCCGCGCGCGGCTACTGCCCAGCCGGATGACCGCGATGACCGCCACCCCAGCTCGGACGCCCCAGTTCGAGCCGACGCATCTCGCCAGGGAGAAGCACACGCGGCGCGAGTGCCGCTCGCCCGCACGGTAGGAGAAGCCGTGGCCGACGACCCTACCCCGCAGGGGGCCGACCCGAACGTCCGCGATCCAACCGACCCCGGCTTCGGCTACTCCGGCCCCACGACACCGCCACCCCCGAGCACCAGCCCCACCACACCAACAACCCTGAGCACCAGCCCCACCACACCAACAACCCTGAGCACCAGCCCCACCACACCAACAACCCTGAGCACCAGCCCCACCACACCGCCAGGTGCTGTGGGCAGGTCACCTCGCGTCCCGTCCGGGTCGCACCGGCGGATCGTCGCCACGCTCGCCACCCTCGCCGCGGGCATCGTTGCCATCGTCGTGGTCATCGCCCTCCTGGTTGCCGCTCCCACTCCCCGCTCCAGCAGCGGCAGTGCGAACGGGACGAACGCGAGCACGACGCGCGACGTCTGGGTGGGCCATCAGGGCCGGTGGCTGACCAACGCCTCGGGTGCCACTGTCGTGGTCCACGGCATCAACATGGTGAACAAGCTGGCGCCCTACACCCCAGCAGCCGCAGGGTTCGGCACCGCCGCCGCTGCGACGTTGGCCGGCGAGGGCTTCGACGTGGTCCGCGTAGGCGTCCTCTACCAGGCGCTCGAGCCCCAGCCGGGCCGCTTCGACGTGGCCTACCTGAGCTCGATCGCGTCCACCGTGGCCACACTGGCAGCCCACGGCGTCTACTCGCTGATCGACTTCCACCAGGACGAGATGAGCGCCGAATTCGGCGGGGAGGGGTTCCCGTCGTGGTCGGTGCTCACCGGCGGCCTACCGGTCCAGCGGTACCCGTTCCCCAACGCGTACGTGCTGAGTGCCGCTCTCAACCACGCCTTCACCGCCTTCTGGTCGGATGCTCCAGGGCCTGGCGGGATCGGCCTGCAGGAGCGGTACCTGGCCGCGGTTCAGCTCGTGGCGAAGCGATTCGCTCCCGACCCCTGGGTCATCGGCTACGACCTGTTCAACGAGCCCTACCCAGGCAAGGCCACCACCGCGCAGCTCGCCACCTTCTACGGCAAGGCCATCCGGGCGGTTCGAAGCGTCGACACCCGCCACCTCGTGTGGTACGAGCCCTGGGTCACGTTCAACTTCGGCATCCAGACGCACCTCGGCACGCTTCCCGGGAACGGCCTCGGCATGTCGTTCCACGCCTACTGCCCGGATCCCACGACCACACCGGCGGCCACGTGCAGCGCCATGGAGCTGCGAACGCTGGTGAACGCCGACGCGCACGCTGCCGCCACTGGCAATGCGCTCATGCTCTCCGAGTTCGGGGCGAGCAACGATCTCGCCGACCTCGCTCGGGTCGTGAAAGCAGCCGACACGGCCCAGCTGCCGTGGATCGAGTGGTCCTACTGCGGCTGCAGCGACCCCACCGGGACTGTCCCCGCCTCGGCCGAGGGGCTTGTCACCAACCCGGCGCTGCCGGGAACGGGGTCCAACGTGAACCACGCCAAGCTGGCAGTCCTGGCCGAACCGTATCCCCGCGTGGTGGCCGGGACCCCGGTCCGGTACGGGTTCGATCCCACCACGCGCACCTTCCGACTCGAGTACACGACGACGGCGCCCGGCGGCCGGCGCTTCGGAGCCGGTGCCTGCTCGACGGTGGTCGTCCCCCCGACCGCGTACCCGACGGGCTATTCGGTCACCGTGACCGGCGCCCGGGTCACCTCGGCACCTGGTGCTGGCGTGGTCGACGTGACCGAGACAGCCGGCGCCAGCACCGTGACACTCCGGATCCACCCGGCTACGGGCGGACGGACGCGATCACCCGGCGTCACAACACACTGCGCGTGACATTGGCTGCCGCGATCAGTGGCTTTTGGCAGCGGCAAGCACCGCTCCACCCTGTCCATGGTCCGACGTGACCAATCCGCTCAATTGCCGGGTCGCTGCTGCCGATAGGACTGCTGGACGGAGCGGATCGGGTCCCTCGCCGAGCCCGGTCCGCTTCGTCCCTCCCCCCGCCTGCCGGCCCCCCTCCACCGACCGGCACCCCTCCGTCTGACGGCATCCCCCGCCTACCGGCACCCCTCCGTCTCACGGCATCCCCCGCCTACCGGCACCCCTCCGTCTCACGGCATCCCCCCCTGCCGGCACCTCTCCATCTGACGGCATCCCCCGCCTGCCGGCACCCCTCCCCGCTCGTCCCCACCGGAGCCCACACCGAAGCAGGACGTCTCCTTCGGCAGAGGTGCCCACCCAGGCCAGAGCACCCAGCCGGCCCGCACGCAGTTCCCGGCCGAACCCTCGGCGCGGCGGAGCCGTCTGGCGGCCCGAGCACCGCCATTAGGAACGCGACGCTCCCAGGGACCACAATGGGCCCATGGCACCGCACCGCACCTCCGCCGACACCTTCGGATCGCGCCGCTCGCTCGACGTCGGTGGCCGAACCGTCGCCATCCACGCGCTCGACGTCCTAGCCGGGCGTTTCTCCATCGAGCGCCTGCCGTACTCGCTGAAGATCGTTCTCGAGAACCTCCTTCGCCACGAGGACGGGCGGCACGTCCACGCCGCCGACATCGAGGCGGTGGCCGGATGGGCCGAGCACCGCGGAGGAGGCACCCAGGCGGAGATCGCCTTCACCCCCGAACGCGTCCTGATGCAGGACTTCACCGGCGTGCCCGGCGTCGTCGACCTCGCGGCCATGCGCGACGCGCTGGCGGCATCGGGCGGCGACCCGAGCCGGATCAACCCGCTGGTGCCGGTGGAGCTTGTCATCGACCACTCCGTGATCGCCGAACGCTCGGGCGACGCCACCGCCTTCGGCGACAACGTGGAGATCGAGTACCAGCGCAACCTCGAGCGCTACCAGCTCCTGCGATGGGGACAGCAGGCGTTCGACGGGTTCCGGGTGGTGCCGCCGGGGACCGGGATCTGCCACCAGGTGAACCTGGAGTACCTCGCCCGCGTGGTGTTCAGCACCGACGACGGGCTCGCCTTCCCCGACACACTGGTGGGCACCGACTCCCACACCACCATGGTCAACGGGCTCGGTGTACTGGGCTGGGGTGTCGGCGGCATCGAGGCGGAGGCCGCCATGCTCGGCCAGCCCCTCACCATGCTGGTACCGCCCGTGGTCGGCCTGCGGCTGACCGGCGAGCTGCCGGAGGGCACCACCGCCACCGACCTGGTGCTCACCATCACCGAGCTCCTGCGCCGCCACGGCGTGGTTGGCAAATTCGTGGAGGTGTTCGGTCCGGGCCTGGCACAGCTCCCGCTCGAAAACCGAGCCACCATCGGCAACATGTCGCCGGAGTACGGCGCGACCTGCACCATCTTCCCGGTCGACGGAGCGACACTCGACTACCTGCGGTTCACCGGCCGCGACGAGGCCCACGTAGCGCTCGTGGAGGCGTACACGAAGGAGCAGGGCCTCTTCCACCGGCCCGACGGGCCCGAGCCGGTGTTCACCGAGACCGTCGAGCTCGACCTCGGCACCGTCGAGCCCAGCATGGCGGGTCCCTCCCGTCCCCAGGACCGGGTGGCGCTTGCCGGAGTGCCCGCCAGCGCTGCTCGAGCAGTGACCGCCCGGGCCGGCGACGCGGGCACGCAAGCCCAGGCCAGCCCGGCCACAGCCACGCTGGCCGACGGCACCACCGCCGAGCTGTCCGACGGCGCCGTGGTCATCGCGGCGATCACCAGCTGCACCAACACGTCCAACCCTCAGGTGATGGTGGCTGCCGGCCTGCTGGCCCGCAATGCGGTGGCCCGGGGGCTGCGGGCCAAGCCGTGGGTCAAGACGTCACTGGCGCCGGGCTCGCGTGTCGTCATGGACTACTACGACCATGCCGGGCTGACCGATCCGCTGGCCGAGCTCGGCTTCGACCTGGTCGGCTTCGGCTGCACCACCTGCATCGGCAATTCCGGTCCGCTGCTCGCCGGCGTATCGGAGGCCGTTGCTGCCGGCGACCTGTCGGTCGGCGCCGTGCTGTCGGGGAACCGGAACTTCGAGGGCCGCATCCACCCCGACGTCCGCCTCAACTACCTGGCCTCCCCGCCCCTGGTCGTCGCCTACGCCCTTGCCGGCAGCCTGCAGATCGACCTGACGAGCGAGCCGCTCGGGACCGGCAACGACGGCCAGCCGGTGTACCTCCGCGACATCTGGCCGACCGAGCACGAGGTGGCCGACACCATCCGGCAGGCTGTCACCTCCGACCTGTTCCGCACCCGCTACGCGTCGGTGTTCGACGGCGACGAGCGTTGGCAGCAGGTATCGGTGTCGGGTGGCGCCACCTTCGAGTGGGACGCGACGTCGACGTACGTCCTGCGGCCACCGTTCTTCGCAGGCACAGCACCGGCTGTCGGCGACATCCACGGCGCCCGCGTACTGGCGCTGCTGGGAGACAGCGTCACCACCGACCACATCTCTCCCGCCGGCTCCATCCGACCCGACTCGCCAGCCGGCCGCTATCTCGCCGACCACGGCGTGGCCCGGAGCGAGTTCAACTCCTACGGGGCCCGGCGCGGCAACCACGAGGTCATGATGCGGGGCACGTTCGCCAACGTCCGGCTGCGGAACCTGCTGGCGCCAGGCACCGAGGGCGGCGTCACCCGCCACCTCCCCGACGGCGAGCAGATGTCGATCTTCGACGCTGCCATGGCCTACCAGTCCGAAGGCATTCCCCTCGTGGTCCTGGCCGGCAAGGAGTACGGCTCGGGGTCGTCACGCGACTGGGCGGCCAAAGGATCGGCGCTGCTCGGCGTTCGGGCCGTGATCGCCCAGAGCTTTGAGCGCATCCACCGGTCCAACCTGGTCGGCATGGGCATCGTGCCGCTGCAGTTCCCCGACGGCCACAGCGCAGCGGAGCTGGGGATCACCGGTGAGGAGGCGATCGACATCGTGGGACTGGCCACCCTCGCCACCGGCGAGGTGCCGAAAGAGGTCGCCGTTCGCGCCGGCGACATCGAATTCACGGCCCGGGTGCGCATCGACACCCCCATGGAGGCCGAGTACTACCGGGCCGGCGGGATCCTCCGGTACGTGCTGCGGCAGCTGGCCGGTTGACGGCGCCGAGCCGGGTGGCCACGGCTCGATCGCAGGCGTTGGTTGCCGCGACGTCGACCTGCCCGGGCTGGACCCTTCCCCGACGGCGCGTTCAGCTGCACCGGCGCTCCTCGTGCACCGCTGCAGAACGGCTGCGACACCGCCCGACCACCCACCGCTCGACCACCAACCGCCTGACCACCAACCGCCCGACCACCAACCGCCCGACCACCAACCGCCCGACCACCCACCACCCGACCACCCACCACCACCACCCGACCACCCACCGCCCGACCACCCACCACCCGCGAGCGGGGCAGGACGCACTCGTCCGCAGCACCGGGAGCTTGGTGGCGGATCGGATCGCACACCCCCGTGCTGCAGATCCTCAGGCGGGTCCCCATGCCGGGCGGTGGCCTGTCTGCGCTCGCAGGTACCGGTGAGCGACCGCCGTACCACCCACCCGGGAGCGTCGGGGATCACCCGCACTGCGGACGGCCAGCCTGTCGACG
>JAJZLP010000133.1 GCA_021803325.1 Actinomycetes bacterium
GACGCCTACGCCAAGGCGTCCGACCG
The DNA here is from genome assembly GCA_021803325.1 of Actinomycetes bacterium. GTDB lineage: Bacteria > Actinomycetota > Acidimicrobiia > Acidimicrobiales > UBA8190 > JAJZYI01. The sequence goes on from JAJZLP010000133.1 coordinate 27, forward strand.
CACCCGCAAGCAGTTCAACGCGGCGGTGTTCGAGCGCCTCGACGTGAAGGACGGCCGGCTCTGCCACGAGCAGTACCGGCCGCCCTTCGACGACATCTTCAGCGTGTGCGAGTTCGAATACGAAACTCGAGTGGAGGTGGCGGGAATCGAACCCGCGTCCTCCGGCTTCTCAACAGGCATTCTCCGAGCGCAGCCGGTTGCTTGTTCTCGGGTCCGCCGCCGCTGCCGGCACCTGCGATGGACCCCAGACGACCTGTGATGTTCCCGACGGCCGATCGGCAGAACCATTCGGGTAAGTCCTACGTTATGACGCCCGTACCCGACCCGTAGGACTGGGGTCGGACGGACGGGCTACGTATTAAGCAGCCAGCGCGAACTGGTGTTCGGCGTTTGTGTTGGTTTCCGGCTCTTTAACGTGGCTCCGGAGACCACGGCTCGCTTCTCCTGCATCGACGACCAGAGTCGAAACCGATCACCCCCTGGGCCGGCGGGGCACACTGCCACGCCTGGCGGCAGTCTACCGCCGCCGACGCCAGCTGCGTTCGTCCCCCCGTTGACTCACCGGAAGCCTCCGCGTGGATCGCTACGTTGCCTCACCTGGGAACCTCCACCTCACCGAGGTCCACCACAGCCGAAGGAGCGTGCCCCCCGGTAGCCGAGCGAACGTGCCCCGCCGGCACGGCTCATGCACCATCGAGGTGGCGGGATCCCCGCCCGGCCGACCACGACGCGGCCCGGGCCATGTCTCGCGCTGCGTCGCGTGTGGCGTCGCGCTCGGCGATGGCGTGGCGCTTGTCGTGGAGCTTGCGGCCCCGGGCCAGGGCCAGCTCGACCTTGGCCCGCCCCTCTTTGAAGTAGATCGACAGGGGAACCATCGTGAGCGCCTGCTGTTGCGTGCGTCCCGTGAGCTCGTCGATCTGGCCGCGGTGCACCAGCAGCTTGCGCCGCCGATCGGGGTCGTGCGTGCCGAACGCCGAGGCGTGGTCGTAGGGCGGGATGTGCACGCCGTGCAGCCATAGCTCGCCGCTGTCGACGCGGGCGAACGAGTCCTGGAGCGACACCTTGCCGGCACGCAGGCTCTTCACCTCGCTGCCCTGCAGGGCGATGCCGCACTCGAACGTCTCGAGGATGTCGTAGTCGTGTCGTGCCCGCCGGTTCCGGGCGACCTGGCGGATGCCGTCGGCGTCCGGCGCCGGTCGGCGGGAACCGCGGCGGCCGGGTCCCTTGGCTGCCACGACACCGATCGTAGCGGTACCGTACAGAGCCGATGACCGGCTCGAGCGACCAGGCGACACCATCTGCAGGGGGCCCGGTGACGGCCCCGGTCCCGGACCGCCTGGCTGCTGTAGGCACGCCCGCAGCGACGCCGATATCGACCAGAGCAGCAGGTGGCGTGGCGGCGGCGGGCGAAGCAGCGGGTGCCGTGCCGGCGGCGGGTGGCGTTCCGGCGGCGGGTGGAACGGCGGGTGGTGTGGCGGCGGCGGGTGGTGGAGGACGTGCGTCGGGCGGCGAACCAGGGCTCACGATCAGTCGCGACGAGTGGTTCGCCATGGTGGCCCACTGCCTGGGGGCGTTCCCCGAGGAAGGCTGCGGTCTCCTCGGCGGCCACCCCGACACCGGGACCGTCGGCACCTGCTACCCGACGGCGAACGCGGCAGCCTCGGCACGCGTCTACACCGTGGATCCCCGCGACCACCTGCGGGCCGATCGAGCGGCCGAGGCCCGAGGTGAGTCGATCATGGGGGTCTTCCACTCCCACACCCACACCGACGCGTACCCGTCGCGTACCGACATCGACCAGGCGCCGGACCCGAGCTGGCACTACGTGCTCGTCTCCCTGCGCGAAACGCAGCCCGTCGTCCGCTCGTACCGTATCGTTGCCGGCGAGGTGACTGAGGAGCCGGTCCGGGTCATCGAGCCGCTTTGGGTCGTGGAGCCGGCGGCGGGCTGACCGGCGTGCCGGCGGAGGGCGCGGTGGGGTTGGGCGAAGGCGGTGGCGGCATGGGTCCAAGCGAGGTGGACGTCCCGGCGGTCTCCCTCCGGGCACGGTGGGAGCTGGCTGAGGTGGCGGCGGTGGCCGTCCTCGCCGGCCTCGGCCTGATCGTTGTCGGCGCTGTGCTCCAAGCGCTCGGCCAACCCGGCGCAAGCTGGGGTTCCAGTGCGTTCCTGCGGCTGGCGGGATCCTGGTCAGGGGTTCTGTTCGGTGTGGTCATGCTGGCCGTGGTCGGGCTCGGCTGGTGGCAGGTCAGCCGGTGGACCGGCGAGGACGACGGCCCCGGTGCGGTCGACGACGGCGTTCCTGGCACGGAGCAGGCTGCCCACCTGCGGCGAGCCCGCACGGTCTGCCGGCTGGCGGAAGCCGGCTTGGTGGTGAACGTCGCCGGGGCGGTGATGGTGCTCGTCGGCACCGTCGCCCGTTCCGGCGCGGGTTCCGGCTTTCCGCACGGGGTGCCGGTACCGTGGGGTCCCGAAGCCGACGCGGTCGCCAGCCTCGCGGGTGCGGCGGTCGTCGGTGCCGCTGGCCTGTGGATGGCGCAGCGGACCATCCGGGACCGCGAGGCGACATGACGGTTCGGTGCTGGTCCGGCGCTCCCGGAGGCCCCCGAGCCGAGTCGCCCGCTGTCGGCGGACCCGCGCTCCTGCTCGGCCGGTAGAATACCGACCGGAACCGTCAACAATCGTCGAACCGACGGCCGTCGCGGCAGTGGCCTGCCACGGTCGTCCGTCCTGACCAGGGAGGGTCCGCGTGCCCGTCGAAGTCCGCCTTCCGACCGTCCTCCGCAGCGCGGCCGGCGGCAGCTCGTCGGTCACTGCCGAGGGAGCCACCATCGGCGAGGTCCTGCAGAACCTGATCGCGGCGTTCCCGGCGATGGCCGGGCAGGTGCTCACCGAGGACGGCACGCTGCACCGGTTCGTCAACGTCTACGTCAACGACGACGACGTTCGCTACCTCGAGCAGCTTGACACCAAGGTGGCCGAAGGCGACACGGTCTCGATCCTGCCGGCCGTGGCCGGCGGCTGAGGGCTGGGCGCCCGATGGCACTGTTGCGGAGCGTGCTGGACCTCATCGGCAACACCCCGATGGTCGAGGTCAGCGAGCTGAGCCCGAACCCGCAGGTTCGCATCGTGATCAAGCTCGAGGGGCAGAACCCCGGCGGCTCGGTCAAGGACAGGATCGCGCTGGCCATGGTGGAGGAGGCGGAAAAAGACGGCCGCCTCGCCCCCGGGGACACCTTGATCGAGCCGTCGTCGGGCAACACCGGCATCGGTCTGGCTCTGGTAGCCCGGGTGAAGGGCTACCACCTGAAGGTCGTGCTGCCGAGCAACGTGTCGGTGGAGCGCCGCCAGCTCCTGGAGGTGTGGGGAGCCGAGATCATCGAGTCGCCGGGGTCCGAGGGGTCCAACGGCGCGGTGCGCATGGCCAATCGCATCCACCAGGAGCACCCCGAGTGGGTCTACCTCTACCAGTACGCCAATCGGGCCAACCCCACCGCGCACTACGAGGGAACCGGCCCCGAGATCTGGCGGGACTGCCCCGAGGTCACCCACTTCGTCGCCGGGTTGGGCACGTCGGGCACCCTGCTCGGCGTCGGCCGGTTCTTGAAGGAACGCAACCCCGACGTCCAGGTCTGGGCGGTCGAGCCCCCTGCCGGGGAGATGGTCGACGGGCTGCGCAACCTCGACGACGGGTACATCCCCCCGATCTTCACCGATCTGCGCGGCGCCGATCTGCTCGACCGGAAGACGATGATCGGACCGCGCGAGTCGATCGAATGGACCCGAAGGCTGGCCGAGGCCGGGGTGTTCGCCGGCATCTCGAGCGGCGCGGCCATGGCCGGCGCCGCCCGCTGCGCCAGCAGCGTCGAGCGCGGTGTCGTGGTCATCGTGGCTGCAGACGGCGGATGGAAGTACCTGTCCACCGGTGCATGGACCGACGACCTCGACGTCGTGGTCGAGCGGGCCAAGCGCACGATCTACTTCTGACAGCATGCCCGGCGACAGCGCCAGTCCCGGCGATCCAGGTGGAGCGGGTGGAGCGGGTGGAGCGGGTGGAGCGGCGAGCCTGGGTGGTGCTGCGGGTCCGGGTGGAGCGGGTGGAGCGGCGAGCCCGGGTGGTGCTGCGGGTCCGGGTGGAGCGGGTGGAGCGGCGAGCCCGGATGGAGCGGCGAGAACGGGCGGCACGGCCAATCCAGGCGACTCGGCGAGCCCCGACGGCACCGCCGATCCGGGTGGCGCTGCGAGCCCGGGCGGCACGGCCAGCGCCGGTGCTCTGGCGCCAGGCACAAGCTCCGCCGGCAGCAGGAGCGCTGGAGAGCGCCGCGGCCGCCGCCGACGCACGGTGCCGGTGCCCGAGCACCTGGAGCGCAGCGACGGCTGGCACGGCCTGCGGCCCGGCGACCCGGTGGAGATCGACGGTGTGGCGGGTCGGGGCCTGACGTGGGTGTTCCGCGCCTATGTCCGGAACACCAACAACGGCTCCGAGGCTGTCGAGGTGCTTGGTGGCCGGCCCGGCCAGCAGCACGTCCGTTCCTTCCGACCGGAGCAGGTGTTCCCTGTCGGCGGGCGCAAGCGGGGGGTTCCCTCGCTCGACGAGGCGCCACAGCTCCCGCTGGCCTGAACAGCGGGGTCATCGACGGTGCCCGGGCCGGCGCCGGTGCTCGCCTCGTCCATGTGGCGCTCGCCGGGGAGGTGGTCGGGCGTCGGTATGCTCGCCGCTGCCGCTTGAGCGAGGTCCGATGCGTTTCCGCCCCGACCAGATCGAACGCTTCCGCCTGACCACCCTGGTTGTCGACCCCGACAGCGGTGTCGTCGAGCTCGGGTACGCGCTCGACGACACCTGGTCCTTCACCGAGCGGTTGGCGTTCGGCCCCCGGAAGGTCGAAGCCGTCGCCGGCTGGGACGACGGCTTTGCCCGGGTGGCCCGGCTGCTGCACCTGGCCGCCGGGGTGAGCTACTACAAAGCGGCGATGCCGGGCACGCTGGTGGTCGAGACCGGGCCGATCTCCGACGTCGAGCGCCGGTTCTGCATCGATCTGTACGACAAGGGACTGCGCGAGCTCGCCTGGCACAACGGGCTCCCGTTGGAGCGCCGGATCACCGTGGACGCACCCACTGCCGGCCGACCCGGTGCTCGCCCTGCCGCGATGGCGCCCCCTGCCGGCATCGGCATCCCGATCGGAGGCGGCAAGGACTCGGCGGTGGTGGTGGAGGCTCTGCGCGATCGCAGCCCGACGCTGGTGTCGGTCAACGGGCATCCGGCCGCGCTCCGGGTCGCCGCCGCCGCCGGATTGGAGGTCGCCGTCGTCGGCCGGGCCCTCGACCCCCTGCTCCTGGAGCTCAACGACGTGGGGGCCCGCAACGGGCACGTCCCCATCACCGCCATCGTGTCGCTGGTGGCGGTGGCGGCCGGTTTCCGGCTCGGGTACGACACCACCGTGATGGCCTTGGAGAAGTCGGCCGACGAGCCGACCCGGGTAGCCGGCGGTGGGGGATCGTCGCCGGCGGTGGCCGTGAACCACCAGTGGAGCAAGTCCAGCGAGTTCGAGGAGGTCTTGGCGGCGGTGCTGGCGGACACGCTCGGGCCCGGGGTTCGGTACCGGTCGGCACTGCGCCAAGCCGGTGAGCTCGACATCGCCGCCGCCTTTGCTCTGATGCCCCGCTACCACCGCGCCTTCTTGAGCTGCAACCGGGCATTTGCCCGGTCCGGGGCCGACCGCTGGTGCGGTGAGTGCCCGAAGTGCCGGTTCGTGTACCTGGCGCTCGCCACCTCCATGGGCCCTGACCAGCTCGTCCCGATCTTCGGGCGCGATCTGCTGCGCGAGCCGGACCAGGTCGCCGGGTTCCGGGACCTGTTCGAGGAGGGCCGCAAGCCCTTTGAGTGCGTCGGGACCCGCGACGAATCCCTCACGGCCTTCGCCGAGCTCGGTCGGGACCCGGCCTGGGCGGATGCCCCCGTCGTTCGGGCCCTGGCCCCTCACCAGAAGGCTGTGCCCGCGATGGAGCCGGCGGCTGTGCCCGGGGCGGGGCAGGCGGCCATGGCCGCAGCGGATCCAGGAGTGTCACGGACGTCCGGTGGGGGCCGGGTGCCGGGCCGGGACCCCGCCCGCCTGGTGCACGACATCCGGGCGGCGGTGGACGAGGTCCGGGCCCGATGACCGGTGGGCCGGACCGGTGAGCCGAAGGGACGTGCCCGCGCCGTCGGCGCGCCGGGGCATCGAGCGCATGCGCGGTGCGCGGGTGGCGGTCTGGGGAACCGGAGCGGAGGGAACGAGCGTGGTGGCGCTGGCGGTGGCCATGGGCGCGGACATCACCGTGGTGGACGACCGCCGACCGGGGGCGGAGGCCGAGTCGGGCGGAGCGCTGCGCGGACCCCTGGGTGGTCCGGCCGTGCTCGCTGGCGACGCGGCGGGCGGTGCGGGTGGAGCGGATGGCTCGGGACGTGGTGCGGGTGGCGTCGGTGGCGCTCAACGCTTCGGTGGCGCAGGTGGTGCGAGGCACTCGGGTGCCGGCGGTTCGAGTGGCTCGGGACATGCTGGTGACGCGGGTGGGAGCCGTGCTGGCGGCGGTGCTGGCGGTCCACGGTCGCCTGCGGTGCTGGCGGACGGCGGCTTCGACGTGGTGGTGCGGTCGCCAGGTGTGTCCCGGTACCGACCGGAGCTCGTCGCCGCCGCCAAGAACGGTGCTGTGGTGACGACACTCACCGCGTTGTGGCTCGAAGACTTCGGCGACGGCGCTGTCCTGGCGGTCACCGGCTCCAAGGGGAAGACGACGACGGCGATGCTCGCGGCGGCCGCCCTGCGTGCCGCTGGTCGACGGGTGGCGGTCGCCGGCAACATGGGGCGGCCCCTAGCCGAGCTGTACAGCGAGTCAACGGATGTCGACACATGGGTCGTGGAGGTGTCGAGCTTTCAGGCGGCGGAGGTGACGGTGTCGCCACCGTTCGGTGTGCTCACGCTGCTGGCACCCGACCACCTGGACTGGCACGGCTCGTACGAACGGTACGTCGCCGACAAGCTCAACCTGTTCGCCCACCGGCCGTCTGCGGTGCTGGCGGTCAATGCCACCGATCCAGCGGCCTGGGCGGCGAGCGAACGGTTTACGGGACGCACCGGCTACGGCGCTGCCGGTGATGTCGTCGCCGTGCGCACCGCCGCTGGCGGCGGCCTCGAAGCGGCTGTCGACGGCCAGTCCTACCTCGACGCCGGCACCTTGGAGCGAACCGCCTTCGGGCTGCGCGGCGAGCACAACCTGGTGAACCTGTGCGGCGCACTCACCGCCACGAACGCGCTTGCCGGCGCCGTGCCCGATGCGATCTCCCTGGTCCGGGCGCTGGACGACACCCCGGCGCTTCCGAGCCGCCTGCGCACCGTCGCCGTCGCCGGCGACCTGGAGCTGGTCGACGACGCGCTGGCCTCCAACCCGGCTGGTGC
>JAJZLP010000081.1 GCA_021803325.1 Actinomycetes bacterium
TCCGACGATGCGGCGGACGGTCCATTGGACCTCCGCGCCAACGCGAACGACGTCGCCGCTGTCGTCCGCCAGCTCGCGCCGCAGGCCCATGCTGTGGTCGGCATGTCCCTCGGTGGTCTCACCACCCTGGTACTGGCCGACATCCACCCCGACCTCGTTCGTGCGGTCGTGCTCGTCGACATCACCCCGGGGGTCACAGCCGCCAAGGCGGCGGCCATCTCCGCGTTCGTCCGGGGCCCGGCCACGTTCCCCAGCTTCGAGGAGCTGCTGGCCCGGACGGTCGAGCACAACCCGGGCCGGTCGGTGGCCTCACTGCGCCGCGGCGTCCTCCACAATGCCGTGCAGCAACCCGACGGTTCGTGGCGTTGGCGCCACGTTCGAGCGGGTCACACCGGCCCGTTCGACCGGCAGGCTGCACCCGACCACCTGGCGCTGTGGGAGATCGTGTCACGGCTGCGCGTGCCCACGATGCTGGTCCGGGGCATGCAGCCGCAGTCGGTGGTGGACGACGCCGACGAGGAGGAGCTGCGTCGCCGGCTGCCGGGGGTAGCGGTCGCACACGTGGACGGCGCCGGGCACAGCGTGCAGGGCGACGCCCCGACGGAGCTCGCCCACCTCATCGAACAGTTCGTCTTCGACCGCTGACGGCGTACCACCACGTCGGCGTCCTCGGCCGTACCTGAGTTAGGACGTGCGGGGCGCGATTGGGTGGCGGCGCGCTGCTGAACTGGGGTGTTGGTTTTGGCGGCAGGGGGTGTCGCGCACCAACGAGGGCTCGGCGTGTCGTCCTGTGGTGTTCATTCGGCGTGTCCGGACGAGGTCGGGGGCGACCGCGGTCCAGATCACTGAGTATCGCGACGGCCGGCAGCAGATCGCCGCGGCCTGCTATTCGCATGCGACACGCCATGGTGATCTCACCCTGGTGCTCTACGACGTGACGACGTTGTACTTCGAGGCCGAGAGCGAAGACGAGCTGCGCAAGGTCGGCTACTCGAAAGAGCGGCGGGTGGACCCCCAGATCGTCGTCGGGCTCCTCGTCGACCGAGGAGAGTTCCCCCTCGAGATGGGATGCTTCGAGGGCAACAAGGGCGAGACCACAACGATCCTGCCGCTCGTCTGTGGTTTCCAGCAGCGTCACGACCCCACCGACATGATCGTGGTTGCTGATGCCGGCATGTTCTCCGCCGCCAACCTCGCCTTGCGGTCCTGGCGGGCGGTGTGGGCCTACTCGCACAAGCGAGCCCTGCAGGACCGACGAACCCTCGCGCTCCACGAGCAGCGGGCCAGCGCCGTCGTCGCCGACGAACAATCGACCCGCACCCCACGATTCGTGAAGATCACCGCCGCCGGCCGCTACCTCGACAAGGCCTCGCTGGCCCGAGCGCAGATGCTCGTGGGCCTCAAGGGCTACGTCACCAACATCCCCGTCGACGCCATGGACGCCGAGACCATCATCGCCTCGTACCACGACCTCTGGCACATCAAGCAGTCGTTCCGCATGAGCAAGACCGACCTCGCCGCCCGCCCCATGTTCGTGCGCACCAGAGACGCCATCGAAGCCCACCTGACCGTCGTCTTCGCCGCGCTCGCCGTCTCCCGACAGATCCAACGCCGCACCGGCCTCAGCATCCGCAACATCTGCCGCCAGCTCCGCCCCCTGCAATCAGCAACCATCGCCATCAACGGCGCCACCCAAACCTTCCCACCAGCCATCCCCGCCGACCAGCAGGCCGTCCTCGACGCCATCGTCAGCGGCCACGAGCTCGCGCACGAACAACATGTCCTAACTCAGGAGAGGTCGACGCGCCGGATGCCGCGTTGATTGACGGCGTACAGGAACGGTCCGGGGTCAGCACAGGCGTCGACGATGGCGTCGAGGTTGTCGAGGAAGCGGCCCGCCATCGCCTGGGCGGTCAGATCCTGCCTCGTGAGGTAGAACCCGCGGACGCCGACGGTGACCACGGCGGCCTTCTCCGCCGGGTTGTAGCGGATGCGCTCGTCCTTCTTGAATGCCACCTCGCCAAGCTCGCCGACGTCCTGCAGCCACCGCACGTCCTCGATGCCCTCGTCTTCGGGCACGCCGTACCGCTCGGCGAGAGTGACGAGTCGAAGGCCGGCCGAGCGAAGGAGCGCGGGTACCTGGCGGCGCCCCAGGCTTCGGTCGAGGAAGAGGTCAGGCAGCCCGTCGGGATGCGACACGAACCACGTCTTCGATGTCCGCCAACCGAAGGCCGTAGTCCTCGGCGACAATGGCGAGGTCCTCGCCGGCCCAGAACCGGCCGAGGACATCGGCGACCCGCACGCCGCCGTGAGCGAGGATCGGCTGGCCGAAGCTCCGGGTGGGGTCGGCCACCACTTCGGCCACCTGGTACCCAGGGAGGTGGATCAGCTGGGCATAGCCGTCCGCCGGGGAGTACTCGATCCGGCGGAGGTACTGCTCGATCACGTCCACGAAGACGTGCTGACCATTTCGTACGACGACGAGCTGCATTGTGTCGCCGGCATGGGGATCGGACGACCTGCCCGCATAGTCGAAGAGGAGCTCGGCCCCATCGGTGAAGAGCCGCTTGGAGGCAAGGGCATGGTCAATCCCCATTTCCTCGGACAGGGCGTCGAGTGCAGGTCGGATCCGCTGCATCGGGACTCCGGCGTGACGCATGGCGGCGAGCACCATGCCTTCTGTCAGACCGATGAACGGGATCGAAGGCTCGCCGGGGCTGGTTCCGGAGACGGCAGTGATGACCGGGGCGCCGACGACAGGGGGGCGTCCGGCTGTCACCCGCTTGTAGCCCCGACCCCATGTCACCAGCGTCGTCGGGCTGACCTCGAGCGCCCTTGCCGCCTCCGCGAACGTGTAGAGCGGCACGTCGAACCGCCCGTCACTGGTGACCTGCATCGTCGCTCCCACCTCCACACTGCACTCGCCTTGGCACGCCCCACTGGAGCGTACGGGTGTGACATCTGTGATTCTGGCCCAGCGGCGGTGCCACTCCGCGCATCGAAGCGAGGTTCGCCACGCGAGCCACAACCTACCCGTAGCCCTGCCACCCCGCCTCCGGCTCTGATGTCGCTGCTCGTTGCGGCTGAGCGGTACCAACCCGTTGCTCGCCCCTGATGCCAGAGGCGTCAACCTCCTGCGGCTATGAGCTCTCTGTCCAGTGGCACGGGTCAATGCGAGATTCCGAGATGTCGGGGCCCTGCGTAAGGCCCGTCGCATCACGCTGGTCGGATGCTCGTTCCCTCCGGTCGACACCACGGCAGGGCCAGTTCCAACGGTAGGGGCTTGGCTCTCTCTTACCCGGTTGTTCGGGCAGTTTGACGACGCTGCAGGCTTCGCTTGATGCTGCGGACTGCGCACTTGCTCCCCCCGCTTTGACGCCGACCTCCCGACCGACGCCGGGGGCTTTGCTACCGGGGACCTTGGCGTCTCCCCGAACCGGGCGTTCACCGGCTGGCTGCCGTGAGCTTGTCGCTCGGTCACGCCATAGGGTTGGCTCGTTCTTCACAGCGCCCGAGCTACTGGACGCACACCGCTGGAACCGGCCCTCCTGCCCTTCCCGCGCGTGTGATCATGCCGTTTGGCCGGGGATGTGGCGGCACCGGGCGGGGGCAAGGCGATGGCGACAGCCAGGTCCGGCTATCGGGTTGGCCGATGCGCGGGTGACCGTCGACGACACTGCCGGCACCCCACGGCTCGACGTCAGAACGTGTCGACCACCGTCCCGCAGTCCGAAGGGTCGTACCCAGCAATCGCCGCCAGCTGCTCGCGCAGCTCGTCGCCGCCCAGGACCGCCAGCAGGGAGCGGACCTCGACCGTGGAGACCTGATCGCGAGCCACCACCAGGTCGAACCGCTCGGCCGCAAGGGGAACGAACCCGAGCCCGTAGACCAGCGCCGCGGGCTCGCAGGTGACACCGACGTCGGCCAACCCGCCGGCCACGGCAGCCGCGACCTGCAGGTGGCCTCCCATCACGGTGTCCCACCCGGGGAGGTCGCCAGTGCTCAGCCCATGTCGCTGCCGCTCACGCTCGAGCACAGCCCGGGCCTCGGCTCCCGGCTCGCGGTTCACCACCCGGAGCCCGGCGCGCGCGACGTCGTCGAGCCCGCCGACGCCGCCCCTGGCCTCGGAGCCGACCGCCAGACCCTCCGCCCACGCAGCGAAGCCCACCACCGCACCGCCAAGTGAACCGAGCACCCGGCGAGCACGCCCGCCGTTGTACCCACCACGCTCGTCGCGGAGGTGCGCGCCGGCCGCGTGCACGGCGCCGTTCGCCAGAAGCTCCAGCGCACGGGTGCTCGAGCACGGCCACCACAGGAGCTCGACCGGTGGGTCCAGACGAGCGAGGGGGCGGGCGAGCAGGGGCAACGCCGGGTCGCACCCCGCAACCACCAGGACGCGACCGGCACCGCCGAGCCTGGTGACGGCCTCACCGGCGTCACCATCACCACTGGCACTCGCACCGGTGTCACCACCACCACCACCACCCGCGCTTGCACGGGTGTCACCACCACCACCACTGGTGCTCGCACGGGCACCGGCACTCACACAGGCACGGGAACCGGCACTGGCGCTCGCATCCGCACGGGTATCACCACCACCATCACCACTGGCGCTCGCACCGGCACGGGCACCGGCGGGATCGCCACCTCTGCCACCTCTGCCACCACTGCCACCACTGCCACCACCATCTGCATCGGCACCACGCCGTCGCCCAAGGTCATCGGAAGGCGCCTGCAGGAGCCCGGCGGCGGGGCGGAACCCCCACACGGCAGCAGCATCTCCTTCGAGCAGGAACGCCTGGGTCCGCCCGCCGACGCCGGCCAGTGCCACACGGCCGGACCGCGTCCCCGCCGAGGCACCAGCCGGGCCGGCACCTGACGTTCCGACCAGCTTGGCCCGCACCGTCGAGATGCCCTCGCCGGTGCCGAAGAGCTCCTCCACCGGCGATGCGAGAGCCGACGCGAGGCGCAGTGCCACTTTCAGGGACGGGTCGAACCGGCCTGCTTCGATGCCGGCCACCGCCTGCCGGGTCACGCCGGCAGCGTCGGCGAGCTGCTCCTGCGAGAGCTCCCGGGCCAGACGCGCGAGGCGCAGCCGGCGACCGGGGAGCGCTGCTGATGCCACCGCCCCCGGCGCGTCGAGCTGCGCCGAGCCAGACGTGCCAGCCGGGTCAGCCGGGTCAGCCGGGTCAGCCGCGGCAATGGGGGCAGCCGGGTCAGCCGCGGCAATGGGGGCAGCCGGGTCAGCCGCGGCAATGGGGGCAGCCGCATCCGCCGGGTCGGCGGGGCCGCCGGGCGTCTGCCGTCGCCGGGTCGCGCTCATCCCCGCCCTCGCAGCCGAGCGCCGGCTTTGGACCGGTCGCCGACGAGGTCGCCCGCGGCGTCGAACCACGGCGCGTCGGCCACCCCGACAGGCAGCCGCTCTCCTGGTGCAGGAACAGGCACACCCGGTGCGACCGCGAGCGGCACGATCGAGCCGTCCTGCAGCTCCATGTCGGCCTGTATCCCGGCGCCGGCGGCTCGGACCGCCGTGACCGTCGCCTGCAGCCATACCGTCACCGACGCCTGCGATGCCCGGCCGGCATCCATCACCAGCCGGTCGGGATGCACCCCGAGGATCGCCGCCCCGGGTGGGACGAGCGGACCGGAGCCCGGAGGAGGAGAACCCTGGGCGCCGCTGATCGGCGCACCCTGCGCCAGCTGGGCCGGGACGAGGGCGCGGTACCCGACCAGCGCGGCGACGCGAACGGTCGCCGGTGCGGCCACCACGCGCACCGGATCGTCGACCTGCAGGCAGCGACCCTTGTCGAGCACGGCGATCCGATCGGCCCCGCGCTGGGCATCCGCCAGATCGTGCGTGACCAGCAGGGTCGGCACGTGGCGGCGGGCGACCTCCTCGGCGAGGAGCGTGCCGACACGGGCGCGCAGCTCGGGGTCGAGACCCGTGAACGGCTCGTCGAGCAGCAGGACGCGTGGTTCGGCGGCGAGCACGCGTGCCAACGCGACGCGCTGGCACTGCCCGCCGGAGAGCCGACCCGGCCGGGCTGCGAGCAGGTCCGTCAGGTCCAGTGCCTCGGCCAGCCGGCCGACACGGGGATCCCGACCGCCGCCGGGTAGTGCGTAGCCGATGTTGGCTGCCGCGTCGAGATGCGGGAAGAGACCCGGGCGCTGTGCCAGCAGGCCGACACCCCGATCCCGCAGGGGCAGGCCTCCTCCGGCGTGTCGCCGGGTGGCGGAGCCCGTCGCCAGGAGCCGGTCGCCCAGCCGAACGGATCCCGCGTGGAGAGGGACCAGCCCGGCGATGGCGGCGAGCAGTGTCGACTTGCCGGCACCCGACGGTCCGTACAGCGCCACGACGGTGCCGGCCGGAACGGTCAGATCGACCTGCACGGTGAGGTCGCGGCGCTCCACCGTGACGTCGGCGGTGAGCATGGCGCCGTTCACCGGCGGGCCCGCACGGGCCGGGTGGCCCATCCGGCGGGAGCAACGTCCGCCACGCCCGACGAACCGGCCACGCTGTCGGAACGGGCTCGGGCGGTCCACACGTACGCCACCAGCGGCAGGGGAAGAGCCACGACGAGCAGCACCAGCGCGAAGGGGAGCGCTGCGGCCAGACCACTTTGCTGCAGGGTCACCCAGATCCACATGGGCAGCCCGTAGGGGTGGTAGGCGATGATGATGACCGCGCCGAACGCGCCGATCGCCCGGGCCCATGCCATGGACAGGGCGCTGGCCAGTCCCGGTGCGGCGAGGGGCAGGGTGATGCGCCGGAAGGCGCGGGCCGGGGAGTCCCCGAGGAGCGCGGCATGCTCCTCGAGCTCGCGGTCGACGCCCGCGAACGCTGCCTCGGCGCCGAGGATGTAGTACGGAGCCGACTCGTAGGTCTCCGCCACCACCAGCGCGAAGAACGTGTTGGACGCGGACAGGTGCACGTGGGCGAGCCCCTGGCCGACGGGGGTGGCCGGCCCGGCCAGGAACACGAGCAGCAGGCCGATCACCAGTGGCGGCATCAGGAGTGGGACGAGCACGCCCGTCTCCCACGCCCGGGGTGCCGGCAGGCGTCCCCTGGCCATCGCCCAGGCCAGGGGTGTGCCGACGACGACCAGCACACCCAGGGACACGGCGCTGGCCTCGACCGACGTCACCAGCGGTTGGAGCGCACCGGGACCGGCCAGCGCTGCGCGCACCGTGCCGGGGGTCAGGTGGGCGAGGAGAGCTCCGAGGGGGCCCAGAAGGACCAGCAGGACGACGGCGGCACCGACCACACCGACGGCACCGGCGACGCGCAGCGAGACCGTTCGATAGCCGATGCGAGGATTATCGCCGGTTCCCGCGCCGAAGCGCCCGGGCCGCGTGGCGGCAG
>JAJZLP010000297.1 GCA_021803325.1 Actinomycetes bacterium
AGCGTGATGATCGTGATGGAGAGCAGGACGAGCAGGCCGATCCCCCACCCCGACCGTCGTGCCCGCCGAGCCCTGGTTCCTCGGCGTTTGGCCATCGGGCCGCCGCCTCAGCGACGGTGCACGGCGACGCCGGCCATCACCCGGCGGACGACGTGATCAGGACCTGCTTGAGCGCCTCGAACTCCTCCAGGCACTGCCCACTGCCGATCGCCACGCAGTTGAGCGGATCGCGGGCGACGACGATCGGCATGCCGGTCTCCTCCTGGAGGCGGGCGTCCAGGCCGTGGAGCAGCGCGCCGCCGCCGGTCAGGACGATGCCCTGCTCCATGATGTCGGCGGCGAGCTCCGGAGGCGTCTTGTCGAGCGTGACCTTGACGGCGTCGATGATGGCCGAGACCGGCTCCTCGATCGCACGGCGGATCTCTTCGGTGGACACCACCACCGTCTTCGGCAGGCCGGTGACCAGGTCACGACCGCGGATCTCAGCGTGGAGCTCCTCCTCGAGCGCGTACGCCGAACCCAACGCGATCTTGATCTCTTCGGCTGTGCGCTCGCCGAGCGCCAGGCTGTACTCCTTCTTGATGTAGGAGATGATCGCCTCGTCGAGCTCGTCGCCGCCGATCCGCACCGACTGGCTGGTCACGATCCCGCCGAGCGAGATCACGGCGACTTCGGTGGTGCCGCCACCGATGTCGACGACCATGTTGCCGGTCGGCTCGTGGACCGGAAGACCGGCACCGATGGCGGCAGCCATCGGCTCCTCGATGATGTAGGCCTTGCGGGCACCGGCGTACTCGGCGGCTTCCATGACGGCCCGCTGCTCGACGCCGGTGATCCCCGACGGCACGCAGATGACCATGCGGGGCTTGGCGAACCGGCGCTGGTGCACCCGCTGGATGAAGTACCGGAGCATCTTTTCGCAGATCTCGAAGTCCGCGATGACACCATCCTTGAGCGGCCGAATGGCCTGGATGTGGCTCGGAGTCCGGCCGATCATGCGCTTGGCCTCGGCCCCGACTGCCAGCGGTCGCCCGTCCTTGACGTTGACCGCGACCACCGAGGGCTCGTTCAGGATGATCCCCCGGCCGCGTACGTAGACCAGGGTGTTGGCGGTGCCAAGATCCACGGCCATGTCGCGGCCGAGGAGGAAGAATCGATTGTCCGCCATGGATGACCTCGCTATGCGCTGGGTGCGGGTGACGATCGGGTCGGTTCGCTCACGCCGCGCCGGCGGAGGCGCGGCGGTCATGAGCGTCACAAGGCTACGGGAACGCGACCCCGTGCACAAGGCGCCCCACTCGTCGCTCCCGGTACGGTTCGGCGGGGGACCCGGGACGATCCGGCTTCCCCAGGCCCCGGACGCGCCACCGAGGACCGCTGTGGCCTGCTCAAAGCACCACAGCTGCCTACGTCGCGGACCGCCACGGGCTGCTCAGGGGAGCCCCGGCACCGGGCTGTGGCTCCCCTGCGACCGGAAGGGGCGCTCTCGAAGCACGCCGGGCTTGGACAGCTCCCGTGCTCGTGGTGGGGCCGGCTCCCGGGTCAGACCAGCTCGGGGAAGAAGATCGCGATCTCCCGGGCCGCGGCCTCGGCGGAGTCCGATCCGTGCACGAGGTTCTCCGCCAGCAGCGTGCCGAGGTCGCCACGGATCGTGCCAGGCGGTGCGTCGGCCGGGTTCGTCGGGCCCATCATGGTCCGCACGATCTTCCAGGTGTCCTCGGGACCTTCGACGACGATGACGAACGCCTGGGATCGGGTGATGAACTCGATGAGCTCGCCGTAGAACGGCCGCTCGCTGTGCTCGGCATAGTGCCGGGCTGCGGTGTCGGCGTCGATCACGCGGAGCGCGCCCGCCACCAGGCGGAGGCCTTTGCGCTCCAGCCGGCCGACGATGTCGCCGACCAGGCCGCGTTCGACGGCGTCGGGCTTGCAGATGACGAGCGTGCGGTTCATCGAGCGGGCACGCTACCCCGGCCAGCCCGGGCCGTCGACTTGGGGTGCGGCCGACCCGTTGGCACCCCACCCCTCGAGCTCGGATGATCTGGGGCGGCTCCCGTTTCGCTGCTGCTCGTGGCCCCCAGGTCCGCCGGCCTCCTCGTCGTCGGCCCCGTCGCCGCGCTCGGGAGCGACGAGGATCCGTCGAGCCTCTGCAACCACGTACAGTGACCCTGCGACCACGACCAGGTCATGGTCGGTGGCTGCTGCCAGCGCCGACCGGACGGCGTCACCGGCGTCCTCCACCACGTCGACGTGCAGGCCAAGGGCGCGGGCACCAGCTGCCACGTCGCCGGCGGGGAGGCCGCGGTCCGAGGGTGCGGTGCAGGCCACGACAGACCGGATGCCGGCGGCGGCCAGGGGCTGGAGCATCTCGCTCGGGTCACGGCCCCGCAGCATGCCCACCACAGCGATCCGCTCGCCGGCAACCGGCAGCTCGTCGGCGAGCGCCCGGCCGAGCGCCTCGGCCCCCGCGACGTTGTGCGCACCGTCGAGGATGACGAGAGGCGAACGGCCGACCACCTCGAGACGGCCGGGGATCTCGACGGCGGCGAACGCCTCGTCCACGACGTCACGGGGCATCGGCCCGTCGAAGAAGGCCTCGGCCGCCGCCAGGGCCCCGGCGGCATTGTCGCCCTGGTGGGCGCCGTGGAGCGCGAGGAAGACGTCCTCGAAGCGCCCGAACGGGGTACGGAGGTCGAGGAGGCGCCCGCCCACGGCGAGGCGGTTGGCCTCACAGCCGAATTCGCGGTCGCGCTGCCAGACCGGCGCCCCTGCCTCGGTGGCAGCCGCAAGGAACACCGCGGCCAGATCGGGAGCGGTCTCGCCGAGGACGAGGCGAGCCCCGGGCTTGACGATGCCGGCCTTCTCCTGGGCGACATCGACGAGTGTCGGACCGAGGACCTCCAGGTGGTCGGCGCTCACGTTGGTGACCACGCAGACGTCGGGCCGGACCACGTTGGTGGCATCCCACCGGCCGCCAAGACCGACCTCCACGACGGCGACGTCGACGGCCACCTCGGCGAACCAGGCGAACGCGGCGGCGGTCAGCAGCTCAAAGCGCGTCACCCGGCCGTCGACCAGCGGCTCCAGGCGGCGCAAGGCAGCCAGCCCTGCAGCCAGGTCGTCATCGGGCACGGGGCGACCGTTGCGCGCCATGCGCTCGTTCACGGTCAACAGGTTCGGGCTGGTGTAGGTCCCGACGCTCAGCCCCCGCGCCGCGAACAGGGTGCTGAGGATCCGGACGGTCGATCCCTTGCCGTTGGTGCCGGTGACGTGCACCACCGGGCAGGCGAGCTGCGGGTCACCGAGCAGCCGGCACAGCTGGGCTATGCGGTCGAGCGTGGGGACCTGCGCCCGCGCCGGCATGTTCTGCTCGAAGTTGGCGTGGCTGTCGAGCCACGTCTGCAGCTCACGGAGGTCACCCCCCTCCGACACACCCTCGGGGTGTGCCGTGTCCTCGGATCCCACCGCGCGCTGCGGGCGCGAGCTACGACGCCGCCCGCCGGGTCCGCGGCGACTTGGTCGGCTCGTTCTGCGGCACCAACGTGGGGTGGACCCGGTCGAGGACCACCGCACGGTCGATGACGCACTTGCCGACATCGCTGCGGCTCGGAAGGTCGTACATGACGTCGAGGAGCACTTCTTCGAGGATGGCGCGCAGGCCACGGGCGCCGGTGGCCCGGAGCAATGCCTGCTCGGACACCGCTTCGAGCGCGTCGTCGGTCAGTTCGAGCTCGACACCGTCGAGCTCGAACCCCCTGCGGTACTGCTTGACGAGTGCGTTCTTCGGCTCCACGAGGATGCGGATGAGCGCATCGCGGTCGAGGTGCGCCACCGCTCCGACCACCGGCAAGCGGCCGATGAACTCGGGGATGAGCCCGAATTTCATGAGGTCCTCGGGAAGGACGTGGCGCAGCGCGTCGTCATCGTGCGTGGTGGCACGGCGCACCTCCGCCCGGAAGCCAATGCCCTTGCGTCCGATGCGGCTTTCGATGATCTTGTCCAGCCCGGCGAAGGCACCTCCGCAGATGAACAGGATGTTCGTGGTGTCGATCTGGATGAACTCCTGGTGGGGGTGCTTGCGTCCCCCCTGGGGCGGAACCGATGCCGTCGTCCCCTCGAGGATCTTGAGCAGAGCCTGCTGCACACCCTCGCCCGACACGTCCCGGGTGATCGACGGGTTCTCGCTCTTGCGGGCGATCTTGTCGATCTCGTCGATGTAGATGATGCCCGTCTCGGCCCGCTTGACGTCGTAGTCGGCGGCTTGGATCAGCTTGAGGAGGATGTTCTCGACATCTTCCCCGACGTACCCGGCCTCGGTGAGGGCCGTGGCATCGGCGATGGCGAACGGCACGTTCAACATGCGAGCCAGCGTCTGCGCCAGCAGCGTCTTGCCACAGCCGGTGGGACCCAACAGCAAGATGTTGGCCTTGGCCAGCTCGACCTCGTCGGACTGCGCCGTTCCCGACTGCACCCGCTTGTAGTGGTTGTAGACGGCCACAGACAGGATCTTCTTTGCGTGCTCCTGCCCGATGACGTAGTCGTTCAGGAACTCGAAGATCTCGCGGGGCTTGGGCAATTCGTCGAACGACAGCTCGCTCGACTCGGCCAGCTCTTCGGCGATGATGTCGTTGCACAGGTCGATGCACTCATCGCAGATGTAGACCCCAGGACCGGCGATCAGCTTCTTCACCTGCTTCTGCGACTTGCCGCAGAAGCTGCACTTGACCAGATCTCCGCCGTCCCCGAACTTGGCCACTGGCGCTGCTCCCTTCCTCGGTCGCGAAGCTACGCGACGCCGACGGCCTCGGCGCCGGCCTCTGCGTCGCGTGACGACAGGATCTCGTCGATCAGGCCGTAGGCCACAGCCTCGTCGGCGGTCATGACGAAGTCGCGGTCGGTGTCGTTGGCGATGCGCTCCACCGGTTGTGCCGTGTCGTGCGCCAGCATCTCGTTCAGGAGGTCCCGCATCCGCAGGATCTCCTTGGCCTGGATCTCGATATCGCTCGCCTGTCCGCCGACACCACCGAAGGGCTGGTGCAACAGGACGCGCGCGTGTGGCAGCGCGAACCGCTTGCCCCTCGAACCACCGCCGAGCAGCACGGCGGCGGCGGAGGCCGCCTGGCCGAAGCAGAACGTCGAGACGTCCGGCTTGATGAACTTCATGGTGTCGTAGATGGCGAAGAGCGCCGTGATGTCGCCACCCGGCGAATTGATGTAGAGGTGGATGTCCTTGTCGATGTCCTCGTACTCGAGGAACAGCAGCTGGGCACAGATGAGGTTCGCCACCGTGTCGTCGATCGGCGTGCCCAGGATGATGATGCGTTCCTTCAACAGCCGCGAGTACAGGTCATAGCCACGCTCGCCCCGGGCGGTCTGCTCGATGACGGTGGGGACCAGATAGCCGTAGGCGTCCGCGCTCATGAATCGACCTCCACGCTCTGACCCTCCTGTGGTTGCTCGCCGGAGCGCTCGCTTTCGGCGCTGTCGACGGTATCGGCACCATCGGCGCCAAGCTCGATCCCCCCGGTCGGTTCATAGGCGGGGGGACGTTCGTCATCGGCCATCAGGTCGTCGCGGGAGACCGGCGCCCCTTCCTCGTCCACGATCTCGACATGCTCCTCGAGCCATGCGAGCGCCTTGGCCTTCCTCCGCTCCGAGCGTACCGCAGGCAGCCTGCCTGCGCGCTCGAGGCGATCACGCACATCGGCTGGCCGGGCTCCCACCTGGCTCGCCATCTCGGCTATCGCCTGGTCGAGCTCGTCGTCGGACACGGACATCGCCTCGGCGTCCGCCACGGCCCGGAGGGCCAGGTCGAGCTGGACGGCACGGGCCGCCTCGGCTCGGAGCTCGGCCACCAGGCCCTGCTCGTCCTGGCCCGAGGCGTCGAGGAACTGGGCCACGGTCATACGTCGCTGCTCGAGCCGGTGTGACAGGTCGTGCAGCCGCTCGTTCACCTCCGCCTCCACCATGGACGGCGGCGGGTCGTCGGCCACCAGCTCCACCAGGGCATCGGCCACCCGCTCTCGCAGCAGCAGGCGGGCCTGGCTCCGCTTGAACCGGCCCAAACGCGTGCGCAGATCGGCCCGAAGCTCGTCCACCGTCTCGAACTCCGACGCCTCGGCCGCCCAGGCGTCCGTGGCATCGGGAAGAACCTTCTGCTGCACATCCTTCACCAGCACCCGGGCAGCAAGCTCCCCTGCAGGTGGCGCATCGCCCCCACCGGCGTCGGCATCGCCGTCGTCGTCCGCGGCGGCATCACTGCCGTCCACGGCGGCGCCCGGTACCGGCACCGTGAAGGTCAGGATGTCACCGGGCTTGACGCCGCGGAGCTGGTCGTCGAGCCCAGGGAGCGCAGCGCCACTGCCCAGCTCGTACACGTAGTCCTCGACGTCGAGGTCGTCCGCCCCGGGCCGGGTGCCGTGGAGGTCGATGGTGATGTGGTCACCGTCACGGGCCGGTCGGTCCGCGGCGACCAGCTCACCGTGCTGGTTGCGCAGGCGGTCGACCTGCCGCTCGATCTCGTCGTCGGACACGCCGACCGCCGGGAGCGTCACCTGCAGACCCTGGTACCCGGCGACAGACACCGTGGGTCGCACCTCGACCACCGCGTCGACGGTCAGGGGACCTGGGCCCTCGGCGCCGTGGACGTCGAGCTCGGGTGCGGCGATCGGATCGACGGCGGTGTCGGCGACCGCCCTCGCGTACAGGTCGGGCAGCAGGTCGCTGACAGCCTGTTGGCGAAGGGCAGCAGCCCCACCGAGCCGCGCCTCCAAGACCTGGCGGGGAACCTTCCCCGGTCGGAAGCCCGGCACCCGCACCTGGCGGGCCAGGCGGCGGACGGTGTCGGCCATGGCGTCGTCGACCTCGGCTGCGTCGACCTCGATCGACAAGCGCACCCGGTTGCCGTCGACCGGTTCGGCGGTAGCTCGCATAAGAGTTCCCGAGTGTACCGGCCCCCACGGCACCGGCCGACAACCTCCGCTCACCGGCCCACAACCTCCGCTCACCGGCCCAAACCCCGCAGCAACGCCCGACATCGGCACCCAGCGCCAACCTCGGTCCCCTGACGCCAACGCCAACCCCAGCCCCAGCCGTCATGCCGAGCTCTGGCCCCGTCCCCGCCCCCTGCTTCCAGACACCTGCGTCCAGGCACCTGCGCCCATACCCCTGGCCGCAGACACCTGCCCCCTGACCCCTGGCCCCCGTTCCTGCCCCCAGGCACCTGCGCCCACTACCCCTGGCCGCAGACACCTGCCCCCTGACCCCTGGCCCCCGCCCCAACTCCAATCTTGGGCCCAGCGCCAACGCCGG
>JAJZLP010000240.1 GCA_021803325.1 Actinomycetes bacterium
CCCCGCGGGACGAGCGAGGAGGTGATCCAGGGTGCCACCGCAGCGCGAGTGGTTGGAGAAGGACTACTACCAGGTGCTCGGGGTGCCCAAGACGGCCGCCGACAAGGACATCACTCGCGCCTACCGCAAGCTCGCCAAGCAGTTCCACCCGGACGCCAACCCCGGCTCCGAGGACAAGTTCAAGGAGATCAGCGCCGCCTACGACGTCCTCGGTGACGCGGCCAAGCGCAAGGAGTACGACGAGGTCCGCCGGCTCGGCGCCTCGGGCATGGGCGGGCTCGGCGGTTTCGGCGCCCCTGGCGGTGCCACCATCCGGGTCGAGGACCTGGGCGACCTGTTCGGTGGCCTGGGGGGCATGTTCGGCGGCGGGGGCGCCAGCCGCCGCCAGCGCCGGGCCGGCCCGCAACGCGGCGCGGACATCGAGGCGGAGCTGCACCTGTCGTTCGAGGACGCCGTGCGTGGCGCGACAACCACCGTGCACGTGGCCGGCGAAGGCCGCTGCGAGACCTGCAACGGCACCGGAGCCGCGCCGGGGTCGACCCCGGTCACCTGCTCGCGATGTGGTGGCAAGGGCGCCCTCGAGGACAACCAGGGGTTGTTCTCCCTCAGCCGGATCTGCCCGCAGTGCAACGGGCGGGGCACCACCATCGAGCACCCCTGCCCGACATGCAAAGGCAGTGGCGTGACGCGCCGGACCCGCGAGGTGAAGGTGCGCATCCCGCCTGGGGTGGAGGACGGCAAGCGCATCCGTGTGAAAGGGCGGGGCGCCCCGGGTCGCGGGAACGGCCCGACCGGGGACCTGCTCGTCACCGTCCATGTCGCGCCCCACCGGCTCTTCGGGCGGCGCGGCCGCAACCTGACCCTGGTGGTGCCGGTCACCTTCCCCGAGGCGGTTCTGGGTGCCACCATCACCGTCCCTACCTTGGACGATCCGGTGACCCTGCGGGTGCCGCCGGGTACGCCGTCGGGGCAGACGCTCCGGGTGCGCGGCCGTGGGGTGCTGGCAACGGGCCGCGACAAAGCCGGCGACCTGCTCGTCACCGTGGAGGTCGACGTGCCCCGCGAGCTCTCTGACGAGCAGCGGGCCGCGGTCGAAGCCCTGGCCCGGTCGAGCTCTGCATCGGTGCGTGAGCATCTCGGGACGGCGGCGTCATGAGCGCCGGCCAGTCTGGCGGCCGGCCTCTGACGGCACCCGAGGCTGTGCCCGGCCCGGGGCCAGGTGGGCCGACGGGGGCACGCGACGTTCCGGGGATGCCAGGCCAACCGGGGGCGCATGCCCAGCCGGGGGTGCATGCCCAACCCGGGGCGCATGCCCAGCCCGGGGTGCCAGCCGCCCCGGGCGTGCACGGCCCGTACCGGGCGGTGTACGTCATCTCGGTGGCAGCCGAGCTGGCTGGCGTCCATCCCCAGACCCTGCGCATCTACGAGCGCAAAGGTCTGGTCGACCCGTCGCGCACCGGTGGCGGCAGCCGCCGCTACTCGCAGCGCGACATCGACCGGCTCCGGCACATCCAAGACCTCACCGGCGCCGGGCTCAACTTGGAGGGCGTGCGCCGCGTCCTCGAGCTCGAGGCCGACAACGAGCAGCTGCACCGCGAGATCGAGCAGCTGCGTGGGGCGATCGAGGAGGTGCGCGCCGAAGCCCGTGAGGCGCTGGAGCGGACCCACCGGCAGTACCGGCGCGATCTCGTCCCCCTGCGGCAGGCGACCGTGGTGTGGCGGCCGCCCCGCTCGCAGCGACCGAGGAGGTAGCCATGGCGTTGGACCCGAACCGCTGGACCACCAAGACCCAAGAGGCGTTCCAGGCTGCGACCCAGCGGGCCGCTGCCGCCTCGAACCCCGAGGTCACCCCGGACCACCTGCTGGC
This sequence comes from Actinomycetes bacterium, assembly GCA_021803325.1. Taxonomy (GTDB): domain Bacteria; phylum Actinomycetota; class Acidimicrobiia; order Acidimicrobiales; family UBA8190; genus JAJZYI01. Next base: position 1,868 of record JAJZLP010000240.1, read on the forward strand.
CGCCACCCTCGGGCAGGCCGACGGCATCGCCTTGCCGCTGCTCACCCGGGCCGGCGTGGAGCCCGCGGTGCTGGCTCGTGCGGTCGACGAGCGCCTGGCCGGGCTGCCGCACGCGTATGGCGGCGGCGAGCCGACCATCTCCCGCGACACCCGCGCGGTGCTGGAGTCGGCCGACGCCGCGCGCGGCGACATGGGTGACGACTACCTGTCGGTCGAGCACGTGCTGCTGGCCATGGCCGATCGTGTCGGTGTCGGCCGCGACGCCCTGCTCGGAGCCCTGCGCCAGGTGCGGGGCTCGCACCGGGTCACGTCGCAGAGCCCCGAAGGGCAGTACCAGGCGCTCGAGCGCTACAGCCGTGACCTGACCGCGTTGGCCCGGCAGGGCAAGCTCGACCCGGTGATCGGCCGCGACGAGGAGATCCGCCGGGTCATCCAGGTGCTGAGCCGGCGCACCAAGAACAACCCGGTGCTCATCGGCGAGCCCGGTGTCGGCAAGACCGCCATCGTGGAGGGTCTCGCCAGCCGCATCGTCGAGGGCGACGTCCCCGAAGGTCTGCGCGACAAAGTGGTGGTGTCGCTCGACCTGTCCTCCATGGTGGCCGGCGCCAAGTACCGCGGCGAGTTCGAGGAGCGCCTGAAGGCGGTCCTGAAGGAGATCACCGACGCCGAGGGCGCGGTCGTCACCTTCATCGACGAGATGCACACCATCGTCGGTGCCGGCGCGGCCGAAGGGGCCATGGACGCCGGCAACATGATCAAGCCGATGCTGGCACGCGGCGAGCTGCGCCTGATCGGGGCCACCACCCTCGACGAGTACCGGACCCACATCGAGAAGGACGCCGCGCTCGAGCGCCGCTTCCAGCCGGTCTTCGTCGGCCAGCCCTCGGTCGAGGACACCGTCGCCATCCTGCGCGGCTTGAAGGAGCGCTACGAGGTCCATCACGGCGTGCGCATCCAGGACGCCGCCCTGGTGGCCGCGGCGGTGCTCTCGGACCGCTACGTGACGGGCCGGTTCCTGCCCGACAAGGCCATCGACCTGGTCGACGAGGCCGCCAGCCGGCTGCGCATCGAGATCGACTCCATGCCCACCGAGATCGACGTCGTCACCCGCCGGATGCGCCAGCTCGAGATCGAGCGGGTGGCGCTGGCCAAGGAGACCGACGACGCGTCACGAGAGCGCCTGTCCCGATTGGACGAGGAGCTGGCGAACCTGAAGGAGCAGGCCGGGGCCATGACGGCCCGCTGGCAGTCGGAGAAGGACGCCATCGCCGAGATCCGCCACCGCAAGGAGGAGCTCGAGGCGGCCAAGGGCGAGGCGGAGCGACTGGCCCGCGACGGCGACCTCACCCGCGCCTCGGAGATCCGCTACGGCACCGTCCCCGAGCTCGAGCGCCGGATCGGCGAAGCCACCGACGCGCTGGCCAAGCAGCAGGCCGGCGGGGCGATGCTCAAAGAGGAGGTCGACGCCGAGGACATCGCCGAGGTGGTGAGCCGCTGGACCGGCATCCCCGTCACCCGGCTCCTCGAGGCCGAGCTGCAGAAGCTCGTCCGCATGGAGGACGCCCTGCACGAGCGCGTCGTCGGCCAGGACGAAGCGGTGTCCGCCGTGGCCAACGCCATCCGCCGCAGCCGTGCCGGGCTGTCGGACCCCGACCGGCCCATCGGGTCGTTCCTCTTCCTGGGCCCCACCGGGGTCGGCAAGACCGAGCTGGCCCGCTCCTTGGCCGACTTCCTCTTCGACGACGACAAGGCCATGGTCCGCATCGACATGGGCGAGTACCAGGAGAAGCACACCGTCTCCCGGCTGGTGGGCGCCCCGCCCGGCTACGTCGGCTACGAGGAAGGTGGCCAGCTCACCGAGGCGGTCAGGCGTCGGCCGTACGCGGTGGTGCTGCTCGACGAGATCGAGAAGGCTCATCCCGACGTGTTCAACGTGCTGCTGCAGGTGCTGGAGGACGGGCGGCTCACCGACGGCCAGGGCCGTACGGTGAGCTTCACCACCACGGTGCTCATCATGACGTCGAACCTGCCGGGCGACCCCCGGGAGGTCTTCAAGCCGGAGTTCGTCAACCGGATCGACGAGATCGTCCGGTTCCGCCCGCTCGAGCTCGCCGACCTGCGGCACATCGTCGACATCACCCTCGGGCGGCTGGAACGCCGGCTGGCCGAGCGGCGCCTCGGCCTTGAGGTCACCCCCGCCGCACGCGACTGGCTGGCGCAGGCCGGCTACGACCCCGCCTACGGCGCCCGGCCGCTGCGCCGGGTCCTGCAGCGGACGGTGGAAGATCCCCTGGCCCTCGCCCTGCTGGAAGGGAGGTTCGTCGACGGCGACCGCGTCACCGTCGACGTGGCGTCCGGTGGGGACGCCCTGGTGCTGGCGTAGGCCGCAGGATCTCCCGGTTGCCAGGTTCCGGCGGCACCCGGATCGCCACCCACCGGGAAGCCCCCGCCGCGGGGATCGGCCATACTGGCCGGGTGGAGAGCGGCCAGGTCCCGGGGCCCGCGCAGCAGCTGGCGTCCGACGCTGACCGGGAGGCGGCCGTGTCCCGGCTGGCGGAGGCGGCGAGCGCAGGGGTGCTCACGCCGGACGAGCTCGACGAGCGGGTGGAGCGCGCCCTGTCTGCCCGGCGCCTGGGCGACCTGGCCCGGCTGCTCGCGGACCTGCCGCCCGAGCCCGGCGCCGGCCGAGCCGGTCGCCGGGGGCGCCCGTGGTGGCGCCAGGCCGGGTTCGACTACGACGCCAGCGCCTACGTGCTGACCAACGCCATGCTGGTGGCGATCTGGGCCGCGACCGGCCACGGCCCGTTCTGGCCCCTGTACCCGATCGGGGGGTGGGCCATCGGTCTCGGGGCGCACGGTGTCGCCGCCACCCGCGTGGCAGCGCGGCGAACCCGCGGCGCTACGCGGCACCGGGCACCGGGCGACAGCGCCGTCACCCGGGGTGGCGCCGCCGGCCTGGCGCAAGGTGCCGGGTCGCCGGTGCCCGACCGGTCCGGCTCCGGTGCCGGAGCGTCGTCGGGTGCGGCCGCCGGCGGGGCCCCGTCGGACCGTGGCCGAGGGCGGCGCCGGCAGCCCGGTCTCGCTCTCGACCTGCGGCTCCCCGGACTGTCCGGCGAGGTGCGCCTGCCGGGTGTGGGCGGCGACGCGCCGCGGCCGGGCGTGGGCGACGACGCGCCGCGGCCTGGCCTCGCCGTCGGCCTGCGGCTCCCCGGTCTGTCCGGCGAGGTACGCCTGCCCGGCCTCGGGAGCGCCCGGCGGCCCGCCGGCCGCGCCACGACGCACCACGCCGGCTCCCCGGGCAGCCGCCAGCCGGCCGACGCCGGTGATCGGTCCGATGGTGGGGATCCGTCCGGTGGCGCTGGTCGCCTTGATGGCGGTGGTCGGTCCGATGGCGGTGGCCGGTCCGATGGTGGGGATCCATTCGGCGGCGGTGGTCGGCATGGCGGTGGCGGTGGCGGTGGCGGTCGGTCCAACGGCGGCGATCGGTCCGCCGGTGGCGACCGAGCCGGGGCCGGCACGCGTGCGGGGGGCGACGTGGGGCCGGGGAAGCCGACGGGGCAGGGCCGCACCCGGTACGTGGCGGTCCTGTTCGCCGACATCGTCGGGTCGACACCGCTGAACGAGGCGCTCGGGGACGATGCGTGGAACGCGGTGCGGGTCCGCACGATCGCCGCCATGCGCGCCTGCGTGCACGAGCATGGCGGCGTCGACGTGAGCACGCAGGGCGACGGCCTGCTGGCCCGCTTCGACGCGCCGGCCGACGCGGTGCGGGCTGCTGTGGCCATGCAGCGGCAGGCCGGGCAGCCTCCGGCGGCGGACAGCGACCCGGGCCCGGCCGGGACGTCGGCAGCGGGCGGCACCGGCGAGGTGCCCGGTCCCGCCATCGCGCCGAGCCTCCACATCGGCGCGCACGCCGGGCCGGTCATCGAGGACGGGACGGACCTCGTCGGCAACATGGTGAACGTGGCCGCCCGGGTGACCGCCCTGGCCGGTCCGGGCCAGATCCTGGTGACCGAGGCGCTGGCGGACCTCGTCGGGGGCGACGTCGCCTTCGACGACCTGGGGATGCACGCGCTGAAGGGCGTGTCGCGCCCCCGGCACCTCCTCGCCGTCCGCTGGTAGGCGGTGCCCCTGGGGGAGGATGCCTGCGGGCGGGGTACACTCTGGCGTAATCCGCAGCTGCTGACGGAGGAACGCGCGTGCCCGCAACCGTGGTCGTCGGGACCCAGTGGGGCGACGAGGGCAAGGGCAAGCTCACCGACCTGCTCGCCGGGTCCATGGACATGGTCGTCCGGTACCAGGGCGGCCACAACGCCGGCCACACCGTGGTCGTCGACGGTGAGTCGTTCGCCCTGCAACTCGTGCCCAGTGGGGTCCTGTACCCGCACATCACACCGGTGATCGGCAACGGCGTCGTCGTCGACCCCGGCGTGCTGCTCGACGAGCTCGACGTGCTGTCCGCCAAGGGCGTGGACGTCAGCCGCATACTGGTGAGCGGGAACGCCCACCTGATCATGCCGTACCACCAGGAGCTCGACCGGGTGACCGAGCGGTTCTTGGGAAAGAACTCCCTGGGCACCACCCGACGGGGCATCGGCCCCGCCTACGCCGACAAGGCGACCCGGGTGGGCCTGCGCGTCCAGGACCTCTCCGACGCCAAGATCTTTCGCCAGAAGCTCGAGGTCGCCCTGAAAGAGAAGAACGGCGTCCTGGCCAAGGTGTACAACCGGCTGCCGCTGAGCGCCGACGAGATCTGCGATCGCTACCTCGGCGAGTACGCGCCGCGGCTCGCCCCCATGGTCGGCGACGCGGTGACGGCCGTCCACCAGGCGCTCGAATCCGGGCGCAACGTCCTGCTCGAGGGCGCCCAGGCCACCTTCTTGGACGTGGACCACGGCACCTACCCGTTCGTCACCTCGTCGAACCCGACCGCCGGTGGCGCCTGCACCGGCACCGGGGTGGGGCCCCGTGCCATCGGTGACGTGATCGGCATCGCCAAGGCGTACGTCACCCGGGTCGGAGCGGGCCCGTTCCCCACCGAGTGCTTCGACGACATCGGTGACCTGCTGGTCGAGCGGGGGCACGAGTTCGGGACCAACACGGGCCGCCGCCGCCGCTGCGGCTGGTTCGATGCCGTCATGCTGCGCCAGGCGGTCCGCCTCAACTCCCTGTCCGAGGTGGCCCTCACCAAGCTCGACGTCCTCGACGCGTTCGACACCGTCCGGGTCTGCGTCGCCTACGAGGCTGGTGGCGAACGCCTGGAGCACCCGCTGTTCCACCAGTCGGCCCTGCACCAGGCCACCCCCGTCTACGAGGAGCTGCCCGGGTGGAAGACCGACTTGACGGCGGTCACCGACGTCGGAGAGATGCCCCCGGCTGCCTGCAGCTACATCGAGTTCCTGGCCGACCAGATCGGCGT
>JAJZLP010000105.1 GCA_021803325.1 Actinomycetes bacterium
CCGGGCGTGCAACGATGCCGCCACCGCCTGCTCAAAGGACACGGCCCGCTCGACCGCCCGGCGAAGCTCATCGTCGTTGCCGAGCATCCGCACGAGCGAGTGCGGCTCGATCGCCGGTGGAGCCGGATCCCGCTGGCTCCTGTGGCGCCACCACATGGCCGCGACGGCCAGGACCAGCACCACCCCGCCCGAGATCAGCGACAGCGCCATCGCACGCATCGGACCTCCTTGTTCCCGGGGACCATCGGCACGCTGCGACTCGCCTTGGGCGCGAGCCGACCCGGTCAGACCGGGACCGTGTCCCTTGTCGTCAGTCTGCGCCATGGCCTGGCCGGGTGCCAGGGCCCAAGGTCCCGAAACCTGCGCCAATGCTAAGGCGGGCGCAGCGTAAGGCCCGCCCGTGGAGGGACGCGCCAGCGCGTGACCCTGACGTTCTTGGTAGCGTGAGCCCATCGGGCGAGCCAGCGTGCAGGTCCGGGCCTGCGGGTAGCGCCCGTGATCGGCCGAGCTCGATCGACGGTGCCGGATCGGAGACGTCACTGGATCGGGCGAGCTCGGTCGGCACAGCATGTCCATGGTCCCGGAGACATAGGGACAAGGGGGTGGTGCCATGACGGACGCACTCACCAGGCCGGGCGATCTGCGGCCTGAGGCCCTCACCGGATCCGACGCTGTGCGACCCGGGGTGCGGGTCCCGATCCCACTCGACCTTCAGACCGGCCCGAGCGGCCCGACGTCGGCGGTGATCGTCCCCTGGCCGCGGCCACACACGGTCGATGCCGAGGCGCAACGGACGGCCGACATGGATCCGTTGGGGGGAACCACGGTGGCTACGAACGGGCGGGCAATGTCGGACTCCCTGGCGGTGCTCGACGAGGTCGTCGATCGGATGTTCAGTGCCGGGCTGTTACTCCGTGCCGGCCTGGCGTCGTCCCACGGCCGGAGGGGAGTCTCCTCTGCGGTGGCTGAACAGGCCATTGCGGAGCTCGACAGTGCGCTCGCCGATCTGCGCGATGCCGTGTCCGGCGGCGCGATCCGGCGTCGGCGCTTCTGACCGGCTGCGACGCGTAGGATCGGCTGCAGCGCTCTCGCCAGCCCCCAGGCGCTCGTGAGCACCTGCGTCACGCTGGACGTGACCGGAGAACCGCCGGACCATAAACCGCCGGACTCTTGGGAGCGGGCATGGCCGGTCGGGCCGGCAAGCCTGCACTGGCGCACGGCGACCGCGGCGTGGCGGTCCGGATTGGTCCGCACGCTCGGCATCAGCACGTTCGGCGTCAGGACCTTCGGCCCTTGGCAGGTCTGACGATCGTCCGTAGCGTGAGTGCGTGGCGACCTTGTGGCACCTGCGCCGTCGCGGTGGTGCACGGGGTGGCGTCGGGGAACGCTGGCATCGCTTCGCCGTGGACGGTCGACGGTCGGTCGACGGTCGAGCCCAGGAACCGCGGGTTGCCGTTGACCATCGGTGGGTATGGCTCAAAGGGCGGCCGGCAGAGGAATCGGACATGGTGATGAGCTCAAGGTCGTGCCACAGCGCAGACGCGGTGGCATGGTGACAGACGCAGCGTCGGCCGCCGTCGAGCCTGGCAACGGGCCGTGGGTGCTCTCGATCCGGCGACACGGGCGCAAGCGCCGTCTGGCGGCGGGAGCACGCTCGGCACCTGCAGCGACGTCGCCGCTGTGGGGAAGGCCTGCCGCTGCGATCGACGTGGCCAGCGCTGGCGATGCCACGGAGACCGGCAGCACAGATGCCCCCGGTCTGTCTGGCAGCGCCGGTCTGGCCGGTCCTGCCGTCGACGACGGCGAGACCGTCGCGAAGGGTGCCGCCGCCTCGTTGGGCGGCCTCGCTGCCGCCGTCGGGTCCTCCGCCCTTCGCCCTGACCCAGGCGTGCGTCTGAAAGCTGCGCCAGGAGCACTTCGCCTTCCGGCGACGGTCCGGGCAGGCATCTTCGCGGCGCGGGAATCAGCCGGCCTCTCGCGGGCGGAACTTTCCGAGATCAGTGGCCTGCCGGTCGATCGGCTCGCCGACCTCGAGGACGGGACCACCGTGCAGGCCGATCCGATGACCGTGCTCGACGCGTTGCGGCGCCTGGCACCAGCCGTCGGCTTGCATGCCGACAGGTTGGTTGCCGTCACCGTGGCCGTGTGGTCGGCCGCCTATGCCCGAGGGGACCCCGAGCTCGGCGGTCCGGTGACCGCTCCCATCGCCCTGCAGGTACCGGCAGCCGGCGGCCCTGGCAGGACCGGTGCTGTCGTGCCAGGGCGGCTGCCTGTGGGGGAGACCGATGGCGGTGCATCTCGTGGCGGCCGGGCGGGCTTGGCGCACCGATGGGAAGGCTCTCCTCATGGGTGGGCCGGCTCGGCGACCAGCCGGGAACTGCGAAAGGACCGATGGGAGGCGGGCTCGGCGTCGTGGGAGCGGACCGGTGCATTGCCTGTTGTCGGGTTGCACGGCGCTCGCCGCGACCGAAGGCCTCGACGGTTGCCTCGCGTGGCCGTGACCGTAGCCATGGCCGATGTCGCGGCCATGGGGTTGCTGCTCGCCGCCCACGCGGGGCTGCTCGACTCGAGCTCCCACCGCCTTGCGACGGAACGGCCCGCCGGGCGGCATCTCGATCTGGCCGGTGCCAGCCTGACCTACCGGGCGGTCCAGGTGGCGAGCGGCGTCACCGAGCTCCGTGTCGCCGCCACCACCTTCACCGTGCAGGTCGTCGTCACCCGGCCCTGCTGGGTGCAGATCCAGGTCGGGAGCGCGGTGCCGGTTGTCGCCGGGGTGATCGCGGCTGGGGCCACTCCGATCGTCCATGTGCAGGCTCCGGTGACCGTGGTGATCGGTGCCGGTGGGACATCGGTCAGGCTTCTGGCGGGATCGGCTTCCGCTGTCTTCAACCCGTCGGCAGCCCCGGTCACGCTGCACCTGGTGCCTGTCGGCTAGGCGACGGTGGTGTCAGGGACGTACCCGATGGCAAGGGACCTGCCGGACGGGGATGTTGTGGCCCGGTTGGTAGGGTGCGACGATGCGCGTTGGCATCCTGACTGGAGGCGGTGACTGCTCCGGCCTGAATGCCGTGGTCCGTGCCGTGGTCCATACGGCGCACGGCCGATCCGGGCGCACTGTCATCGGCTACCGGCATGGCTGGCGGGGGTTGGTGGACGGCGACGCCGTGGAGCTGAGCGTGGCCGGTACCGACGCACTGCTGGCTTCCGGCGGAACCGCCTTGGGCACAGCCCGGTACCACCCCCACGACCACAAGGGGGCCGAGGCGCGGGTGCTCGAGACCCTCGAGCGCGACCGGATCGGTGCCCTGATCGTGGTCGGCGGCGACGGCACCCTGACAGCAGCGAACCGCCTGGCGGAGTCGGGTGCCCGGATCATCGGCGTGCCCAAGACCATCGACAACGACGTTGCCGGCACCGATCGCAGTGTCGGGTTCGACACCGCGCTGTCGATCGCCACCGAGGCGGTCGACAGGGTCCGGACCACTGCGGAGAGCCACGACCGGCTCATGGTGGTCGAGGTGATGGGGCACCACACGGGCTGGCTGGCGTTCGGCGCCGGGATCGCCGGTGGTGCCCATGCCATCTTGGCGCCGGAGTCGCCGTTCGACATCGACGAGATCACTGGTGCGTTGCGTCGCCGGCACCGGAAGGCCAGCTTCTCGATCGTGGTCGTGGCGGAGGGTGCCGTCCCGATCCCGGGGTCGATGGACCTCGGCGCGGCGGCAGGGCCGAGCGGGTCGATCGTGGCCGGTGCCGTCGGGGAACGGGTCCGCGCCGAGCTGGCGGTGCGCACCGGTTTCGAGTCGCGCCTCGTCGTGCTCGGCCACGTCCAGCGCGGTGGGCCGCCAACCCCGGCGGACCGCTTGCTGGCAAGCCGGTTCGGGGTCGCGGCCGTGCGGGCGGTCGAGGCGGGTGCCAGCGGCGTCATGACCGGTCTCGTCGGAGACGACGTGAGGACCGTGTCGCTGTCGGTCGCCGCCACCGGTCCCCGGGTCGCCCCCGGCTCCCTGGTCGAGACAGCTCGGGCCCTGCTCGGCTGAGACGGACTGGGTGGAGCGCTCGGCTCCGGCGGGCAGGCTGGAGCGTCCGGCTGGACAGGTCGCCGGAAACGGGTGGGTCCGGCTAGGGACTTTGGGCCCTGGTCGGTCCGAGCCCGGGGCTCCACGCTTGACCTATGCCAGACCGGATCGTGATCCTGGGTGGTGGGACAGGTGGGACCATCGCCGCCAACCGCCTGCGGCGCTCGCTTCCCGAGGGGCGGGCGGACATCGTCGTCGTGGACCGCGACGACGCCCACGTCTATCAGCCAGGGCTGTTGTTCGTGCCGTTCGGGATGGCGGCACCGTCGCGGCTCGTGCGCTCCCGGGCGCGCCAACTCCTGCGTGGTGTGGAGCTCGTTCGCCACGCCGTGGATGCTGTTGACCTCGGCGCCGGAACGGTGGCCCTCGACGACGGCAGCACGCTCGGCTACGACGTCCTGGTCGTCGCTACAGGTGCAGCGCTCCTGTTCGAGGAGACCGAGGGGCTGACCGGGCCGGGATGGCGGCGGACGGTGCACACCTTCTACGACATGGAAGGGGCGGCCGCGCTGGCGGGTGCCTTGGCCCGCTTCGACGCCGGCCACCTGGTCGTCGACGTCGTCGACATGCCGATCAAATGCCCGGTCGCGCCGCTCGAGTTCTTGTTCCTGGCCGACTGGTGGCTGCAACGGCGCGGCGTCCGTGACCGGGTCCGGTTGACCTTCGCGACACCGCTCGACGGGGCGTTCACCAAAGCCGTCTGCAACCGGGAGCTCTCGGGCCTGCTGGCCAAAAAGGGCATCGAGGTGGTCACGGAGCTCAATACGGCGACGGTCGACGGAGAGAGCGGCCGGCTTATCTCCTACGACGGGCGCGAGGTGCCGTTCGACCTTGCCGTCGTCGTGCCGCTGCACGGGGGCGCCTCCTACGTCGCCCGGTCCCCGGGACTGGGCGATCCGCTCGGGTTCGTGCCGACGGACCCGGCGACACTGCAGTCGAGGGCCCATCCCAACGTGTTCGTGATCGGGGACGCTGCGGACCTGGCTGCGTCCAAAGCCGGTTCGGTCGCGCACTTCGAAGGGGAGATCGTGGCGCACAACATCGTGCGGCTCCTGGCCGGCGAGCCGCTCGATGCCCGCTTCGACGGCCATGCGAACTGCTTCATCGAAAGCGGCTTCGGCAAGGCGCTGCTCATCGACTTCAACGACGAGGTCGAGCCCGTTCCCGGGCACTTTCCTGGTCCGGTCGGCCTTCCGCTGCTGCGCGAGTCGCGCCTCAACCACATGGGGAAGCTCGCGTTCGAGCAGCTCTACTGGCACGCGCTGCTCCCAGGGCGCTCCATTCCCGGGGTGCCGAGCCACATGCCCACGGCGGGCAAGCGGTTGGCCGCAGCGGCTTTGGCGGCGGGCTCGTGACGAGCGGCGGGTGGAGACAGAACGAGGAGGTCGGAGCATGCCGGTGATGACGCTTGCGGGGACGGACGTGGATGTGGATGCCGAGGGGTTTCTCACCGACGCGTCGCAGTGGACCGAGGGCGTCGCCGCAGAGATCGCCCGAGCGGAGGGGATCGACGAGCTCACGGATCGCCATTGGCTGGTCGTGCAGGTCATGCGGCGGGAGTTCGCAGACAAGGGAACAGGACCTGCTGTCCGGGCGCTCGGCAAGATCTCGGGTGTCGGGATCGCCGAGCTCTACCAGCTGTTCCCCAAGGGGCCGGCCAAGATGGCTGCCAAGATCGCCGGCATTCCCAAGCCCCGTGGGTGCATCTGACCGGTACGGGCGCGCTCCGGCGCGCCGATCTCGAGGGAGCGTGAGCGCATGAGCGACGACGGCACCGGCCCCATTCGCAAGGTCTCGGTTGTGATCTCCAAGGGGTCTCTCGAGGGGATCTACCCGGGTCTCATCATGGCCAACGGCGCCCGAGCCGAGGGGATGGAGGCGAACCTCTTCTTCACGTTCTTCGGCCTCGACGCCGTGCATCGTGCCCGGCACGACCACATCAAGCTGGCCACGGTCGGCAACCCTGGGCTGCACCTGGCCACGTGGGCGGGCGGGCTGCCTGGCGTGTCGACGGTCATGACCCACTACATGTCCCGCAAGATGGAGCACCTCGACATCCCGTCGATCCCTGAGATGGTCGAGATGATCGCCCAGAGCGGTGCTGGACTGTACGGGTGCAAGGCATCCACCGACCTCTTCGGTCTGGGGAAGGCTGACCTCATCGACGAGGTGCGCGACATCATCACGGTCGGCGAGTTTTACGAGATGGCGGCCGGCGGGCAGATCATCTTCACCTGAACCAGGCCGGCCTGCCGGTGCAGCTGGATCTCGGGTCCGCCCGAAGCCGGCGTACGAGTGCTGCCGATCCCAAGGTGAGCTGAGGCAGCCGCTGCCTGAAGGTCAGGCGGGCCCCGGCCCACGGATCCCCACCAACAGCGACGTTGGGGGAGCGCTGCCGGCAGAACGACCAGCCTGGCGACGTGGGGGAGAGCAGGGCTCAGCGCTTTCCGCATGCCGAAAGCCACATGCCGGATGTCGCGTGCCGAAAGCAGCGTGCCGCGTGCCGAAAGCCGCATGCCGGATGCCGCATGCCGAAAGCCGAACGCCGCATGCCGGATGCCACGTGCCGCATGCCGAAAACCGCATGCCGCATGCCGAGCCGAGCGGTGGGCTCGGTGCTCGACGGATCTGTGTCAGGAGCCCGAGGTGACCGGAGACCGGAGGAGGCCCATCGCGTCGCGGATATGGTGCTCGGCGTCGTCGACCCAGTGGGCCAGGTCGGCGAGCTCGTCGGCAGCTGCAGCAGGTCCAGCCGCGCCGACGCTGACGTCCGATGCGGACGATGCGGAGGGTGCGGTCGTGCGGCGCTGGGAGCGGCGATCTCCGTCCTGCTGGTGGTCTCCAGATCCGCGGCGCTCGATCCGAACGGTGCGCTGTTCAGCGCCGCCCGCAGCCGCTGCGCTGCTTCGTCCTGTGCCGGCGAGCGCGGTGCCGGCCAGCGTTGTGCCGGCGAGCACGCTGCCGACGGGCGCGGTGCGAGTCCGTGCCTGGTTGCGGTGGGGTTTCGCCGTCGCGCTGCCACGCACGGTGCTGTGGGGCGTGGAGGGTGCGTTGTTGAGCTGGGTCGCCAGGTGGTCGGCAGCTCGGCAGAACCAGATCAGCTGCAGCAGTGGCGGGGGCTCGGGGGCAGCGGTGGGGGGCTCGCCGATGCCGGGCGCCGGCCCTGGGAGGGTCTCGGC
>JAJZLP010000055.1 GCA_021803325.1 Actinomycetes bacterium
GATCGCCGAACCGGACCCCGGTGAGATCCCCCAGGGGCATGCAGGCCAGCGTCGATCCTTGGACGGCGACGACCTCGGCGTCCAAGGTGCCGCCGCCCCTCCAGATCCGCACGGCGTCGCCCACCGCCGCCTCGAGCCCGTCCACTTCCACACGCAACCCGACCAGCCTGGTGACACGCCCGGTCCGCCGGGGACCGAGCGCATCGACGAGCCCGGAGCGCAGCGCGTCGGGCACGACCGTCATCGCTGCATCTCCACAACCAGTCCCCCTGGCCCGACCGGCGATCCACTGCCTGCCAGCTCGGCGGCTGCCGGCACCACCGACCCCGGCACCACGCCAGCCACAGGCGGCATCGCCGAAGCCACGTCGCCCAGCACCGGTTCACCGGTGACCGGCTCGCCGGCAACGCCCCGTTCCGGCCGCCGCACCGGGTGGAGCCGCTCGATCAGGGCCCGGGCCCGCTCCAGCGCCGGTCCGATCTGGGCGTCGACGTGGCAGGGTCCGGCGTCGACCACGCAGCCGCCGATCTCCACAGTGCCATCCGCCACCACCAGGACGTGGCGCTCGGGCACGAGCACCTGCAGGTCGACGGGGTCGATGACGTCGTCGGGGTTGAGCCGTACCACCAGGTCCTCGCCGCTGGGCACCAGACCCAGTGCTCGCTCGAGGGCGTCCGTCGCGGCCGAACGGGTGACGGCCAGCTCACGCTGGACCACTGCTTCGGCCAGCTCCACGGCCAGCTCCACCACCTCGACCTCGGCCACTGCTACCGAGGCGTGGCGCTGCTCGGCAACGGACCTGGCCGCCACGGTGATCGCCTCGGCCAGCTGGTTCAGGCGGGCTCGGCGCTCGCCCTCCGCGCTCGCCGCGATCTCGGCCACCGCCGCCGCGTGCCCTTGGCGGTAGGCCTCGGCCCGGGCCGCCTCGATCCGCTCGGGCACCGAGGTCTGCGACCCCCGAACTTCGTTCGGAAGCTCCACCGCGAATGCCGCCGCCGGCACCCTGTCGGAGTCGAGTCCCCGCCAGATCCTGCTCGGCGCCTGCCTGCGCGCACCCTGCCTAGACGAACTCATCGTCACCTCGCGCCAGCACGATCTCGCCGGCAACCTCGAGCTCCCGGACCACCTTGACCACCGCCTGCTGCGCGGACTCCACCTGCGACAGCCGGGTCGGGCCGAGCAGCTCGATCTCGTCGGACAGGTCCTGCGCGGCGCGTTCCGACATGTTGCGGAGGAACTTGTCCCGGATCGGCTCGTCCACGCCCTTCAACGCCACGGCCAGGTCCTTCGGAACCACGTTCCGCAGCACCCGCTGCAGCGTCCGGTCGTCGAGGCTCACGACGTCGTCGAAGACGAACATCTCGTTGCGGATCTGCTCGGCGAGCTCGGGGTCGCTCTCCTCGAGCGACGACAGGATCTGCTTCTCCGAGGCCCGGTCGCTCTGGTTCAAGATGGCCACGATCGACGAGACACCGCCGACATCGGTCTCGGCTCCACCGCCGGAGCGCAGGATGGCCGCCAGCTTCTGCTCGAGGGTGCCGGCGATCGTCTGGACCACGTCGGGTGCGATACGACCCATGGTGGCGATCCGGCGCGACACGTCGGCGCGCAGGCTTTCTTCGAGGGTGGCCAGGACCTGGGCGGCGTGGTCGGCGGGCAGGTGGGCCAGCACCACCGCCACGGTCTGGGGGTGCTCATCGCCGATGAAGCTGACGATCTGCTGCGGGTCGATGCGCTGCAGGATGGCGAGCGGCCGGTGCTGCCCGGCCTGCAGGAACTGCTGCAGCACCTCCTCGGCCTTGGCCGCACCCAGCCGCTCGCGCAGCAGCCGGCGGGCTACCTCCACGCCGCCCTGGCCGACTTGCAGCAGGGCGGCAGCCTGACCGACGAACTCGGCGAGGATGGCGCGCACAGCAGTCGCGTCGAGCGCCGGGAGCGCGGCCATCGCCGCCATCAGCTCGACGACCTCGCTCTCCGACATGGCTTTCAGCACCTTGGTGGCACGGGAGTCGTCGAGCTGCGCCAGCACCACGGCAGCCTTCTGCGGTCCGGTGAGGGTGGCCATCAACCCGGCCCCTGGGTGCGATTGTCGCTGAGCCAGCTCCGCAGCATCGATGCCACGTCGTCGGGCTGGGCGTCGATGAACGTGTTGACCGTGGCGGCCTCGACGCTCCCGGAGACGTCGGCGGCGGACACCGCCGGGAGCTGGCCGGTGGGCTCACTGGAGTGCACCGGCATCGACAAGGCGCTGAGCGCATCGGTCGCGCTCATGGGACCCATCACCACTGCCGTGCGGGCCTTGCGGGCCGAGCGCCACAACAAGAAGAGCGCCACCAACACGGCGAGGACCACGACGAGCACTTTCGCCTCGGACATGAGCGACTTCGACTTGCCGGCCGCGGCCGCTGCCGCGGCGGCCTTGGCAGCCTGTTTGGACGCCGCCGTGGAGAAGGGCATGGCGCTGAAGGCGAGCGTGTCGCCGCGCGCGGCGTTGATGCCGGCGGCAGCGGCCACGCCGGCCTGCAGCTGCGCCATGCTGACACCCTTCGGCAGGGCAGCGGTGTTGACGAGGACGGCGACGGACTGGCTCTTCACCGTCCCCGGCGCCTGCTGGTCGGTGATGGTCTGCTGGTTCGTCTCACACGTCTGCGACCCCGACGACTGGTTGTAGTTGCCGGTTCCCGTGCCCGTGGTGGGGGTGATGGCGCCGGCCACACCGCCCGGCGGCGCCCCGGTCCCGGTGTAGGTCTGGGTGGAGGTGCTCGTCTGGGTGCAGAAGCTCGCCGGCTTGCCGTTCGCGGCCGGGACGATGGTCTGCGTCGTGCTGTTGATCTGGTCGTAGTTGAGGGTGGCGTTCACCTGTACGTCGGCATTGTTCTGGCCGAGGACGGCGGCCAGGTACGCCTGGACCTTGCCCTGCACCTGGCTGTCGTAGGACTGGGTGGCGTTGTTGGATCCGCCGCCGGCAGCCACGCCCGGCCCGGCCAGCAGGTTGCCGTTGGAGTCAGCCACCGTCACCTGCTGGGCGTTCAAGTTCGGGACGCTGGAGCCGACCAGGTGGACGATGGCCTGGACTTCCTGGCTGCTGAGCGTCTGACCGGGGACCATGGTCACCAGCACCGACGCGCCGGTCGGTGCCGACGTGTTGACCGCGAACGACTGGTTCGCCGGCAGGGCGATGGTCACCTGCGAGCTCGACACGCCGGAGATGGCGTCGATGGTCTGCTCGAGCTCGCCTTGCAAGGCTCGGAGGTAGTCGGCCTGCTGGGTCATGTTGGAGGCGGTGATGCCCTCCTTGTCGAGCAGCGACAGGCCGACGGTGCTCTGGGCCGGCAGGCCCGCTTGGGCCATGGCCAGGCGCTGGGTGGCCACGTCGTTGGCCGGCACCATGATGGTGGTCCCCCCGTTGGCAAGCTGGAACGGCACGCTCTCAGAGGTCAGCTTGGCCGTGATGTTGGCCGCGTCGGTGGGCTGCACGTTGGTGAACAGCGGTGCATAGGTCGGCTTGCCGGACATGGACATGAAGAGCACAGCTCCGATGAGCACCGCCGCGACGGCGGCGATCGTGACAGCCTTCTGGCCGGCGGTGAAACCGCCGGCGAACTGCTTGGCGCCGTCGCGCAGACGGTTGAACTGGTCGTTGGCGGGGACGAGGGCCATCTCAGATCTGCAGGTTCATGACGTCGGTGAAGGCCGTGATGGCCTTGTTGGTCAGGGCGACCGTCACCTGGGTGGCCAGCGAGGCCCGGGTGGCGGCGATCATGGCGTCGGTGATGCTGCCCTGGCCGGCTGCGGCCTTGGTCTCGAGCGACGACGCCGTGTTCTGCGTCTGCTGGACCTGGTTGAGGGCGTTGGCGACCTGGTTGGCGAAACCGCCGGACGAAGCCGATGCGGGAGCAGCACCCCCTGCCGGGGGCGCCGCCGGCATCGGCGGAAGCGGGGCAATGGGGGGGATCACGTCACGACCCCAAGGTCAGGGCCGACTGGTAGGCCGTGAGCGCTCGCTTGAAGGCGACGGTGTTGGCTTGGTAGTCGTTCTGGGCCTGGACGAGCTGCACGAGCTGGGTGCTCATGCTGATGGCGGGCTGACGCACCATGCCCTGGGCGTTGGCCTGGGGGTTGGTCGGGTCGTACACCAGACGGCCGATCGCCGATCCGAGCTGGACCGACGACACGGCCACCCCATCGCCCTGGCCGGTGGGGCCCACCAGCGGGGTGAACACCGGCGTCTGCTGCTGGTAGGCGCCCTGTGCGGTGGACACCGTGTCGTTCATGTTGGCGAGGTTGCCGGCGTTCGTGTTGATCCACGTCTGCGCGGCGTCGATCCCGCTGCCGGTGATGCCGATGGCGCCGAAGAGGCCGCTCACTGGAAGCTCCCGCCAGAGGCACCCTGCACCAGCCGGAACTGGGCGTTCAGCATGTCGACCATCGTCTGGTACTCGAGCGTCGTCTGCTCGGCGGCGACGAGCTGCTGGCTGCCGTCGACATTGTTGCCGTTGGTGGCCGGCGGGTTGGTGGTGTTGGTGACCGAGACCTGGGCGGTGCCCCCGACCGGCGAGGCCAGGGCCTGCTGCAGGCTCGTCTGGAAGCTCACCTGCTTGGCGATGTAGCCGGGAGTCTGGGAATTCGCCAGGTTGTTGGCGATGGTCTGTTGCTGCTGTGCCAGTCCGTCGACGGCGAACTGCAGCACACCGGTGATGCCGCTCATCGCACACTCCCCTGACGTTCGCTCGCTGCGCTCCCCCGGCGGTTGAGGCCGGAGGGGCTGTCGTGCGCCCGTCCTGGGCAGCGGTGGTGCCGTCCTGGCACCGCGGTCACTGCAGGTCTCGGCAACAGGCCGCGCTGGCTTTAGCGCGTTCCGTGGTTACTGGCTGACGCAGCCCCGACGGACATCGCTTCGGCCGACACAACCCCGACGGACACAGCCCCGGCCGACGCAGCCCCGACGGACATCGCTTCGGCCGACACAACCCCGGCCGATGCAGCCCCCAGCTCAACCGCCCCGGTTGCCTGGTAGGCGTGGTTGACCCGATCGGCGAGCATGCCGCTGTTGGCGCGGGTGCCCCGGCTATCTCAGCTGTCTCCGTTGGCTCCGGTGCCCGGCGTGCGAGCAGGGAGCTCGCCCGGTGCGACGTGGCCTGCGACCTATCACCCGCCCGTGCAAGGCGATGTGCCACGCTGGCCGCATGTCCATGGTCCAGCCGCCTGTCCCCTTGTCATCCCCGCCTGCCGCCGGGTCTGCGGCGTGGGAGCCCGTGGACGATGCCTACCGGTCACTGTTGGCCGGCCACGAAGGGGAGGACCGCTGGCTCCTGGTCCAGACCCTCCTCACCGGAGCGCCCAGGCGGGCACTGTTCGGCATGCTCGGCGTGCCGCATGGCGGGCGCATGCTCGACGTCGGCACCGGCTTCGGGCCACTTGCGCTCGAGCTGGCCGGGGCGACGGGCGGCACCGCCATCGGCGTGGATGTCGACATCGCCCGCCTACGCCAGGCCGTCGCCCTGCGCAACACGCTGCGCGCCCGCGGCTGGATCAGGCCGTGGGCCGCTCCCGCTCCCGCTGCCAGTGGTCACGAGCACACCGCACCGTCAGGAACGCCGGCGGGAGCGCCGAGCACGCCCCCGGGAACGCACGCCACGGCCACGGCGGGCGACGCGTCGTTTGCCGCCAGCGATGCCACAGCCCTGCCGTTCGCCGACAAGACCTTCGACGCGGCCACCATCCGCTTCGTCCTGCAGTACTTCTCCGACCCCGAGGTCACGCTCGCCGAGATGGCAAGGGTGGTGCGACCCGGCGGCGTGGTGTGCGTCATCGACGTGGACGACGGCCTGTCCATCGTCCACCCGGAACCGCCCGGTCCCCTGGCCCGCCTACGCGCCGCCTTCAGCGCCCTGCAGAGCGAGCGCGGCGGCGACCGCACCGTCGGTCGCAAGGTGCCGGGCCTCCTCGACCAGGCCGGCTTTACGGTCACCGCCGTGCTGGTCATGCCCCAGGCGGCATACGGGCCGTCATCGCCGACGGACATCGACCGCACATTCCTGTTCGACCGCTTCAGCCAGGCGGCCGACGACATCGTGGCCAGGGGCCTGCTGTCCGAAGCCGACGTCCGCGCCGGCCTGCAGGTCCTGTCGACCGAGGAGATCCCGCCCCGGACGAGCATCGAAGGGCACCTCGCCGTCATCGGTCGCCGCCGCCGGACCTGAGCCAGCCGCCCGACACGCGCCGCGGCGCGCCCAGCCACGCTGCCGACCGGGCTGGATCAGGCTCGCATGTCGACGTAGGCGGGCGCGCTGCGCTCCGCCCACTGCCGGGCCCGTCGCCGGCCGTCCCCGACGCGGTCGAGCGTGCCGCCGATGTCGTCCAATGCCCTGCAGACGGTCTGCTCCATGGCCCGGGTCGCCTCGAACAACGCGGTCGCCCGGGGAACCAGCTCCTCGGGAAGCGGTCCAGCCGGCACGGCGAGCAGCTCTGGCGGCGGCGGCGCCCCGTCGAGCACCGTGCGCGCCGCGGCATCGAGCTGGCGCTCCATGGCGTCGAGCAGCTCAGGCCACGTCACCGGCACCTACCCCGACCGCAGCGACATCGTCGTTCATCGCCGCACGCCAGGCCCGGGCGAGCTGGCTCACCAGCGGGATGGCCTTGAGCAGCCGGTCGCGGTCCTTGGCCATGTTGGCGGCGACCAGCTCGCCGTGCAGGAAGTGATAGAGCCCGGCCAGCCGGGCCGCCCCGTCCCAGATGTCGACGCGTAGCGTGCCTGCGAGGGCCAGCAGGATCTCCTGCGCGTGGACGAGGCTGTCGCTGATGACAGCCAGGTCCCCCGCGTCGAAGGCCAGGTCGGCCCGCTGCAGGTCCAGCTCCAGGCGGTCGAGGAGCATGCTGAGCCGGGCTGCGGGCGTGGCGGTCTCGATGGCCTCGCCGAGGTAGCGGTTCTGCAGCTCCTCGGCGTTCATGAAGGTCCTGGGCACGATGCGCTCCTCACCCTGCTGACAGGCCGGCCAGGGCCGAGCCCAGGGACTGGCTCTGGTTCTGCAGCGTCCCCAAGGTCGTCTGCAGCTGGGCGAACTGGTTGGTGAGCATCTTCTGCTCCTCGGCGGCGATGTTGGCGTAGAACTGGATCTGCGTGTTGAGACCCTGCGACTGGTTCTGCAAATTCTTGATGGTCTGGGTGATCGTGCCTGTGGCCACGTTCGACATCGACGTCGACA
>JAJZLP010000159.1 GCA_021803325.1 Actinomycetes bacterium
CCACCAGGTCCCGCGTCACGAGCGACGACGGCGCCGGCTGGGGACCGGACCCGATCACCGGTTCGACCTTCAGGTCGGTGGCATGACCCACCGCCGGCAGCGAGGTCGCCGCTGCCGCTGTCGAACCCGAGGCGGCCGAAGAACCTGAGGTGGCCGAGGAACCTGAGGTGGCCGACGTGCCCGATCCGGCCGTCGACGAGCCACCAGCAGCCGACGAGGACGCACTGCCAGCCGACGACGACGAAGCCGACGACGACGAGGCAGCCGACGACGAGGCAGCCGACGAGGCCGAGGACGACGAGCTGCACGCGGCCAAGACGACGGCGCAGACAGCGAGAGCGCCCATGGCTACCGGCCGACGGAACGCACGCACCATCCGGCCGGAACCGGACCGGCGCGCGTCCCGGAAACCAGCGTGGCCTCCGTTGGCAGCTCCGTTCGTGGTTCCGTTGACGGCTCGATGGATGGCGACAGCTGGTTCCGGCACCCCACCCGGGGCATCGCCGGCCACAGCTCCAGTGGCGACAGTGGTACGCACGGCGAGGACCCTAATCGAGCGGCAGCCGAAGGTCGGCTCCATGGGCTCCGATCGCTGCTCCGCAGTCCGCCATCCGCAGTCCGCCATCCGCAGCCCGCCGTCCGTTATGCGCAGTCCGTCATCCGCCATCCGCAGCCCGCTGTCCGCCATCCGCAGCCCGCAACCGGCTGGGGCCCGTCAGTCCTCGAACAGCGGCGTGAATGCCAGCTCCAATGACGCCAGCTCGATGTCGGCCGCAGTGTGCAGCTCGAAGGAGGGGTAGACGTCGACCTCCGGCCGGTTCTCCATCCAGAGCGCGACGGCGGTACCCCACTGCTCGTCGCGCAGCGCCTGGCGGATCCGGTCGCGAAGCTCGGGCGGCAGCTCGTGGCCGGGGGCACGGGCGACGAGCTGGAGCGCCAGGACCCAGTTGAGGGTGGCCTCGTCCTCGGCCACGAAGACCCGTGGGGGGTCGTCGCGCACGACGGCGCACGCCACGATCCGGGGCATCAGCGCTGGATGCGAGCCAGGTCCGCTGGGCTCCAAAAGCCTGGCAGCGGTGTGGTGGCGTTGGCACCCTCGGCATACCGCTCCAGGCGGGAGCGGCCCTCATCGGACAACATCTCGATGGCGTCGAAGAACGCCTTGGGGCCCGCTGCCCGCAGCGCAGTGTCGCCTTCGCTGGGCCGGCGCGGCAGGTGGGTGGTGAGGAACACGACGGGCGTGCCCGGGTCGAGATGGCCTCGTTCCAGGCTGCCTCGAATGGCGTGGGCTCGGCCGAGCGACTTCCATACCGTGTCGGTGCGCAGCAACCCGCCGCGGTGGCTGGTGAACGCCCCGGACACGTCGAAGAGCCACGTGCCGCCGGCGCCATCCTCGGCCACGAAATTGACGGTCACGCCGGTCCGGGCGATGCGGTGGTTGCGGTCGCGGATGGTGAAGCCGGCGCCAACCAGGACCTCCTCGGCCAGCTTCTGCGCGGCCTTCCCCTCGCGTGTCGCCCGGCTCTGGAAGTCCTCGGCAGGGTCGGTCCCGGCGGCCGGTGCCGGCGCCGCGACCGACGGGCGGGAGCGAGCCCGGGCCGGCTGGCTGGGCCGCCCGGCGGCCCGCTCCGCCCGGCTCCTGCCCGGGATCCCGGTGTCGCCGGCACCACCGCCGTCAGCCCGGTTCCCTCCGTCCGCAGCGGCCTGCTCGGCCAGGGCTTCCGTCACACGCCGCTCGGCGATGTCGACGTACTCCTGCTCGAGGTCGTAGCCGACGTAGCGGCGGCCCAGCCGGGCGGCAGCCACCAGCGCCGAGCCGCTGCCCATGAACGGGTCGAGCACCAGGTCGTCAGCGAACGTGTAGAGGCGGATGAGCTGCTCGGGCAACTCCACGGGGAACGGCGCTGGGTGACCGACGCGCCGTGCGCTCTCCGATGGGATGCTCCACAGATCGAGCGTCAGCGCCATGAAGTCCTCGGTCATAAGCGTGCTCTGATGGGGGAGACCCTCGGCCTGGCGCTCCTTGACCGTCCGGGCCCGGTCGAAACGCCCCTTGCTGGCGACGATCACCCGCTCGGTGATGTCGCGCAGCACGGGGTTGGCGGCGCTGCGAAACGAGCCCCACGCGCACGAGCCGCTGGCACCCTCGCCCTTCTGCCAGATGAGCTCGCCGCGCAGCAGCAGGCCGAGGTCGTCCTGCAGGATCTTGATGACGTCGGCGGACAGGCTCCGGTACGGCTTGCGCCCCAGGTTGGCGACGTTGACGGCGATGCGCCCCCCCGGCTCGAGCGTGCGGACGCACTCCGCGAACACGTCCGCCAGCAGCTGCAGGTACTCCAAGTAGGAGCTGGGGACGCCCTCGCGACCGAGCTCCTCCTCGTAGGCCTTGCCGGCGAAATAGGGCGGCGACGTGACCACGAGGGCCACCGAGCCGTCGGGGACGGCGTCCATGTGCCGGGCATCCCCGCAGACGAACGGATCGGCTACCGGTGCAGGCGGCAGCACGTCCTGGTCGTCACTCAGCTCCGGGGCACGGAAGCGGTCGTAGAAAGCGGTGGCGTCGTGGTTCTCGCGCCGGCCCACCCCGAACCTCGATGTCGACGTGCGCTGACGCTCCACCATCACCCTCCGCAGTCTCCGGGCAGTCACCGGCTCCTTGCACGCAGGCTACTGGAGGGGTGCGACACCGGGCCGGGCCGTGTCGAGGTGCGAGCGAGCCGTGATCTGGGAATTCGTGGCGCTGGCGAGCTGATCCGAGGTGCGACACCGGGCCGGAGCGCGTCTGCGTGCCCCCCGGTGGCTCAACCGGCGGGAGCGGGGCGCGCCGACATGGTGACGAAGTCTCGGGCCCACCACGCAGCGAAGAACGTCGCCGGCCCCTGCACCGTCCCCGGCAGCAGCTCACTGCCGTTGGCCGGAGCGGCCAGCCCGCCGGCGGTCGCCGGGTCGTAGGTGGCGAAGTCGGGCCAGTCAGGGTTGATGTCGAGCTCCATGCCGCGCACCACCCCGGCGCGCACCAGCAGCTGGGCAACCTGCAGGGGGTCCAACGCCGGGCCATCGACGTACACGAGCGCGCCGTCAGCGGTGACGCCGAGCCCAGATCGCCACTGGCTCTCCAGGCCAACCGGGGCAGTGCACGACGTGGCGGCACACGTCGCTCCCCACGCCTGCCAATCGGCGCTGGCCGCCTGGGCGGTGGGCTGGCCACCGGCGACGAGCGGCACGAGGTTCTGGCGGACGCTGGCCACGCTCGGCGTCATCGTCACGTCGGTGCCCCAGGCACCGATGTTGACCGACCCGTTCGTGTAGATGACGAGCGACGCTGCCCCCACCACCAGGGGGACCACCATGCGGCCCTCCGTGTAGTAGCCACCGCCGGCGGCGTTCATCATGAACCCGCCGTTGAAGGCGGCAACCAGCGTGGCGGCCTGCGCCGGCAGGATCGGCGCGGTGTAGCGGTACGGCCCCCCGCCGGGGCTCTTGGACCCCGAGTACAGCCGGGCCGACAGCAGGCGGGTGTCCATCCAGGCGATACCCGCGGGATGAGTGCCGCCGGGCGGGACGAGCGTGGTCTCGTAGACCGCCGGCACCCCGCCGACGGTCCGACCCGCCGGGCTCCACGCGCCTTGGCCGGAGGCCGCTGGCGTGACGAACGGTGCGAGCGCGGCCGGCTCGGGCAAGGGCGAGCCGGCGGCCATGGTCGACGGCACGCCGGCGGAGCCCGAGCCCGTCGCCCTGGCCCCGGTGGTGCTGGGCGCCGACGTACCCGACGACGTCGGAGCCGCGGTCGACGATCTCCGGGGCGTCACAGGCGCCGTCACGTGCGCCGGAGCGGAGGAGCTCGGCGTACCGGCACTGCACGCAGCCAGCGCCAGGGCAGCACCCAGCAGGCCGGTCGCGAGCGCCGGGGTCCTGGTACGGGCATGCATCGGGTTGGCCATCGGGTCAGGCTATTGCGCTTCGGGCCGGCATTGACCGGCAGGGTCACGACATCGTGGCCGCCGCCACGGCGCGAGCCGGGCCGGGCCCGGCCCGGCCGGACCGGCTACCTCACCGTACCGGCATGACCCGGCGGCGATCTCCGTGGACCAGACAGGCGGACGCGACTACCGCAGCCCCAAACGTCTCAGCGGACAAGCCAGGCGGTTTGGGCACCAGAAGGGGCCGACACTCGGCACGCCAGGCCGATCCCCGGTACGGTTGGAGTGGAGCAGGCATGATTCGGATCCCCTGCCCCAAGGACGGTCGTGTTCCAGTCGAGCCGCCTCGATCCCAGCCGAGCAGGCCCTGCAGCGATGCCAGGCTCCTCCTCGCCACCGAGCCAGCCTGCTCATGCTGCTCCTGCGGGCCATCCCTGCCATCCGATCGGAGTGGCATGCCGTACTGCTGGCAGGTACCGCGAGTGCCGACACGACACCAACTGCGCACAGCCCCCTCGACTACCGGCGCAGCACCAGATCGACGCCCCGCGCTCCCTCCCGTTCCCGCCGTGACGCATCCAGCCGGGGTGGCACCACTCAAGGTCGGGGGGGTTGGCAGCCGATGCCCGTTGGACGCGGCCCGACCCTGTGCCTGGACCACGACGACGTCCCAACAGCTTGGGTGGGCCAGATGACCGACGGACCGGCACCGCAACGCAGGATCAGGCGGGCGCTCGGGGAGCTCACGCCCGAAGGCGAGCTCATCGCGTCCCTGTGCCATGTCGCCGTCGAGATCGGCGACCACGTAGCTGCGTGGGTCGACTTCCTCGGTGACGGCTCCGACCGGCCGATCCTGCCGGTTGCCGGGTTCGGCTGGGACCCTGACGGCCTGCTCCAGCTGAACCGGACCTGGTCCGATCACGAACCCGAGCAGAGCCCGGTCGGTCGGGCCTTGTCCTCGGGCACGATCCAGCTCGTCGAGGATGTCCGTGCCGTTCCGGGCCACCCGGCGTGGAAGCAGTTCAGCGAAGCGGCGGGCTACCGCTCCATGCTCATCCTGCCGCTGCGCGCCGACCCGGCGGGTGCCCTGGCGGTGGCCTCGTCCCGACACGCCGGCTTCGACGAGCACCAGATCGCGCATCTCCGGACCCTCGCCGACGCCATCGCCTTCGGGGCCAGGAGCCTGCAGCGCACCCGCCGGGTGACCCAGAGCCTCGAGGACACCATCGACGTGCTCTCCACCGCCGTGGAGAAGCGAGACCCGTACACCGCGGGGCACCAGCGGCGGGTTGCGGAATTGGCACAGGTCATCGGCTCCCAGATCGGCATGAGCCCCTTCGACGCCTACGGCGTGGGCATGGCTGCCCGGGTGCACGACATCGGCAAGCTCGTCGTCCCCTTGGAGATCCTGACCAAGCCGTCCAGGCTCAGCACCAACGAATTCGCCCTCATCAAGGACCACGCCCGAGCGGGGTACGAGATCTTGGAGGGAGTCGCCTTCCCGTGGCCGGTGGCCCGGATGGTCCTGCAGCACCACGAACGCCTGGATGGCTCAGGGTACCCGTCGGGCCTACAGGGGGACGAGATCGACCCGGGAGCACGGATCGTCGCCGTCGCTGACGTCGTCGAGGCGATGGCTGCCCACCGGCCCTACCGGCCCTCCCTCGGGATCGACGTGGCGCTCGCCGAGATCGAGCGGGGCCGGGGCACCCTGTTCGACCCCGAGGTCGTCGAAGCGTGCCTCTACCTGTGCCGATCGGATCTGCTGCGCTTTGAGCCCGACGCCGCCAAGCCGTTCGGCCTCGCCCCATCGCCCGACACCAGGTGGATGGGCGCAGACCCGCTGCGAGACATCGCCTACGACAGCCGCCGCCCGCACAGCGATCACGCGCTACCCGCCTGGTGAGCCGGTGACGGTCGCCCCTGGCGGTCGGTCCGGCACATCAGCGAGACAGCGGCACCTCAGCAAGACAGCGGCACATCAGCGAGACAGCGGCACCTCAGCAAGACAGCGGCACCACCCGGCGTCGGGCGAGCAGCTCCGGCGTCGGCCAGCACACGTCGGTGGCCCACCCCAGCCGCTCGAAGATGCGGATGACGGCCGCCGACATGTCGATCTGCCCGGGGCCGACCCCGTGGCGAGCCAGGTTCGGAAACGCGTGGTGCGCGTTGTGCCACGACTCACCGAACGACACCAGCGCCAGGGCCGCGACGTCGCGACTCTGGTCCCGAGTGCGGAAAGGCTGCCTGCCGAAGGCATGGCAGATCGAATTGATGCTCCACGTGGCGTGGTGGAGGAGGAGGATCCGCACCAGCCCCGCCCACAGCAGGGCAAGGAGACCTCCGACGAGGGTCCCGGTCGCCGCCCACCCGACGACGAACGGGATGAGCAACGAAGCCGCCATGACCACCGGTGTCATGGCTGAGACCAGGCGGATGTCCTTGTCGGCCAGCAGGTCCGCGCTCCACCGCTCGGCGTCGACCGGGTTCCTGCGGAACAGCCAGCCGGTGTGCGCGTGCCACAGACCCCGGGCCCGCTCGACCAGCCCGGCGCCTGGTGGGCGTACCGGCGAGTGCGGATCACCGGTCCGGTCCGAGAAGACGTGGTGCCGGCGATGCTGGGAGACCCAGCTGATGACCGATCCCTGGATGGCCATGGTCCCCGCCACCGCCAGCACGACCTTGAGCCAGCGGCTGGGACGGAAACTGCGGTGGGTGAGCAGCCGATGGAAACCGACTGTCACCCCCAACCCGGTCACGAGGTACATGACCGAGGCGAGGATCAGGTCCAACCAGCCGATCCCGTGCGACCACAGGCGCACCACGGCGAACCCGCCGGCGAGCACGGGCACCGCGGCCAGAAGGGCCACGATCGTCCGCTGACCTGCGCCGGCGCGCGGGGCATCACCGTAGGCGCCGCGGGTTGCGCCCCCTACTGCGTCGTGCTCGGTGCCGTTGAGGCAGTGCCCCGATCCGTCCGCACCCACCAGGGGGGCCGTGACCGCCGGCACGGCGGACACGCTACGCTCACCGGCCGGCGTAGGGGCAATGCTCATGATGGCTCCGATCGTCGGCGCCACCGCTCGAGCACCGCGGCTGAGTCTACGACGTCGCGGGCCGAGCCGGGCCTCGGCTGATGGTCACGCAACACCCGGCTGGCGCGCCCCCCGGATCACGACCGGAAAGCGGCAGCCCGCCAGCGGGAAGGGGTCGGGCCCGAGCCGCTCG
>JAJZLP010000199.1 GCA_021803325.1 Actinomycetes bacterium
GCCGCCGCCACCGTGGCGGACCTTGCCGGTCGGGGCCTGGCCCGGACGACCGTGAGCTTCCGCCTTCGCGACTGGCTGGTGTCACGCCAGCGCTCCTGGGGCGCGCCCATCCCCGTGGTCCACTGCCCCGGTTGCGGCATCGTGCCGGTGCCCGAGGACCAGCTCCCCGTGGTGCTCCCCGACGACCTCGATTTCAACGTCAGCGGCTCTCCCCTCGACCTGCACCCCACGTGGAAGCACGTGCCTTGCCCGGCCTGCGGTCAGGCAGCCACCCGCGACACCGACACCATGGACACCTTCGTCGACTCGTCGTGGTACTTCCTGCGATACCTGTCCCCCGGCGACGACAACCAGGCCTGGCCGCGACAGCTGGCCGACGCCATGCTTCCCGTGGCCCAGTACACCGGCGGCGTGGAGCACGCCGTGCTGCACCTGCTGTACGCCCGGTTCTTCGTGAAGGCCCTGCGCGACTGCGGCCACCTGAGCGCCGGCGAGCCGTTTCGCGCCCTGCTCAACCAGGGCCAGGTCGTCCTCGACGGCGCGGCGATGAGCAAGTCCAAGGGCAATCTGGTCACCCCGGTCGAGGTCTACGGCACCTACGGGGCCGACACGCTGCGCGGCACCATGCTGTTCGCCTCGCCGCCCGAGGACGATATCGACTGGGCCACGGTGTCGCCTTCAGGCATGCACAAGTGGCTGTCGCGGGTATGGCGCGTCGCCATGGAGACCCGCAGCAACGAGGGCGAGCCGGCGACCGGCGGGACTCCGACCGATGGGACTGCGACCGACACCGCAGCCGGCACCGGCGAGCCGGCGACCGGCAGCGGAACTGGCACCAGGGGGCCGGCGACCGGCACCGGGGTTGGCCCTGGCACACCGATCGGGGCTGCTGTCGAGGCCAATGCTGCTGCTGTCGCCTCCGGTGGAACTGCCGGCGACGGGGCCGCTGATGCCGGCGGGGCTGCCGCCACCGCGTTGCGCCGGGCGACCCATCGGACCATCCGCGATGTCACTGTTGACTACGATCAGCGCAAGTACAACACCGTCATCGCCAAGCTCATGGGCCTCACCAACGAGCTTGGAGACGCCAGGCGTGCCGGCGTCACGGGTACGGCGGCGAGCGAGGCGGTCGATGCACTGCTGCTGCTGCTGGCTCCGATATGCCCGTTCATCACGGAGGAGCTGTGGACCCGGCGGGGACATGCCGGGTCGGTCCACGACCAGCCCTGGCCGGTGGCCGACGAGCGGCTCGCCACGAACAGCGAGGTGGCCGTGGTGGTGCAGGTCGACGGCAAGGTCCGGGGCAAGGTGACGGTGCCGGCCGGCACTGCCGCCGCCGAGCTCCAGGCCATGGCACGCGACCTCGAACCGGTCCGGCGGCTGCTGGAGGGGGCAGGAACCGTCCGCGCCGTGGTCGTGCCCGACCGGATCGTCAACTTCGTACGCGGTTGACGCCCGCTCCCGGGCCTGGTGGGCGAACGCCGGTCGCGTCAACGGCGGCTGGGCCGGGGGGCCGCACCGCCATCAGCTCGCCGGGCGGCTGGACGATTGGCGGCGGGTTCTCCACGTGGCATCACGGCATGCCGGGCTCGCAGTAGGTTCGGTCCAGCGACAGCAGGAGGTGCTGGCCCTATGCGTGTCGGACTGCTCACTGGCGGAGGGGACTGCCCGGGGCTCAACGCGGTGATCCGGGCGGTCGTCCGCAAGGGCGAGGTGTTCTACGGGGACGATTTCGTCGGCTTCCGCGACGGCTGGCGGGGCGCGCTCGACGGCGTCACGCAGCCGCTCGACGTCGAGGTCTGCCGCGGCATCCTGCCGCGAGGCGGGACGATCCTGGGCACGTCGCGGACCAACCCGTACACGCTGCCCGACGGAGCCCAGCGGGTGAGGGCGACCCTGCACCGCGAGGGGATCGAAGCGCTGGTGGCCATCGGCGGGGAGGACACGCTCGGGGTGGCGTGGCGCCTGTACGAAGAGGGCGTGGCCGTCGTCGGCGTCCCCAAGACGATCGACAACGACCTGTCGGCGACCGAGGTGACCTTCGGGTTCAACACGGCGGTGCAGATCGCCACCGAGGCCATCGACCGGCTGCACACCACAGCCGAGTCCCACGACCGGGTGATCGTGTGCGAGGTGATGGGCCGGCATGCCGGGTGGATCGCCACGCACGCCGGCATCGCCGGTGGCGCTGCGGAGATCCTCGTCCCCGAGGAGCCGTTCGACATCGACGAGGTGTGTGAGCGCCTGCGCGCCCGCCACGCCAAGGGCCGCTTCGCATCCATCGTGGTGGTGGCGGAAGGTGCCGTTCCCACCGAGGGCACCATCGAGGTCGTGTCTACCGAGGTCGACAACTTCGGGCACCCCCGCCTCGGCGGCATCGCCAACGTGCTGGCACCCGAGATCGAACGGCGCACCGGGTTCGAAACTCGGGTGACCATCCTGGGCCACGTCCAGCGCGGAGGCACCCCCACCGCGTACGACCGGGTGCTGGCGACGCGCTTCGGCGTCGCGGCGATCGAGACCGTGCACGACGGCCAGTACGGGCACATGGTTGCCCTGCAGAACGACCAGATCGTTCGCGTGCCGCTGTCCCACGCGGTCCACGCGATCAAGACTGTCGACCCCCAGCTGCTCCACGACGTGGCCGCCACCTTCTTCTGAGCCGAGCCTCGATCCACCTCGCAGCCACAAGCTGATACGGGTAGGTCAGCGAGCTGCGGTCTTCGACGACATCGAGGACTGGTCATGGCATGCGGGCGATCCGGTGATCCACCACCCGACAGCCGCACCGTGCGCTCGGGTAGCGCAGCTTCACCGAGGACGAAGCCGCCATCCACCCCAACGCTGGCCACCAGGCACATGATCACCACAACCAACCTGTCGGTCGAAGCCGAACAATCCCAGTTGCCAACTGCCTCACCAAAGAAGGACCGACTATGAGGACCACCCGAGCCAAGCCGATCAACGTTCCCGATCCGATGCCGGCCGGATCGGTGCCTCCCAAGCAACCACAAGGCTTCGTCGCCGAACTGTTCGACGCCATCACGCCCCGTACGGCATTGCTTGTCTTGGGAGTGCTGCTCGTCCAGCTCGCGTTCGTCCTTTCGTACGTCGGCGCATTCCACCACCCCACTCCGCACCGGGCTCTCGTAGCGGTCGTTGCACCGGCGCAGATCTCCGGCCACGTCGTGACACAGCTCAACGGCCTGCACGGTCAACCGCTCTTCGCCACTGCCGTTCCCAGTGAAGCAGCAGGGCTGACCCTCCTGCGCGACGGTTCGACGAGTGGCGTGTTCGTCGTGAACCCTGCTGGCAAGACCGACTCACTTTTTGTGGCGAGCGGGGGCGGCGCGGCACTAGCGACGGCGGTCGAGGATGTGTTCGCACATGTTGAGGCGGCAGTACATAGGACGATGACGGTCACCGACGCCGTCCCCTCACAATCCGGTGACGCCCGCGGTCTCTCGGGCTTCTACCTGGTCATCGGCTGGCTCGTCGGCGGATATCTCGTTGCGGCACTTCTTGGGATTGCCAAGGGAGCCCGACCTGCGACCACCAGGCGTGCGATCCACCGCTTGATCGTGCTCGTCCCCTACGCCATCCTCTCCGGACTCGGGGGTGCGATGATCGTCGGCCCCGTCCTCGGTGCCCTCACCGGACACTTCATGGCACTGTGGTGGCTCGGGGCACTCCTCGTCTTCTGTGCCGCAGCAGTCACGATGGCATTCCAAGTTTTCCTTGGGGTATTCGGCATTGGCCTCACCCTGATCGTGTTCGTCGTGCTCGGCAATCCCAGCGCAGGTGGAGCGTACCAAGCCTCGTTGCTCCCTCCTTTCTGGCGGGCGATCGGCAGCTCGATCCCGAACGGTGCCGGCGTCGAAGCCATACGACGCATCGTCTATTTCGGCTCATACGACGTTATTGGCAACCTCCTGGTGATTGCCATCTATGCCATCGCCGGAATGGCATTGGCAATTACGGGCGCGTCGATATTGGCCCGCCGGGCCGCAGCTGGTAAACCCGACGATGCCGAGGTCGTCTGACAACACAGCATCCTCCAACGTCGGCCGGCCTCTGAGGTGATGATCCCCGCTCCGCGGGAGGAACATCCTCCGCCGTGGCGGCTTCTGGCAGGGGCCATGTGAGTCTGACCCAGACTGTTCACGGCACCTTTTGACGTGTGTCCGAAGCGGTGTTCGTGGATGCTCTGGTGGGCTGGAGGTCGGTTCCGACTCCGGGGCGTCGACAATGGACGTGCTTTGGGGAGCCGAACGTGGCGGTGAGGGCGGCTTCAGGCACGTGCTGTCCACCTGGTGCCGGCCAGATGGGGTCAAGCAGCCGGGGCTGTGCCACAAGACCCCCACCGCTGGCGCTGCGACATGGTGCCGCACGCTCCTCGTGCCGCCGGAACCGTCATGCTGACCAGCGGACCCGCACCCAGGGTGGCCGCCCGCTGGAGCGAGCGCGTCGCTCCCTTGCCGCACACCGCACACCGCACACCGCACACCGCACACCGCACACCGCACACCGCACACCGCACACCGCACACCGAGCGTGGCGCCAGGACCGTCATGCCGACGCGTTCGCATGCACCCAGGGCGGCCGCCGCTGCCATGCACGCGGTCGAGGATGCCGCCCGCTCCCCGGGGCCGCCGGGTGGGGTTGATCGGTCGTCGCCGGGGAGGCCGACCCCTATCCTCGACCACAAGGAGGTCACGATGCCTGACGACATGCGCGACGGTACGCGATCCGCCGCGGGCGAGCACGCTGGGCACGCCGCAAACGGCGAGAGCGCCGGGCAAGGCGGGCCCGGCGGTGGCGGGAGCGGTGACGGCAGCGGGAGGAGTGACGGACACGGCGCTCCAGCTCGCGATACCAGCGAGACAACCCACGCCAGCGAGAAAGCCCACGCCAGCGAACCACGCGCAGACGGACCGGCCGCCTTCTGGGACAGCCTGTACAGCGAGCGCGGGCGGATGTGGTCGGGAGAGCCCAACCGCGCGCTGGTCGAGACGGCGGGACACCTCGTGCCGGGCCGGGCGCTCGACCTCGGCTGCGGCGAGGGCGCCGACAGCGTGTGGCTCGCCCTGCAGGGATGGACCGTCACCGCCGTCGACGTGTCCGCCGTCGCCATCGCCCGGGCGGCGGCGCACGCGGCCGAGCGTGCCGTCCCCGAGGGGCAGATCACCTGGCTCCACGCGGACCTGAGCTCGTGGCTGCCTTCCGGCCAGGCCGACCTGGTGTCGGCCTGCTTCCTCCACTCACCGATCGACTTCCCTCGCGCTGCGGTCCTCAGGGCCGCGGCTGGCGCCGTGGCTTCGGGAGGGCACCTGCTCGTCGTGAGCCACGCCGAGCCGCCGCCGTGGGCAGCTGGCCACGACCACCATGAGCACCGGTTCCCGATCCCTGAGGACGACCTCGTCGATCTGGCGCTGGACGCTGCCTGGAGCGTCCTCGTGAACGAGGTCCGTGAGCGCGAGGCGACCGGACCCGACGGGCAGCAGGCGACGCTGCGCGACGTCGTCACCCTCGTCCGGCGGCACTGACGCAGTCGATCCGGCGGGCGCGGCGGGCGGGCACAGGTGCGGTCGAGCAGTCCGGCGTGGCGGACCCGCTCAGGTACGGCGGAACCAGGCCAACACGGCGCCAACATCGTTGCCACGGACCCATGACAATGTCACAGTCCGGGGGTAAGGTCGCCGGTACGGACACGCGTCACGCGTGTGGCAGAGGAGGTTCCGGATGACCGCTCCCGCCGTGCTGGACGACCAGGCACTTCGTCGGTATCGAGAGTTGCTCGACGCCGAGGATGCCGCCTTCGACGAGCTCGAGCATGCGTGCGAGGAAGGCGACCGAGGACACTTCGAGGCCGATTTCGACGCCTGGCAGCGCGCGCTGACAGCCAAGCTCGAGTTCCTCCGGCGCGTCGGGATCGACATCCCCCAGGCAGCCGCCGTCTGACCCGGCCACTGCCGGGCCGCCCTGGCCCGCCGCGGCCCTGGCGCTCCTAACCACTCGAAGACCGCCGCTGCTGCTGCCACCCGCCTCAGGCGGGTGGCAGCAGCAGCGGGCTCAGCCGAGCAGGTCGGCCACCGCGGCACGCTCGGACTCGAGCTCCTCGGTGGTCGCCGCGATCTTCTGCTTCGCGAAGTCGCTGTGGGTGATGCCCTCGACCACGTGACACCTGTCGCCGGTGGAGCGGACGGGCAGGCCGAAGATGAGGCCCTCGGGCGTGCCGTACTCGCCGTGCGACACCACCGCCAGCGAGGCGCAATCGCCCGGTGCCGTGGGCGTGACGATGCTGCGGACCGAGTCGACCACCGCGTTGGCGGCCGACGCCGCTGACGACGCCCCGCGAGCCTCGATGATCTTGGCGCCTCGCTGCTGCACGGTGGTGATGAACTCGCCCTGCAGCCATGCCTGGTCATCGATCACCTCCGGTGCCGGGCGGCCGCCGATCGTGGCGTTCTCGAAGTCGGGGAACTGGGTCGACGAGTGGTTGCCCCAGATGGCCACGTTCGCCACGTCCGACACCGGCACACCGGCCCGCTTGGCCAGCTGGATCGCGGCCCGATTCTGATCGAGGCGGGTCATGGCGAACCAGCGGTCGTCGGGGATCTCCCGGGCGTGGGAGCGAGCGATCAGGCAGTTGGTGTTGCACGGGTTGCCGACGACGAACACCCGGACGTCGGACGCCGCATTGGCGGCGATGGCCTCGCCCTGCGGCCTGAAGATGCCGCCGTTGACCTTCAGCAGGTCGTTGCGCTCCATCCCGGCCTTGCGGGGCACCGAACCGACGAGCAGGGCCCACGAGGTTCCGTCGAAGCCGACCTTCAGGTCCGAGGTTGCCTCGATCCCCGCCAGAAGGGGGAAGGCGCAGTCGTCGAGCTCCATCACGACGCCCTGCAACGCCTGCATGGCCGGCTCGATCTCGACCAGGCGCAGCACGACCGGCTGGTCCGGGCCGAGCAGCTGGCCCGACGCTATGCGGAACAGCAGCGAGTAGCCGATCTGACCGGCAGCGCCGGTCACCGTGACGTGGACAGGAGAGGTGGAAGCCATGGCCCCGAGGCTACCGGCGGGGGGCAGCACCCAGCCAGACGGTCGATGCCCACCGTGCACGGATCCGGCCCGGTGACCCG
>JAJZLP010000196.1 GCA_021803325.1 Actinomycetes bacterium
GGCCGCCGTTGCCCCATCCCACGGAGCATGCGGCCTGCTGCTGCATGTCCGCCCTACCTGCTGGGTACCGCATGCCGGTCCGGTAGCGCTCACCGACGGGATCCGGAAGCGCCTACCGACGGGGTCCGGTAGCGCTCACCGACCGCGCTCGAAAGCGCTCACCGGGGAGCGAGGGCAGCCGGTGGGCGCCGAGCAGGAACCAGCTCTCGGTACAGGGCTTGGAGGTCGTCGACCTCCTCTGCCACGCTGCGGATGGCCGTGGCGCGCGCCCCGGACTGCAGGCGGGCGAGCAGCGAGCGGTCGTCGGCCAGGGCGGTGACGGCCCGGACGAGGGACCCGGGCTCTGCATGGTCGAAGGACAGGCCGTTGGCACCGGGGACGACGATGTCGGTGATGCCGAAGGCGGTGGAGCCGACCACAGCCAGCCCGGCGGCCAGGTACTCGCGGGTGACCCGGTGGTACGTCTCGAACACCGACGTGGACAGGCCGACGTCCGCACCGCCGAGCAACCGGGCCAGGTCGCCGGGGCCGTAGGGACCGTGATCGGTGACCCGGGGGTCGTCGAGCAGCGGGCCGAAGCGCGAGCGATCGCCGCCGCCGGCCAGCACCAGCCGCCAGTCGCCACGGCCGGCGAGGTCCGGGTGGGTGAACGCGTTGACGACGGCGCTGATGCCCTTGGCCGGGTCGGCCAGCGCCAGGAGGACCAGTCGCACCGGTGGCGGGCCCGCTGGACCCAAGTTGTCGCCCGCACCGGAGCGATGCATGCGCTTCCCAGCCGGCCGTTCGCCCGAGGCGCCCATACCGTCACCGGGGTGCACCGGGTCGGCGCCGGGGGTGTCGGCGTTCTCGCGGTGACTGCCGCTGTTGCCCCGGTCGATCGGAGGCAGGTCGACGCCCATCGGCACCACACGCACACGGTCGGGATCGAGGGGAAGCGTCTGTTCGAAATACTGCCGGAAGCTCGCCGAGGCGAACACGATCCGGTCGTACACCTCGTCGAAGTGACGAACGGCACGCGCCCGTTTGCGCAGCAGGAGCCCGACGAGCCGGTCGTGTCGGCGTCGATCGGCTTCGGCCGCAGCCGACGAAGTCCCCGGTGCTGTCGGGCTTTCGGTCGTCGGGCTGCCGGTTGCCGGCGTGCGGCCCGGCGGGTGCTGCCAGCCGGCCCAGACCGGGTCGAGGGTACTGGCGATACAGCCGGCGCAGTGCCCGGCGGTGAGCGGGCCGGTGCAGTAGCCACCGGGCCCCGAACGCGGCGACACCGGTGCGATCAGCCCGCACAGGTCCTCCGCACACGACACGGTCCTCACCACGGGGATGCCGCGTGCTGCCGCCAGCTCGGGGATCGACAGCGGCAGGTCCACGTTGTCGATCACGTGGACGACATCGGGACGCAGCTCGTCGAGCACGGCGCAGACCGCGGCGTCGGGGCCGCCAGTGGGAGGAGTGGGGTCGGCGGGGAACGGAGGGGCCTGGAGGGCCCACAGCGCGCCACGTGCTGCTGTCGGTGGCACCGCGAGCCGCCAGAAGTCCTCGCCCGGACGGCGCCGACGGTGCAGCCGGTCCCAACCCGCGGCCCCGTCCGACGGGTGCAGGACGGTGACATCCCAGCCCCGCCGGCCCAGCTCGGTCGCGTAGCCGCGAGCAGCGAGCGGCGTCCCCGTGTGCTCGTCGGGCGGCAACCCGTGCACCACCAGCAGCACCGATGGCGCACCACCGTCGTGCCGCGTCGGGGCAGTCACGGAGCGACAGTCCTCGTCGGTTGTCGGACGGTCTCGCCTGGAGACCGGTGCTGGCCTGGAGCTCCGGGCTCGCCTTGCGTGCCGGGCTGCCCTGGAGCTCCGGGCACGCCTGGAGTCCCGGGCTCGCCTGCTGCTGGCATCGGTGCGGCGCGCCTCGATGGCGCACGGCACGCCTGCTCCACGCGCCCGGCGAAGGCGTCGAGGTCGCCGAAGCGGGCCTCCGCCCAGGCCTGACCGGCGAGTCCCAGCCGTTCGGCGGCGTCGGCGTCCTCCATCAGGAGTGCGGCTGCCTCCACCATGCCGGCGTCGTCGTCGGCCCACAGCCCGCCGCCCGAAGCCTGCAGGTGGGCGGCCGCCACCGTGCCGGTACGGGCCACGACCGGCGTCGCGTGCAACAGCGATTCGAGCACGCTGCGGGCCAGGAGCGGTCCGGGGTCGACGGCCACCACCACCCGGGCGAACGCCAGGATCCTCCACAGATCGGACCGGCTCGCCACCACCGGCCACAGCTCGGCCCGGCCCCGTTCCCACACCGCCAGCTCCCGCCCCCGTACGGCAGCGATCCGCAGCGGGCCGAGGCCGTCTGACGGCGAGGCTGGCGCCAGGCGGCCAGCCAGCCACGCGCCCATGCCGAACGTGTCGTCGGCCGCCTCGGGATGGGCGATCGCCTCGTCGCCGACGTGGCGTGCTGCACCGACGACCACGGCGTAGGGCCAGCCTGACAGCATCGCTGGCGGCTCCCGCCGGGAGTGTGGGTTGCCAGGCAGGTGCACGCCGACCTCGACTGCGGTCACGCCGGTCAGCCGGGCGATGTGCGCCACCTCGGCCGGATTGGTGGCCAGCACCGCGTCCACTGCGTGCAGCACAGCGGTCACCCCGTCGCGAGCCAGGCGCCGCTCGTCGGCGGTCAACGGCATGGCGACCACGCGCGTGGAGGCCGGCAGCCCGGCGATCAGGTCGAGAGCGGCGGCGGGCGGTGCGCCCGCCAGCAGCACCAGCGCCGGCTCGGCGGCGGCGATGCGGGCACCGGCCTGGTGCCATGTTCCCGCTTCGACGCCGCCCAAGATGGTGTCGGCCGGTGCCGGCAGCGCCCACCGCCTGGGGGACACCGCGGCGGAGCTGGCCGCCAGCGCCTCCATCACCACTGCCCGGGTCGGCGTGTCGGCAGGGTCGGCCGTCAGGACCTCCACGTCGAACGCGCCGTCGTGGTGGTGGCCGGCGGTGGCGCCGCTCGTCACCAGCACGTCGACGAGCCGGCTGCGGGACAGGACCCCGGCGACCGACCGCAGGGCGAGGTCGGCCTCGTCGCCTTCGTCCCACCGGTCGGTGACGACGATCGCCCGCTCGCGCGCCGCAACGGCGTCCGCGTCGCCGACCATCACCGGGCGCCGGTTGCCCGCGGCTTCCCCGAGCTGGTGGCGGGCCGGTTCAAGGCGCTGGCGTCTTCGGCGATCTCGCCGGCCGTGCCGCCAGCGGTCCCGGAAGCCGGGGCCGTGACCGTGCCGGAGGCTGCCCCGGCGGCCGTGCCGGCAGCGGCACGGCGGTCCCGGGCGGATCCGGCGCCCGTGGTCGTGACGGTGCCGTCGGGCATGCCGGGCATGCCGGGTGTCGAAGCTGTCGGTGGTGGCACCAGATGCGTGGCGAGCTCAGCGGCTTGCCGGCTGCCGGCCTGGGCAAGGGTGTCGATGTCGCGCTCGAGCGCGTCGACGCGTTTGGCCATGGCATCGCAGTACTGGACCATGTTGGCGATCAGCTCGCGCTCGGCGGTCACGTAGTCGTGGAGCACACCGCCGGTGACCCGGCCCGCGGCTCGCCACACCAACTGCTTCCACCGGGGCCCGCCGCGACCGCCGACGGCGTCGAACCTGTCGGGCAGCGCCCAGTGCTCGTGCAGGTGCTTCAGACCCGGGTGGGCCGTCATCGGCACCCGGTGCGGCGGGCCAGGCAGGGGGTCGGGGTGCCACGGCTGGCTGCGAGCCTGGGCCCTGAGCCTCAGCTGGTCCACCAGGGCACGAGCGTCCGGAGTCGTTCGTTCCATCGGTCGTCCTCGTCGGGCAGGCGCACGACGCAGCGCGCGTCGAGCCGGGACAGGTTGGGGTTGTACAGCGGGTCGCCGTCGCGCAGCCAGTGGGCCCACCTGGCCACGAACGGCTCGATGTCGGCACCATAGCCGGTGAGCCCACGGGTGGCGGACTCGGCGTGCACCAGCTCTGCCAACGGCGTGTAGACGATGCGGTAGCCGGCCTCGACGACCTTCAGGCACAGGTCGACGTCGTTGTACGACACGGCCAAGGTCTCGTCGAGGCCACCGACCTCCTCGTAGACGGCTCGCCGCATCATCAGGCATGCGCCGGTCACCGCGCTCCAGTTGCGGGTCAGCTCGGCGAACACCATGTAGCCCGGCGCGTCGCCCGGCAACCCGGCCATCACGTGGCCGGCGACGCCGCCGAGCCCGATGACGGTGCCGACGTGCTGCACCCGCTCGTCGGGGTAGAGGAGGCGGGCGCCCACGGCACCGACGTCGGGGCGCTGGGCGTGGCCGACCATGGCGGCAAGCCAGCCCGAGCTGCGGGCCGTGACGTCGTTGTTCAAAAGCAGCAGCAGGTCGCCGCGGGACCGGTCGACGGCGCCGTTGTTGAGCGCGGCCCAGTTGAACGGGCGGGGGTCGTGCACCAGGGTCACGTCGGGACGGTCCGACAGGCGGTCGAGCAGCCCGAGCAGCTCCGGCTCCGTGCTGTCGTTGTCGACCAGCACCAGCTCGTAGCGCCGGTGACCGGGGTCCTCGTCGATGGAGTCGAGGCAGCGTTGCAGCAGGCCGGCGCCGTCGCGAAACGGGATGACGATGCTGACCAGCGGGTCGCCGACCACGTCCCGGCGCACGTGGAAGAAGCCCCGGCGGACGTGGTGCTCGACGGTCCCCGTCTCGCCGCGCCGGGCCAGGGCCTCGGCCACCGCGCGGCGGCCGGCCTCGTTCGCCCACGGCTTGGCTGCGGCGTCGGTGGCAGCGGACCCGGGGATGGCCCGCCAGTGGTAGAGGATGCGGGGGATGTGGCAGATGCGGCGTGCTCGCTCCGTCGCTCGCAGGGCGAGGTCGTGGTCCTGGCTGCCGTCGACCTCGGAGCGCAGCCCGCCGAGGTCGTCGACGAGGGACCGCCGCACGGCGACCAAGTGCGAGAAGTACGCCATGGACAGCAGCAGGTCCGGGTTCCAGTCCGGCTTGAACTGCGGGTTGAAGCGCCGCCCTTCCAGGTCCAGCTTGTCGTCGTCGGTGTAGATGACGTCCGCGTCGTCGTGGTCGAGGACACAGCCGGCTACCGCGGCGAGGGCTTCGGGGTGCAGCTCGTCGTCCTGGTCGAGGAAGGTGACCCACGCCCCGCTCGACAGGCCGATGGCGGCGTTGGTGGCCGCAGAGATGCCCCCGTTGCGCTCCAGGCGGGTCGCCCGGACCCGCCCGTCTGCAGCGACCGCCGCGTCGAGCGCGGCGGTGACGTCAGGGTCGCCCGAGCCGTCGTCGCACAGGCACAGCTCCCACGCGCTGTAGCTCTGGGCCACAACCGAGCCGATGCACCGGGCTAACAGGTCGAGGTCCGGCTTGTACACCGGGACCACCACACTCACCAGCGGCCCGCCGGCCAGGCGCGGCTCGTCGGTGGCTGCGGTGCCCGGCGGCCGCGGCGGCGGCTCGGTGTCGGCCAGCCAGCGGTGGTAGGCGCCGGTGTCGCCCATGGCGTCGAGGCCGTAGCCCGGCGGTGGTGGCGGCGCGGGGAGGGCGGCGGCGGTCACCTCGGCCAGCTGCGAGCCGGTCCACCACAGCGCCCGCCAGAGCGCCTCGGCGTCGGCGGTGGCGGTGGCGGCCTGCGCCCAGCCCTCGGCCGCGTCGCGCCGGGCCCCGTCAAGCCGGCTGCGCAGCGCGTCGACGGCCGCAGCCCACGGGCTCGGGTGCGGCAACGGCGGCACGGTGAGCACCGGGTGCGCGCCTGCCAGTCCCCGCAGAACGGCGGTGAGCTGGAGGTGCTCGGGCAGAGCGGTGGCGGTCGGCGTGTCACCGCTCCCGGTGCGCAGTGGCGACGGGTCGGCCCGGCCTGCAGCGCCCTCCGTGGACTCGGTGGTGCCGGTGGCGGGCTCGGTTCCGGTGGCGGTGGCGGTGGCGGGTGCGGCGGTGCCGTTGGGCTGCCGAGTGGCCGCCAGTGTCGGACCGCCCGCGCCGCCCGCGCCGTCGGCGCAACGGCCGTCGCCGGGGCCCGTCACCGCCTGGCGGAGCGCGGCGAGGTCCACCTCGCCGTCGGGTGCCACGGCCACCACGGTGACCGGGCTGCCGGCCAGTTCCAGGAGCAGCCGCCTGTTCCCGGCTTCCCAGGCGGCGATCGCCTCGGC
Source organism: Actinomycetes bacterium (assembly GCA_021803325.1). Lineage (GTDB taxonomy): Bacteria > Actinomycetota > Acidimicrobiia > Acidimicrobiales > UBA8190 > JAJZYI01. The sequence continues at coordinate 6,117 of JAJZLP010000196.1, forward strand.
GGCCGCCGGGGTTGTCGCCCGGCCGTTGCCACTGGTGGCCTCGGTGACGCACCGCTCTGGCTCTTCCCACGCCAGCACGACGTGTCGATGCCAGCCGGCACCGGGTAGGGCCCGCTGCCAGGGCAGGTCGGGGGGAGGGGCCCAGGCGGCACAGGCCGGCGCTGGGGCGTCGCCGACGTTGGGAGCACCTGCGGCGTCGATCCCGACGGCACGGGTGGCACCGGGATCGACGGCCACCGAGCCGGTGGCACTGTCGGTGGCGGCACTGGCATCGATGCCGACGGCACCGCGATCGCCTGCAGTGCCGACCGTGCCACAGGCGGTCGCGTCAGGGTCGGCGACCAGGTTCGGCACGCCGAGGGTGGCCAGCGCGTCGAGGACTGGGGCGGCAGCGCCCCCCGGAGCGGAGACCACCAGGAGCAGCCGGCGGCCCGTACCTCGTCGCACGGGCGGGCAGTGTAGCAACGACCCGGGCCGTGCCCGTGCTGTCCTGGGGGATGGCCCAGGTTGGTGTCCGGACGGTACCGGTACCGGGACCGGTGTCAGTCGCGGCGGCTCGCCACCAGGACCGGGATCACCCGGTCGGTCCTCTGCTGGTACTCGGCGTACGGCGGGTAGGCCTGCACGGCACGCGTCCACCACTCGTCGCGCTCGGCGCCGGTGACTTCGCGTACCTGGGCGTCGAACGGCTCGGGGCCGTCCTGGATCGTCACGGCCGTAGGGTCGGCCTGCAGGTTGCGGTACCACTGCGGGTGGGACGGCGCGCCGCCCACGGAGCCGACCAGCGCGTACTCCCCGCCGTGCTCGACCCGCATCAGCGGCGACTTGCGGAGCTTGCCGGTCCGGGCGCCACGAGTGGTGACGACGATCACCGGCAGGCCGGTGTCGAGCAGGGTGTTGGCTTCGCGCCCACCGGTGCGCTCGTAGGTCTCGACCTGGTCGCGGACCCACTGGGCCGGGCTTGGCTCGTACTCGCCGTGCAGTGCCATGGCCGCCAGGCTACTGAGCTGGGCGCGTGCT
>JAJZLP010000329.1 GCA_021803325.1 Actinomycetes bacterium
GGGGGCGGCGTGCGCGGCCGGGTTGGCCCTCCTCGGCGGCCGTGCCGCGGCCCGGCCGTGGCGGTGGCTGGGGCCGGTCGTGCTCCTGGGGCTGGCCATCGGCGCGTCGGGGGAGCGCCTGTCCGCCCTCAGCGCGCTGGCCATCGCCGTCCTCGAGGTGGGGTGCGCTGCTGCCGGTCGACGCCGGCACCGCGATGCGTCGCGCCTGGGCCGTGCCGCCGGTTTCGCCACCGCCATCATCTTCTCGGTGGTGGCGGGCTCACTGCTGCCGGCCATACGCACCCACGGAAGTGCCGGCGTGCTGGGCCGGGCCGCGCACACCACGGTGGCCAACACGGTGACCGGGCGGGTCGATGCGTGGCGGGCCGGGTTGGCCGCCCTCGGGCACCGCCCGCTCCTCGGCTTCGGCCCCGGTCAGTTCCGGGACGCCATCGCCGCCACCCTCACCCCCCACCAGGCCCGGTCGGTCGACCTGTCGATCTTCGTCGGCGCCCACGATCTCGTCGTCGAGTACGCCACCACCACCGGGGTCCTCGGGCTGGCGGCGGTGGTGGCCTGGCTGGTGCTCGCCGCTCGGCGCCGGCGGGGGAGGCTGGTGATCGCCGCCGGTGCGTTGCTGCTGTGCGCGCTGAGCCAGCCGATGGAGGTGGCCACCACCCCGCTCCTGTTCCTGCTGCTCGGTGCGGCCCGGTTGGCGCCCGCCCCCGCGTGGGACGCTGCTGCCGCCGAGCGCCGGGGACCGGCACGGTTGCCGGCACCCGGCAGGTGGCTCCCGGTGCTGACCGCCGCTGCCGTGGCGGTGGCAGGCGTCGCCGGTGGGGCACTGGTCGTCGGGGATCACTCCTACGCCCGGGCGGAGCACGCCCTCGACTCCCACCGACCGGTCCAGGCGGCAGCCGCCGCCCGCGGCGCCGACGGCGCGCTGTTCGCGTGGCCGGAGCCGGCGTCACTCCTGGCCCGGGCCGATGCAGCCGCCGGTCACCGCCTGGCTGCGTTGCGGGCGGACGACGTGGCCCGCTCCCGCGATCCCGCCGATCCGGCGCTGTGGGTGGCGTGTGCCGAGGCCGCGCTGTCGGCGGGACGGCCGACCGCGGCACGGACCGACGTGCGCCAGGCGCTGCGCCTGGAGCCGACCGATGGCGCGGCCCGGTCCCTCCTGGCAAGGCCGGGACCATGAGGCGGGTGGCTGCAGTCCGGACCCGCTCCGGCCGAGACGGTGATGGCTGCGTGCGTTCGATCGGTCCCGGTAACGTCTCCATCCATTCCAGCGATCGACACCGAGCAAGAGGCACGTGGCGGGGATGACGATGCCGAGGTGAGCGGCCCGCGGCACGGGGTCGCCTCCGGCCGACCGAGGTCGAGGACCGCGGTCTCTGCGGTGTGGCTGGCGAGGATCCGCCAGGATCCGGTGTCATGGGCTGTCTCCGCCGGCGTGTTCCTCCTCCTCGTCGGCGACATCCCTGGTGTCTCCTACAGCGTCTTTGCCCCGAAGCTGGCCGTCCTTCTCGTGATGGGAGCGGCGGGGTTGCCGGTCCTCGTCCTCCGAGCCATGGGCGCTGGTACCTCCGTGGATCGTGCGCTGACCCGCCCAGCGGCGGTGGCCGCCATCGTGTTCGTTCTCGTGGCCGCCGTCTCCACCGCGCTGTCGCCAGCGGTCGAGTCCGCGGTGGTCGGCGTGTACCAGCTTGGCACCGGGCTCGTGTTCGTCGCGTGCCTGGCCGGCGTGTGGGCACTCGGCACCTGCGTCTCCCCTCGGGGACGAGAGCTCCTGGTGTCGGCGGTCGTCGCTGCCGCCATGGTGAACGCCGTGGTCGGCATCGCCCAGCAGCTGATCGGGTTGCCGACCATCCCGGCTGACGGCCTGCTGGCCACCGGGCTGATGGGCAATCCCGTCTTTTTCGGGGCGTTGAGCGTCGCAGCACTGGCCCTGCTCGCACCAAGGTTCATCGGCGACCCCCGCCGTTCGGCTGTCCAGGTCGTACTGGTCTCGGCGGCAGTTGGCATCTCGGGCGAGCGCCTCTCGGCGGCCCTGATGCTGGTGCTCGTAGCGTTTACTGCGGCTGTGGTGGTCGTGCGGCCCGCGACAGGAGACGTGCGTCGGGCCCGGGTGCGGGTTGCGTGGTTCGCGGCGGCGGCCATCGTGTCGCTCATCGTCGGATCGCTCCTTCCCTCGGCTGCTGCGGGAACGGGAGGCGGCATCGGCGACGCCGGCGTGTTCACGCGGACAGCACAGTCGACCGTCGCCAACACGCTGACGGGACGATTCGATGTGTGGCGAGCCGGGCTGTCGGTGCTCGCCCACCGGCCGGTGGTCGGCTTCGGACCGGGCCAGTTCCGCGACGCCATCTCGACCCTGTCGGGCCCCCGGTATACGAGCCTGATGGCCTCGTCGACCTTCGACGATGCCCACAACATCGTCATCGAGTACCTGACCACGACCGGTGTGCTGGGCGCCATCGCCTTCGTGACGTGGCTCGTCCTGGCTGCGCGCCGCCGCCGGGGCCCGTTGCTGGTGGCAGCCGGGCTCCTCCTGGTGATCGGACTGGTTGAACCGCAGAACGTGGTTACCACCCCACTCATGTTCCTGCTCCTCGGTGCCGCGCCTGTGGCGGCTCGACGGGAGCGTCGCAGCAGCAAAGCAGATGATGGAGCTGCTGGTCCGGGCGGAATCGCCCGACGGGACGGCCGCACCGCCCCGGGTGGACTGGATCGCGCCGGCAGCGGCGATCGGGTGGGCGGCGATCGAGCGGACGGCCGGCTGCGTGCCGGCGGGGGAGTGCCCGGCGGCCGGCCCGCGGTGATCGTCTCGACCACCTTGGCCGTGCTCGCCCTCCTGGCCGGCATCGGCCTCGTCGTGGGCGATGCCGAGTACCGCGCGGCGGCCGCCTCGTCGGCGGGCGGCCAGGAGCAGGCGGCGGTCCGCCAGGCGCGCAGTGCGGATCACCTGTTGTTCCCGTGGCCCGACGCCCAGGTATTGGTGGCTCGGAGCCTGCTCCTCGAGGGAAGTCAGCCGACGCCGGCCAACGCGGCAGCAGCGGCCAACGCCTACCGGATCGCCATCTCGAGGGACCCCACCGACGCCGACCTCTGGTCCGGCCTGGGGATGGCCGAGTTGCACGCCGGCCAGCCCGCAGCCGCCTTCCGAGCTGCCTCCCGTGCCGTGCAGTTGCGTCCGTGGGACGTCGATGCCCTCGACAACCTGGGCCTGATCGACGTGGGACTGGGCAGGGTCGCCCAGTCCAAGCACTGGTACGGAAGGTCCCTCGTGGCCGATCCGAACCAACCGGTGGCTCGCGCTTTCTACCGATACGGGTGCGTTCCACTGTCGATCCACGCGTTTCTCCCCGCCCGGTATCGCTGCCACCCGGCACCCTGATCCGGGCCGGCGGGTCGGCGTTGACGGCCGGCACCGCCCTCAGCCTGGTCGGCCACGATCGCCGATGAGGCGGGGGCGATCGGTCCCCTGTCCGCACCGGCCTCGGACCCGCTCCGACGCTCCGGCCCCGCCGTTGTGCCAGGTGGCCCTGGCACGATCTCCGGCACAGCCACCGACACCGGCACCGCCACCGACACCGCCGGAGGTGGTCGGAGAGCGGGGACCCCGCTGCGCGATCGGCCAATGATGGGTCTGGCGCTAATGATTACTACTTTAGTAAAGTAGTCATGAATAGACGGGTCACCGGGACCCGACTACGGGAGGTTGGACCCATGCACCATCGGGTGGTCATCGTCGGGGGCGGCACGGCCGGGATCAGCGTGGCGGCACGGCTCCGCCGTCAGGGGATCGAGGACGTGGTCGTGGTGGAGCCGTCGTCGGTCCACTACTACCAGCCGTTGTGGACGCTGGTCGGAGCGGGCGTGACGGCCGTCGAGCGGACCAGGCGGCTGGAGAGCTCGGTCGTGCCCCGGGGTGTCCGCTGGGTGCAGGACGCGGTGGAGACGATCGACCCCGACGCCCAGGAGGTCGTGACCCGGGCGGGGGCCCGCATCGGCTACGACGCCCTCGTGCTCTGCCCCGGGATCGAGCTGGCGTGGGACCGGGTGCCCGGGCTGGCTGAGGCCATGGAGACGCCGTTCGCCTCCACCAATTACACGGTCGACCTGGCGCCCAAGACGTCGGATCTGGTGCGGAAGTTCCGTGGCGGGGACGCCCTCTTCGCCGCGCCGGGGACGCCCATCAAGTGCCCGGGCGCCCCGCAGAAGGCCGCCTACCTGGCCAGTGACCACTGGCAGCGGGCCGGCACCCTCGGCGCCATCGACGTCACCTTCGCCACCGGCGCCGGCGGGATCTTCGGCGTGCCCGAGTTCGCCCGGGTGCTCGAGGGGGTGGTCCGCCGCTACGGCATCGACGCGAAGTTCGGCCACGAGCTCCTCCGGGTCGACCCGGACGACCGTACGGCCACGTTCGCCACCGGTGACGGCGAGGTCGAGCTGCACTACGACCTCCTCCACGCCGTCCCTCCCCAACGGGCCCCTGCCTTCGTGCGCTCGAGCCCGCTCGGGGGCGAGGGTGCCTTCGGGTGGGTGCCCGTCGACCGGCATCGCCTGAACCACGTGCGCTACCCGAACGTCTTCTCCCTCGGCGACGTGTGCGATGCGCCCACCTCCAAGACGGGTGCGGCCATCCGCCGCCAGGCGCCGGTGGTGGTGGCCAACCTGACCGCGCACCTCGATCAGCGGGAGCCGACCGCCCGCTACGACGGCTACGCCGCCTGCCCGTTCACCACCGCACGGGGGAAGATGGTCCTGGCCGAGTTCGACTACAGCCTCTCCCCCCACCCCACCATCCCGGTGATCGACACCCAGCGGGAGCGGACGGACATGTGGCTGGTCAAGCGGTTCGGCCTGCCCGCCTTCTACTGGAACCTGATGTTGCGGGGTCTCGGCTGAGCGACGGGCACGGCGGGGAGCGTCCGGTGCCACATTGCCAACGGGGCCAGGGCGACCGCGGGCGATCTGGATGCCAGGCCGTTGAGGTCTCAGCGGGCGCCGGCCAGCCGGCGGCCGAGGAGGCTGTCGAGGAGGCGCAGAACGACGTTGCGGTCTTGCGGGCGGTCTCGGGCGACGGTCCGTTCGTCGTCGTCAAGGTCGGCCACCCATAACGGACGGACAGTTCCTGGCCCAGCGTGTTGAGATCGGGCGGTGGCACGGTCAGGAGACCGATGGCCTCGTCGTCGAAGTCGCCTGCCGTCCGAGGGACCAGCCAACGGTCGACGTCGAAGGGCTGCGCGCCGGGGAGCGGCGCCGCCCAGGTGGCGTGCCTGGTGGCGAGCCCGTTGAGGTCGACCCATGTCTTGAGTACGGCTAGGCGGCGGATCAGGGGGCGGTCGACCTCGAGGCCGGCGGTGCTGGCCACCCACACAAGGTCGTAGGCGTCACGGGCGGGGCTGCGCCGGTTGAGACGGGCGATCTTCTCGGCGAGGTTCTCGACCAGAACGACGACAGGGAGCGCAGGGAGCGGCCCGCCATACCGGCGGTGGATCGGGACCTGCACCCAGGTCCGCTCGATCGGGGCCAGCCACGGTGGCGGTCCGACGTCGATCTTGGACCGCAGGACGCCCGTCGGGTCGGGCCCGAGGTCGCTGGCGAAGATGATCGTGTGCCGTCCCCGACGTTGCTCGACCTGGTAGCCGAAGGGGCCGAGACGGGTGCCATGGATCGTCTCGACGAGCAGGCTTGCGACTGCATCGGGGTCGTCATCGAGGGAGGCGACAGCGAAGTCGAGGTCGGTCGAGAATCGCCCGGCCGCGCCGGCGTAGACCTTGCGCAGCGCGGTGCCTCCCTTGAACGCCACCAGCGATAGCACACCCTGCTCGGCGAGATACTGGAGGAGGAGGTCCTGGGCGATATCGATGACCGCGGCGTCACGTCCCTGGGGCGACTGGGCGGGGGCGTGGCGCAGCAGGTGCCCGGGCGTCAGGCGGACCTCGTAGTCGGTCACGGGGCGGGCTGCAGGGCGGCAGGATCGAAGGGCAGCAGCGTGTCGGCGACGGAGAACCGGGTGCTGTGGCGCTTGAGAGGACCGCGGGGTCCGAACCACACCTTGGGCGCTGCCCGGCCGCCTTGGTCGGCGGGGACCAGGCGGTCGGCGAGGTCGGGAGCGACCCCGTGGACGAGGTAGGCGAGCCGGACCCGGACCGACCGCGGTCGGCCGGCCAGCTCGGCGTCGAGGTCTTCGGGTGCGATCGCGTCGACGAGGTCGGGCAGGGCGTCGGCGACCGCTCCCCAGCCCCGCACGTCGGTCGGGCGGGCCGCGACGTGCACGAGGACGGTCGCCAGCTGGTGGACCGGCACCCCGAGAGACTGCTCCGGCCCGAGGTGGGCGGCGAAGATGACGACCCGGGTGGTTCGGCGCAGGCCCCGTGGGATCGAGGTGCTGTCGTCGACGGCGACCTCGAGACGGTCAGGGGAGCGCTCGACGAGATGGTTCGCGGCGAGGGCGGAGGTGAGGCAGGCGGCGGCATGAAGTGACGGACGGGTGGCCAGCGCCGCTCGCAGCGCGAGGAACGGATCGCCATGGCCGATCGGTCCGGCGTGGGAGGCAGGGGCGAACTCCCAGGCCCCCGCAGTGCCTGTGGGCAACAGCCAGCCCAGTTCGCGCATGCGGGCGGCGACGACTCTGGGCGCAGTTCTGATCCCGGCTCGCTCCACCAGCCGGGCGAGGTCTGCCAGGGTGACGACGCGGGCGGCCTCGAGCTCCAGCTCGGTGAGGATAGGACTCAGCGACGGCGGGATCCTGCGTGTCATCAAATGACCAGAAGTATCTAGTTCTGATACTTTACTTCTATCCATGACACACACCTTACCGGGTAGGCCCAGAGTGTCAATGGGAACTCGGAAGTATCGGGGACCGACACGCACGTGGGTTGCGTGACACACGCGGGCGCGGCCGAGCCACGGCCACCTGGTGCGCGCCGCAGCCACCCCGGCTCATTGGGGCCCATCCGTTGCCCTGCTACGCACGCACCTAGCGGTGCGTCCGAGGTTCGCGATCGGGGGAACGACCGGGCATGCTCGATGACGGGGGCCATCTGATGAGTGCGGGCGACGCACGGGGAACGGGAGCGTGATCCGCGCTCGACGCCCAGCGCGCGTCTCCGTC
>JAJZLP010000092.1 GCA_021803325.1 Actinomycetes bacterium
GCCGCTGTGGCTGCAGCGCCGACGCCAGCCACTTCTGTGCCGGCAGCCGCCGAGCCGGTGCTATCGACGCCCGTGAGCCCGCCGGTCACGGCCGGTGCACCTCGTCGCCATGAAACACGTCGCCATGAAACGCGTCGCGGTGGAGCACCTCGTCGCCATGAAACACGTCGCCATGAAACACGTCGCCATGAAACGCGTCGCGGTGGAGCACCTCTCCGTCGAGCGCGTCGCTCGCGTCACGCACGTCAGTGGACGATCTTGGAGAGTGGCAGCTCGATGATGTCCGTGGCACCGCGGTCCTTGAGCTCGGGTATGAGCACGTTGACCCCGTTCGTCGGCACCACCGTCTCCACGGCGTACCCGTTGCGGCCCATCAGCTCCGATACGGTCGGCGCCTTGAGCGCGGGCAGGACGCTCACCACGTCCTGCAGCCGCTCGGCCGGCACGTTGAGCTTCAGCAGGACCCGGCCACGCGCCTCGAGCACGCCCTGCAGCAGGATGTGCAGCTGGTCCATGGCGTGCCGCTTGACCGGGTCGGCGGCAGCTGCGGGGTTGGCGATCAGCTCCGTGTACGAGACGAGCAGGGTCTCGACGATGCGCAGGCCTGCCGCGGCGAGCGCCCGCCCCGTCTCGGTGATCTCGACCACCGCGTCGGCGATCTCGGGCACCTTGGCCTCGGTGGCACCGTAGGACAAGCGCACGTCGGCTCGGACGCCGGCTTTCTCCAAGTACCGCCGGGTGAGGCCGGGGTACTCGGTGGAGACACGGGCCCCGTCGGGGAGGTCGGAGACATGCTGGACCGGGGAGTCCCCGCTCACGGCGAGCACCACCTTGATCGGCCGGGCGGTCGCCTTCGAGTAGTGCAGCTCGCCGAGGCTTGTCACCTCAGCGCCGGTCTCCTCGATCCAGTCCCGCCCCGTGATGCCGAGGTCGAACATCCCCTCGGCCACGTAGACGGGGATCTCCTGGGGACGAAGGATCCGCACGTCCACCACGCGGGGGTCGTCGATGCTGGCCCGGTAGTCGACCTGCGACGACCTGACCACCGTGAGGTCGGCGGCAGCGAACAGCTCGAGCGTCGCCTTCTCCAGCGAGCCCTTGGGCAGGACCAGGCGGAGCACCGTCACGCACCTCCGTTGCGGGCCGCGACCGCTGCGGGCAGCGCCCGCAGGAGCCCGACCATCTCCAGGGCGGTCATCGCCGCCTCGTAGCCCTTGTTGGCCGGGCCGGCAGCGCACCGCTCCAGGGCCTGCCCGACGGTGTCGGTGGTGAGGACGCCGAAGACGACCGGCACCCCGGTGTCGAGCATCACCCGGGACAGGCCGGCCGCGCTCTGGCCGGCTACGAAGTCAAAATGCGGGGTGTCCCCGCGGATGACCGCACCCAGGCCGACAACGGCGTCGACCGTTCCCGAGGCCACCAGTCGCTGTGCCGCCAGCGGCAGCTCGAACGCGCCGGGAACCCACACCACCGTGGCTGACGCCGCCCCGGCGCCCGCCAGGTCGAGGGCGTCCAGCGCGCCGTCGAGGAGCCGCACGCTGATGCCGCCGTTGAACCTGGCGCAGGCGAACCCGACACGAGCCGATGCGGCCGCGACCGGATCGAGGCTGGCCCCGACGCGGGCGGACCGGCTGGCCACGTCGCCCGGAACGAGCGCGGTGACGTCAGAGGACGTCATCAAGGCCCTCCATCAGGTGGCCCATCCGCTCCTGCTTGGTGCGGAGGTACCGGACGTTCTCGGGGTTGACGTGCGACGACAGGGCGACACGCTCCACGATGTCGAGGCCGAACCCTTCGAGTCCCCCGTACTTGGTGGGGTTGTTGGTCATCAGCCGCATGGCGGTCACCCCCAGGTCGACGAGGATCTGCGCACCGATCCCGTACTCGCGGTTGTCGACCGGAAAACCCAGCTCGACGTTGGCGTCCACCGTGTCGCGGCCCTGCTCCTGCAGGTCGTAGGCGCGGAGCTTGTGGGCCAGACCGATGCCCCGTCCCTCGTGGCCGCGGAGGTAGACGATGACGCCGCTGCCCGCCGCCGCGATCAGGCGCTCCGCCTCGTGGAGCTGGGGACCACAGTCGCAGCGCAGGGAGCCGAACACGTCGCCGGTCAGGCATTCGGAGTGCACTCGCACGAGCACCGGCGTGCCCGCCGTGATGTCGCCGAGGACGACAGCGAGATGCTGCTCGCCGTCGAGCACCGACTCGTAGGCGTACCCGGCCAGCTCGCCGAGATCGGTGGGGATGCGCACCGGACCGGCGATCCGCTTGACCAGCTTGTCCTTGCGCCGACGGTAGCGGACGATGTCGGCGATGGAGACGAGCGGCAGGTTGTGCTCGATGGCAAACCGCTCGAGCTCGGGCAGCCGGGCCATCGCCGCCTTGTCGGGTGTGACGATCTCGCACAGGACGCCTGCAGGGTAGAGCCCCGCCATCTGGACGAGGTCGATGGTCGCCTCGGTGTGCCCTTGACGCTTGAGCGTGCCGCCTGGCCGGTAGCGCAGCGGGAAGATGTGCCCGGGACGGTTGAGGTCGTTCGGCCCCGTGCGAGGATCGATCAGTGCCTGGATGGTGGCGGCCCGGTCCTCGGCGGAGATCCCGGTGGTCGTGCCGTGCCGGGCGTCGACGCTCACGGTGAACGCTGTGCGCTGGGACTCGGTGTTGGCGGTGACCATCAGCGGCAGCTGGAGCTGGTCGGCCCGCTCCCCGAGCATGGGCACGCAGATCACCCCGGAGGTGTGCGACAAGAAGAACGCGATGGTCTCGGCCGTGGCCGACTGGGCGGCCATGACGAGGTCGCCCTCGTTCTCGCGATCGGCGTCGTCCACGACGACGGCGATGCCGCCCCGGGCGATCACGTCGACCGCCTCCTCGACTTGGCTGAACGGCACGTCAGGCTCCCTTGGTCTCGGGTACCGAGCCGGCCAGAGCCGGGACGGGTTGGGGGGCGAGCGGCGCCAGCTCCACCCGCAGGTCGTCGCCGAACCGCCGCACGTCCACGAGCCGGCCGCGCCAGAGGTCCTGGACGCGGCCTGCTCCGGGACCGGCGAACATGGGAACGGCGTCGTCACCGCCGAACAGCGCCGGAGCAAGGTAGAGCACGTACCGGTCGACGAGCCCGGCCGCGTGGAACTGGTAGGCGACCGTGGCCCCGCCCTCGACGAGGAGCTGGACGACCTGGCGCCGTCCCAGCTCCTCGAGCACCTCGGCGACGTCCCCGCCGAGCGACAGCGCGGGCTGCACGCGTGCGTCGGCGCCGGCACCGCCCAGCACCACGCGCATCGGTTGGCGATCGGGATCGGGCGCCGCCCCCGCTCCCCGCACGGTCAAGCGCGGATCGTCGGAGCGGACGGTGCCCGCCCCGACCAGGATGGCGTCGGACTCCGCCCGCAAGCGCTGCACGTCGGCACGCGCCGCCTCCCCGGTGAGCCATGCCGACGACCTGTCGGGGGCAGCGATCCGGCCGTCGGCGGTGGCCGCGAGCTTCAGCACCACCCAGGGACGACCCGTCCGACGGTGCTTGAGGTACGGAGCCAGCTGCTCTTCCACCTCGTCGGCCCGCAGGCCCACAGCCACCTCCACCCCGGCTGCTGCCAGCGCCGCCAACCCTGCTCCGGCGACGAGGCGATCGGGATCGGGGATGCCGACCACCACACGACGGACCCCGGCAGCGACGATGGCGTCGGTGCACGGCGGCGTCCGACCGTGGTGCGAGCAGGGCTCCAACGTCGTCACCAACGTGGCTCCGCGCGCCCGGGCGCCTGCCTCGCGCAGCGCGCCGACCTCGGCATGTGCGCCACCTGGCGGCTCGGTCGCGCCGGTGCCCACCACGGTGCCGTCGGGCGTGACGATGACGCAGCCGACCCAGGGGTTCGGTGACGTCCGGGCCCGAACGGCACCGGCACGTTGCAGGGCGCGCCCCATCGCTTCGCGCTCTGCCTCGACCCACACCGGGTTCCGAGGCACGGTCGACGCCGTCGTCATGGGCCACCCAGCCTACCGGTCCGGCGCCCTACCCCGGCCCCGAAGGGCTCACGACCCATCCCGGTCCCAGATGCCTGACGATCCATCCCCGTCCCCGCCGCCGGACGCGGCGGCCCCGGCGGACCGAGGGGGAAGCGGGGACGTCCCCGAGCGCCGGATGCGCTCCACAGCCTCGGCTGGATGGGCGTCGCCGAAGATGGCGGAGCCGGCCACCAGCACGGTGGCGCCGGCCGCCACCACCACCGGTGCGGTGTGCTCGTCGATGCCGCCGTCCACTTCGAGCGCAGCGGGTGACCCGAGCCGATCCAGCTCGGCGCGCACGGCGGCGATCTTCGGCACCATGTCCGCCATGAAGGACTGGCCGCCGAAACCGGGGTGGACGGTCATGACGAGGACGAGGTCGAGCTCCCCGAGGAACGGGAGCACCGCGTCGGCGGGCGTGTCGGGATCGACCGCCAAGCCTGCCTGCATGCCAAGCGCCCGGGTCTCGGCCAGCAGGGCGGCGGTGTCGCCGACCTCGACGTGGACCGTGCAGCCGCCGGCTCCGGCGTGGCGAAATGCCTGCAGGTAGCGCGCCGGCTCGGAGATCATGAGATGGCAGTCGAAGAACAGGCTGCTGTGGCGCCGAAGGGACTCGACGACCGGAGGGCCGACGGTGATGTTCGGCACGAAATGCCCGTCCATGACATCGACGTGGAGCCAGTCGGCCACCGGGGCGACCTCGTCCACTGCTCCGGCCAGGTAGCCGAAGTCGGCCGACAGGATCGAAGGGGCGATACGCAACACGATCCGCCGCTACCTGGCGCTGCCGGCGATCGGTGGGGCAACGGCCGGATCGGCGCCGAGCCGCTCCCCGACCGCCGGGCGGGCACCACGCCACCACGAGCCGGCATCGGTGGGGCGCCGGCCCTCGGCTTGGACGGTCAGGACGTCGACGATGCGCCCGTCGCCCGCTACGACGCCGAACCCCGCACCGCCGCCGGCGGCAGGAGGCACGCCGGTCCCCGGTCTCGCTCCCACAGGCTCGCCCGCAGCACCGTCGACATTCGCAGCACCGTCGGCACCCGCAGCACCGTCGACGTCCCGCACCGTGGCGTGCAGGACCCGCAGGCGCTGGCCCCGCCATGTCGTGAACGCCCGGCCGAGGCGGACGAGGCGGACGACCGCTTCGGCCGGTCGCTCCCAGTCGATCCGCAGCTCGTCGGGATCGATCTTCGCCGCGTAGGTCGCTTCGCCGGCCTGGGGCTCGCCGGGCCCGAGCGAGGCCACCCCCCCGACGAGCGCTGACACGAGCAGCTCGGCGCCGAGGCCGGCGAGCCGCGCGGTCAACTCGGGGGCGGTCTCCTCGGCGCCGATGGCCGTCTCAGCCCGGGCCAGGACCGGCCCGGTGTCGAGACCGGCCTCCAACCGCATCAGGCAGACACCGGTGACCGCATCACCGGCGAGGATGGCCCGTTCCACGGGTGCGGCACCACGCCAGCGGGGCAGCAGCGAGAAATGCACGTTCACCATCGCCAGGTCGTCCAGCACCGACTGGGGCACCAACCGCCCGTAGGCGACAACGACGCCGAGATCGGCACCCGCTCCCAGCACGTCGAGGAGTTGGTCGGTCACGGGCACCCCGCGCTCGACGGCAGCCTTCTTGACGGGGCTCGGCACGAGCGTGGCGCCCCGACCCCGCCGACGGTCCGGCTGGCTGACCACGAGGACGACGTCGTGCCCGGCGTCGAGCAGGGCAAGGAGCGAGGGGACCGCCGCGTCCGGGGTCCCGAGGAAGACGAGTCGCGCCACAGGATCTACAGCCTCGGAGCGCCTTCGACCCGGCGTTCGGATGGCTCTCCGGACGCCTGGCCGGACACGGCGGCCCCGTCCGGTCGATGCGCACCGCTGTCGCCGAGCAGCAGGCCGAGACCGTCGGGATCCGCGCTGCGCAGATCCAGCGCTCGCGCCCGGAGGATGCGCATGGCGTCTTTGCGCTGGTCGGGATCGAGGCGCTCGACCAGCAACACCCCGTCGAGGTGGTCGACCTCGTGCTGGAAGACGCGTGCCTCGTACTCGGTCACGTCGATCGACACCTCGTTCCCATCGAGGTCCCACCCGGTGAGATGCACGTCACGGGGACGGACGATCGGCCACGACAGGCCGGGAACCGACAGGCATCCCTCCTCGAACGTCCACTCCCCGTCGGACTCGGTGATCGACGGGTTCACCAGCACCCGCGCCCCCTCGCCGTCGCCCGTGTCGAACACGAACACGCGTTTGCGCACGCCGACCTGGGGCGCGGCAAGCCCGACGCCCGGCGCCTCGTACATGGTCTCGATCATCTGCTCGGCCAGCTGCGCGAGGCGGCCGTCGATCTCCTCGACCTCCAGTGCGCGCTGGCGAAGGACCGGGTCTCCATAGGTGCGGATGGCGAAGGGTGCCACAGCGCCATCGTACCGGCCGGCACTGCCACCGCCCGCCTGCGAAGCGCTTGTACCGGCCGCATCCTGGGCTCCTGGCCGTTCGGCACCTGCGGCGAAGCCCCGGTAGCCTGTGGAACGATCCTTGCCGTTCGTTCGAACGAACGATCCGCTCGACCTGCCGATCGACAGGAGCCCGACCATGGCCGCAGAAGATCAGGACCCGAGCCCTGCCCGCTCACCATCGCCGGCCATGGGCCCGGCACCAGGCGTCGCGCACCTCGCCCGAGCGGTGCCGGCTGCTGCAGCCCCCGAGCTCCGGCCCGAACCGCCGGGCACCCACGTGGCGCCCACCGCTGCCCGCCCGAAGGCATCAGCAGAACGCCATGCTGCTTCAGCGTTGCCCGCCGGCCTCGTCGAGCAGGCCGCGCAGCTCGCCGCGGGCTCGTGCACGTCGGAGGAGCTGGTCGAAACCGCCCTGGACCGGGTGTTCGCGTCCCAGCCCTCGTTGAACGCGTTTCGGATCGTCCGGGCCGACGAGGCACGGCGCGAGGCAGCGGATGCCGACCGGCGCCTCCAAGCCGGCGAGCGGGCGCCGCTGCTCGGGGTCCCTGTCGTGATCAAGGACGACACCGACATCGCCGGTCTTCCCACGGCGTTCGGGTGCGCCGGCGCCTTTCCCGCAGCCCAAGTCGATGCCGAGGTGGTTCGCCGGCTGCGCGCCGCCGGCGCGGTGATCGTCGGCAAGACCAACACCCCGGAGCTCGGACAGTGGCCGTTCACCGAAGGCGTGGCCTTCGGCGCCACGCGAAACCCGTGGGACCTCGATGTCACGCCTGGCGGATCATCGGGCGGGACCGCCGCTGCGGTGAGCGCCGGCATCGTGGCTGCCGGGATCGGCAGCGATGGCGCCGGATCGGTCCGGATCCCCGCAGCCTGGTGCCACCTCGTCGGCATCAAGCCGCAACGTGGCCGCATCTCGACCTGGCCCGACAGCGACGCCTTCTACGGGCTCACCACCCACGGGGTCCTGGCGCGCACGGTCGGCGATGCCGCCGTGCTGCTCGACGTCGTGAGCGGCTCGCATCCCGGAGACCGGTACCAAGCCGCAACCCTGGCGGAGCCAGTCGCCGACTCAGCCCGTCGCGACCCGGGTCGCCTGCGGATCGGCTTGTCACTGCGGCCCCCGTTCTCGCTGTTCCCCGTGAGCGTGGACCCCGAGGTGCGCGCCGCGGTGCAGCGGCTGGCCGGCGTGCTCGACGGCCTCGGGCACGATGTGCAGCCCCTCGATCCGCGCTACGGCCTGATCGGCACCTCGTTCCTGGCGCGCAGCCACCGCGGGCTCTCCGATTGGGGGAACCGGCTGCCCGGCCGGGCCGCACTCGATCCGCGCACGGCACAGAACTGCCGCTCCGGCGGCCGTATCCCCCGAGCAGCGCTGCGCGCCGCGGTGCGGTCCGAAGGGTGGTGGGCCCGGCGCGTCGGCGCCGTCTTCAGAACCGTCGACGTCATCCTGGCCCCGACGACCGCCACCCCCCCGCTCGAGATCGGCGCAGCCAACGGGCGCAGCAACTGGCAGACCGACCGCCTGGTGGTGGCCGCATGCCCGTTCGCCTGGCCATGGAACGTCCTGGGCTGGCCCGGGGTCAACGTCCCTGCCGGCCTGACCACGGCGGGCCTCCCCGTCGGCGCTCAGCTGTTGGGACCGGCGGACAGCGAGCCCCGGCTGGTGTCGCTCGCCGCTCAGCTCCAGGCGGTCGAGCGGTGGGACCTCCGCCATCCGCCGAACAGCTATGCGCACGACCCCGGCGGCACCAGCACAGCAGCGTCGAGCTGATGCCCCTGGGGGCGACGGTGCCGGCCAGCGCAGGCGCCCGCGACCGGATCCTGCAGGCCGCCGCGGCCGTCGTAGGCGAGCATGGGATCGGCGGCTTCACCAACCGCCTCGTCGCCCGGGCAGCCGGCGTGTCGCTGGGCTCGTTGACCTACCACTTTCCCGCACAGCAGGACCTGCTGCGTGCCTGCCTCGAGGCGTTCGTCGACGCGGAGATCGATCGGATCGCCGCCATCGCCGCCAGCGTCAGCGCCCGGCCGGTCGACCCACGGACCGCTGCCCACCACGCCGAGGCGGTCATCGAGTCCATCGTCCTCGGGCCCCACCATGTCGGTGCGTTCGAGCTCTACCTGCAGGCCGCTCGCGACCCGGGTCTCGCCGAGGTCGCCCGGCGGTGCTGGGACGGGTACGACCGGGCCGCCACGGCGATCCTGGTGGCCCTCGGCGTCGACGAGGCAGCGGCAACCGCCCCTCGTATCGTCGCCCTCGTCGCCGGGTCGCAGCTCCGCCGCATCGCTACCGGTCAGGCAACACCGGGAATGCTCGCCGGTGGGCTCAGCCTGCTCATCGGCGCGGACCTCGGGACGCCGGACTGACCACCACACGCCCACCCGACCCGACCCGACCCGGCACGGGTCACGCCACAGAGCGCCAGACCCACCACCACACGCCCACCACACGCCCACCCGACCCGACCCGACCCGACCCGGCACGGGTCACGCCACAGAGCACCAGACCCACCACCGCACGCCGGCCCGAACCGGCACGGGTCACGCCACAGAGCACCAGACCCACCACCGCACGCCGGCCCGAACCGGCACGGGTCACGCCACAGAGCACCAGACCCACCACCACACGCCGACCCCGACCCGGCACGGGGCACGCCACCGGGCAATTTGCGGCGGCCTGTTCGCCGACCGGCCGGCTCCCGGGCTGACCCCCCGGGACCAGCTCCGGCTCTGCCAGGCCGTGGAGCTCCGCTCACATGTGCTGAGGATCCACCTCCACCCGCAGGCGCTCCGGCGGCCGGGGCACCGACGCCAGCACGTCGCAGAGACGCTGCACGTCGGGAGCGCGGACCGCCCAGATGCCGGCGAACGGCCCGTCGATCTCGACGTCCTGGCCGGCCACCTGGGCAAGCGCTTGGGCATAGCCGAGCGCCCCCGGACCACCCACGTGGGCGACAGCGGTCACCGGCGGCATTTGGAGCGCGGTGCGCACGTCGAGCTCGGCCGCGGCAACGACACTGGGATCACCGGCAACCGCGGCCCGCACCACCGGATGCGATGGCTGGCGGGTCTGCAGGACCACCCGTCCGGGCGCTCGTCCGGCGGGCGACGACAACATCGAGTGCCGCACGCTGCGTGCCGCTCGCACCACGAGCGCCATGGCTTCCTCGGCAGCGCGCAGCCGGGGGGCCAGCAGCTCGGTGTCGAGATCGAGCAGGACCACCGCGTCGGCGTTCCCGATCCTGCGGAGCGCCGCGTCCGTCCCGACCACCACCGGCGCTCCCCCCGATGGATCACCACCGTCGTCGGCGCTGGCCCCGGTCACTTCCGCCACGTCTCCACCTGCAAGCGCCTGCAGGTCCCGCCGCAGTCGCGTCACGCCGAGTCGCAGCGCCCGCGTCGACGTCGACCCGCACCTGGCGCACACGACCGGTCGCGATGTCGAGCACCGGCGGCACGCCAGCTGCGGTGGCGCCCCGTCCACCAGCTCGAACGATCCGTGACATGTCGGGCACCGGGCCAGCTCGCCGCAGGCTGCGCACGCCACCAGGCGCGCACCCCCTGTCCGGTTCACGACACAGATCACCCGACGCGCCGGGCCGGCGGGGCCCGAGGTCGAGGCCACATCGGTTGCCCAGCGCGTCAGCTCGGCGACCCGGGGCGACAGCAGGCCGTGGCGGGGGTCTGCTGCCCGCCGGTCGATCACCTCGACGGGCGGCCATGCCTGCCGCTCGGCGGCACGGGTCGGTGTCACCAGTCGGCCCGCAGCCAGCAGGTCGAGCGACGGGCACGGGGAGACCAGGGCGCACGGTGCGCCCTGCCGCCGGGCCCGCTCCGCGACGACAGCCCAGGCCGACCATGTGGGGGCTCGCTGCTCGACCAGCGCCTCGTCGTGAGCGTCGAGCACCACCGCCGCCACGAGCGCCGGGATCGGTGCCCAGGCTGCGGCTCGGGTGCCGACGACGACACACCCACCCCGGCGTGCCAACGCCCACCCATCGGGGAGCTCCGCCACGGGGAACCCGGCGCGGCGCAGACGAGCGGACACCGCCCGCACCTGCCGGATCTCGGGAACGACGACGAGCACGCCGCCACCGGATCCTGCAAGTCCCAGGCGACCGGCCGCTGCCATCACCAGATCGGTGGGATCTGCTGCCGGTCCAAGCCGGACGACAGTTGTCCCACCGCCGAGCGCGGCAGCGATGTCGATCCCGCCGCTCGGGCTGCGTTCCGAGGCCGCCGACCCCACCGGTGCCACACCCCCAGGCGCCGACCCCACCGGTGCCACACCCCCAGGCGCCGACCCCGCCGGCACCACACGCCCAGACACCGACCCCACCGGTGCCACACCCCCAGGCGCCGACCCCGCCGGCACCACACCCCCAGCCGGATTCGTCAGGGCCAGCCCAGGCAGCTCGCGTACGACGGTGGAGGACGATGCGGTTCGCAGGAACGTGGTGACGCTGCCCGCCCACCGCCATGCCGCCCACGGCGCCAGATCCAGGACCGCTGGTGGCGGCCCGATCCCGCGAGCTGCTGCCAGCGGACGCAGCACCACGCCAGGCGGTGGCGTCACCCCAACCTCGACGACCCAAGCCCGTACCTTGCGGCCATGCAGGACGATCCGGACCTCGGAGCCGACATCGATCCGCCCTGCCATCTGCGGAGGCACGAGGTAGTCGAACCGGCGACGCAGCGCCGCCACGTCCGGCACCACCCGAACCACCAGCCCGGTATCGCCAGCACCCGCCCCGCCAACATCGGCGCCGCTAGCACGCGCCTCGCCGGTACGAGCAGCAGCGCCAGGGCGGTCAGGGCCAGGACGAGCTTCGCTCGCAGCGCCAGGACGAGCCTCGCCCGCGGTGCGAGCCTCGCCCGCGGTGGGACCCGTGGCACCGCCACCATCGACCACCCGCCGCTCGGGCTGGCTCGACTGGCCCGCGTCGTCCCTGCCCGCCACCCGGCCTGCTCGCGTGTGCCGGCTGCTGCCGGCTACAGGCCCAGTGCCCGGCGAAGGTCGTCGACGCGTGGGGTGCTCTCCCAGGTGAGCTCCTTGTCGGCACGCCCGAAGTGGCCGTAGGCGGCCGTCCGCCGGTAGATCGGACGACGCAGGTCGAGGTCGCGGACGATGGCCGCGGGTCGCAGGTCGAACACCTCGCGCACGGCCGACTCGATGCGGGTCGGGTCGACGGTCTCGGTGCCGAAGGTGTCGACCAGCAAGGAGATCGGATGAGCCACGCCGATGGCGTACGCGACCTGGACCTCGCAACGCCGGGCGGCGCCGGTGGCCACGACATGCTTGGCCACCCACCGCGCCGCATAGGCGCCAGAACGGTCGACTTTGGAGGGGTCCTTGCCGGAGAAGGCACCTCCACCGTGGCGAGCCATGCCGCCGTAGGTGTCGACGATGATCTTCCGGCCGGTGAGCCCGGCGTCCGCGTGGGGCCCGCCCAGCTCGAACTTGCCGGTCGGGTTGGCCAGCACCCGCAGCGCCGTCGAGTCGAGCTCCGGCGGCAGCAGCGGGTGGATGACGTGTTCACGCAGGTCGGGGAGCAGCAGGGTCTCGATGTCGACACCTGCCGCGTGCTGCGTCGACACCAGCACCGTGTCGAGCGCGACGGGCCGGCCGTCCTCGTACACGACGGACACCTGGGTCTTGCCGTCGGGGCGCAGGTACGGCAGGAGACCGACGCGCCGGACCTGGGCCAGGCGCTGGGCCAGGCGGTGCGCCAGCCAGATCGGCAGCGGCATGAGGTCTGGCGTCTCGTCGCAGGCGTACCCGAACATCATCCCCTGGTCGCCTGCCCCCTGGGCGTTCAAGCGGTCCTCGCCCCCGCTGCCGGTGCGGAGCTCGTGAGCGGCGTCGACACCCTGAGCGATGTCGGGTGACTGCTCGTCGAGCGCCACCATCACCCCGCAGGTCCGCCCGTTGAAGCCATAGGCGTCGCTGTCGTACCCGATGTCGCACACCGTCGACCGGACGATCGACGGGATGTCCACGTAGCACGACGTCGAGATCTCCCCAGCCACCACGACGAGCCCGGTGGTGAGCAGCGTCTCACAGGCCACACGCCCCATCGGGTCCTGCTCCAAGACGGCATCGAGGACCGCGTCGGAGATCTGGTCGGCCATCTTGTCGGGGTGGCCTTCGGTGACCGACTCCGAGGTGAAGGTGTATCGGCTCGTCACGGTTCGCTCCTCGTCGGGGGGCTTGCATCGTCGGGGCCGCGAGCGGCTCGGCAGGCGACCACCCTATCCAACACGGCACCAGCGACCTCTCCCTTGGACGACAGGCCGACGACCGTCCGGCTGCCGTCCGTTCCGAAGATGGTGACGGCGTTCGAGTCGCCGTCGAAGCCCGTACCGGGGGCGGCGACGTCGTTGGCCACCACCAGGTCCACCCCCTTCGACCGCAGCTTCTGGAGGGCCCGCTCCTCGAGATCGCCGGTCTCGGCGGCAAAACCGACCAGGACCTGCCCAGCACGCCGTCGCCGTCCCAGCTCGGCCAGGATGTCGACCGTCGGCTCCAAGTCGAGCTGCGGAAGCCCATCGGATTTCCGCAGTTTGACCGGTGCCACTGCAGCCGGCCGGAAGTCGGCGACGGCGGCCGCCATCACCACGACATCGGCATGCTCCGCTGCGGCCAGCACCGCCTCCGCCATCTCCGCCGCGGTGTCGACACGCACCACCGTCGCACCGGGCGGAACCGCTCGCTCCGCTGTCGTCACCAGCACGACATCAGCCCCGCGGTCCGCGGCGGCTGCAGCGATGGCGTGGCCCTGCTTGCCCGACGATCGGTTGGTGATGAAGCGGACCGGGTCGATCGGCTCGCGGGTTCCCCCGGCGCTCACCACCACTGTCGTCCCTGCCAGGTCTGCAGCATCCGTTCGCGCCAGGCGCGCCGACACTGCCGCCACGATGTCGACCGGATCGGCGAGGCGCCCCGTGCCGACATCCCCGCCAGCCAGCCGGCCCGACCCCGGCTCCACGACATGGACGCCGCGCCGGCGCAGCGTCGCCAGGTTCTCCTGCACAGCCGGGTGCTCCCACATCTCGGTGTGCATGGCAGGGCACACGATGACCGGAGCGCGTGTGGCGAGCACCGTGGCAGCAAGCAGCCCGTCGGAGATCCCCGCCGCGTACGTGCCGAGGAACCGGGCCGTGGCCGGGACGACGACGATCAGGTCCGCCTGTTGACCCAGTGCGGTGTGCGGGATCGGGTCCTGCTCGCGCCACAGGCTGCGCTGCACCGGCTCGGACGCCAGCGCCGACAGCGTGACCTCACCCACAAACCGGGTGGCGTCCTCGGTCATCACCGGGACGACGTGCGCGCCGAGGTCAACGAGCCGGCGGCACACCTCGACCGCCTTGTATGCCGCGATCCCACCGGTCACCCCGAGGACAACGCGCCGCCCGGTGAGCGCCGGACCAGAGCGATCCGCTACCGGCGCCGGCTCCCCGGCGTTCTCCGCAGCCTCGGAACCACCGCCGTGCACTCGACGAGCCCCGGTCGGGGGCTCAGGCGCCGGGTGGTGCCGGCTCGGTGGCGGCGGCACCCGGCGCGACCGGCTCCTCGTCGCCCGCTGCCGCCTCGCCCGGCTCGATCCTGCAGAGCACCGCCTTGCCAGCGGCGATCTCCTCGAAGGCGATGGTCAGGGGCTTGCCCGACACCGAGGTGACCTGCGGAGGAGCAACCATGCCCAGCCCCTCGCCCAGCTGGTTGTAGTACGAGTTGATCTGCCGGGCGCGACGGGCTGCCAGGGCGACCAAGGTGAACTTGGAGTCGACCGAGTCGAGGAGCACCTCGACAGGCGGGTCCATGAGCGTCGTCGTTCGCTTCGGCATTCAGGTTCCTTCCGGGCAGCGGGGGGTCACGCGTGGCCGCTGGGGGACGCCGCCGCCGGGGGCGCGCCATCACGATGGGATCTCAGTATAGCGACCAGGTCGGCCACAGCCCGGTCGACCTCCTCGTTGACGACGACATGATCACAGAACGATCGCAGCTCTTCGACTTCTCCGACGCCTCGAGCCACGCGCCGCGCCACCGCCGCCTCGTCGTCACCACGGCCACGGAGACGCTCGCGCTGCACCTCGACGCTCGGCGGCACCAGCATCACCACCACGGCGTCGGGCACGAGCTCCTTGACCTGCCGGGCCCCCTGCACGTCGATCTCGAGCAGGACGTCGCGGCCCGCGGGGGGATCGGGCACTGGCGTGCCGTAGCCGTGACCCAGGAATTCGGCGTGCTCCAGGAAGCCCCCTGACGCCGCCTTGGCATCGAACCGATGGCGGTCGACGAAGACGTAGGCGTCAGAAGGCTCCCCAGGCCGCTGGGGCCGCGTCGTCCACGACCGACTCAACCAGATCCGGGGATCGGCAGTGAGGAGGCGTTCAGCAACGGTCCCCTTGCCTGCTCCCCCGGGCCCGGACAGGACGACGATCAGGATCGCGCCGTGTGGCTGAGCAGGGCCTCGCGTTGGTTGGCACCAAGGCCTTGCAGCCGTCGAGTCTCACTGATCCCGACGGTCTCCATCAGGCGGCGAGCCTTGACCTTGCCCAGGCCGGGCAGCGACTCGAGCACCGACAGAACTTTCATCTTGCCCACAGTGTCGTCGCCCTCGGCTCGGGACAGGAGGTCGGCGAGGCTCAGGGTGCCCATCTTGAGCCTCTCCTTCACTTCAGCCCGGTCCCGGCGGACCTTGGCAGCCTTGTCCAGCGCAGCCTGGCGCTGCTCGGCAGTGAGTGCAGGAGGTTGCGGCATGGGGTCACCTTAGCGCCCGTCACCTGGCAGGTCATCCCGAGGGGCCCGCACCGGCAGACCACGCCGTGCCTGGGCGTGAGAGACCGACCGCGTTGAGGGAGCGCTCCACCTCGTCGTGCACGGCCGCAGCCGCTGCCTCCACGTCGGACGCAGCCGTGACTGCCCGCCCCACCACGAGCAGGTCGGCGCCGGCCGCCACCGCCCCCCCCGGGGTCACGACACGCGCCTGGTCGTCCGTGGCACCTCCTGCCGGTCGAATGCCCGGCACGACGCGTCGGAGGCCAGGGGCGACCCGACCGATCACCTCCAAGTCGGATCCTGCACACACCACACCGCCGCAGCCCGTCGACGCAGCCATCGCAGCCAGCGCCGCCACGCGATCGGGCGCCGCATCGGGATCGCTCGTGAGCACCGTGACACCGAGGACAGCAGCACCGTCGGCACCCCCCGCCGGTTCCTCGCCTCGGCTGGACACCGCAACGCCCTCGCGAAGGCCGGACACCGCCGCGCCGACCACAGCAGCGCCGCCGCTCAGGTGGACCGTCAGATACCGCGCCCCGGCTCGTCCCAGGACCCGTGCGGCCCTGCCGACGGTCGTCGGAATGTCGTACAGCTTCAGATCGGCGAACACCGCAAATCCCTCGTCTGCCAACCGAGCGATCGCGGGCGGTCCTGCCGCGCTGAAGAGCTCCAACCCGACCTTGGCAACAGCAAACCATGGCCGGAGCCGCCGAGCGAGGACGACGGCGCTGTCGAGGTCGTCCACGTCCAGAGCAAGAGCCAGCCGATCACGCGCTGCAGGTCCGGTCGTCATCATGACGCGCCTGGTGCCATCATCGCTCCGGCCTCGCTTTCATGTACCGCGCTCCGATCGTCGTCACGGCAGACGCACCGCTCGTCGTCACAGCAGACGCAGCGCTCGCCGTCATGGCAGACGCACCGCTCGCCGTCATATCGGGCGCTCCACAGCCTGGCCCGGGCCATCTGCCGCACCACGCCGGTCCCGACCCGCGCCACCACCGGTGTCGCCCCCGGTGCGCTCGCTCCCCAAGGCGGCAGCGAGCGCGGCCATGGCGTCCGCCAGGTGCCCCACCTGTTCGGCCTGTAGCGCCACGCGCTGGTCGATGGCGTCGAGGGTGGCACGAACCCGCGCCAGCAAGACGGTGTCTTCCGCCTGCGCGTCGGGCTCGTCGATGCGCGCGACGGGCGCAGCCTCCGGCGGGCTCGCGCCAGCTCCCCGTCCGTCCCGGATCGGACCAGGCTCCACACCCCCGGCACCAGGCACCCCAGCCCCCACAGCACCAGGCTCCACACCCCCGGCACCAGGCACCCCAGCCCCCACGCCATGCTCTGCGGCCAGCGGCACCACAGGCTGCCCCTCGTGCACCGACCCGACCAGATCGCGAACGGACCGCACACGATGCCGGGCACACCATCGGTGGAGCTGTCGCAGCACGACCGCTGGCGCCCGGGGGTCGGCGAACGTCGCAGTGCCGACTTCGACGGCATCGGCTCCGGCCACGAGCATCTCCGCCGCATCCACTCCCCGGGCGATGCCACCCACGCCAACGATGCCGATCGTGGGGAACGCCGCCCTGCAGTCGTGCACCGCCCGCACGGCGATCGGCCGGATGGCCGGTCCGGACAACCCTCCGCCGGCTGCTCCCGATCCGAGCCGGTAGGCACGCCGCCGCGGGTCGATGGCCATACCCAGAACGGTGTTCACCAGCACCAAGGCCTCGGCCCCGGCGCCGATCGCCGCCCCGGCGATACCGACCAGGTCCGGGACGTTCGGGCTCAGCTTCACCCAGCGCGGCAACCCCGCTCGACCTGCCGCGTCGACAGCCGCGGCAGTGGCCTCCGGCGAGTGCGCGAACATGCGGCTGCGGTCCTCGACGTTGGGGCAGCTCACGTTGACCTCGACCGCCACCACACCACGAGCGCCGGCCAACATCCCCGCCGCACGGGCGAATTCGTCCACCGAACGGCCCCAGATGCTGGCCACCACGGTGGCACCCCGTTCGACCAGGGCGGGCAAGTCGTCGGCCAGCCACGACTGTATGCCTGGGCCCTGCAACCCCACCGAGTTGATCATGCCCGCCGGGGTGGGATGCACCCGGGGCGCGGGGTTCCCCGGCCACGGCTCGGCCGACAGGGACTTCACCACCACCGCACCCAGATCGGCGAGCTCAACGTACGCACCGAGCTCCGCCGCCCGCCCGGCTGTCCCCGACGCGGTGAGCACCGGGTTCGACAGGGCGACCGTGCCGACCCGGGTGCGCATGTCCACCCCCCGACCCGACCCCGCCGTCACCGAGCCGGAGCCTCCGCCGCACCACCAGGAACCGCACCACCAGGTGCCACACCGTCTGGTGCCGCACCGTCAGGCGGCACACCGTCTGGTGCCTCACCGTCAGGCGGCACACCCTCGGGCGTCGTACCACCAGGAACCGCACCACCGGGCGCCGCGCCATGGGACGGCACACCGGCGCCCGCTCTCGGCCGAGGCGCAACGACCATGTCGCGTCCGCCGTGCATCTCCTGCAAGCTGATCACCGACAGGCGGTGCGACGCCCAGTCCGCGATCCCTGCTGCCGCGGCCCGGGCGGCGGCGACGGTGGTGAGGCACGGGACCTGGTTGGCGAGCGCCGCGGTGCGGATGTGCACGCCGTCGGCACGAGGACCACGACCCCGCGGGGTGTTGACGACGAGCTGCACCGCGCCTGACTCGATGAGCGCGACGGCGTCTTCCGCTCCGGAGCGCTGCTCGCCCACCTTCGCCACCACCGTGCCCACCGGCACGCCGCGCTCGGCCAGGAATGCGGCAGTCCCGGTGGTCGCCGCCAGTGCGAAGCCGAGATCCCGAAAGGCCCGCGCCGCCTCCAGGCCACCGGCTTTGTCTCGGTCCGCCAGCGACAGGAACACCGTGCCGTCCTCGGGCAACCGGGTCCCCGCTGCGATCTGGCTCTTCGCGAAAGCAAGCCCGAAGGTGGTCCCGACCCCCATCACCTCGCCCGTCGAGCGCATCTCCGGCCCGAGGAGCGTGTCCACACCGGGGAACCGGCTGAACGGCAGGACCGCTTCCTTCACCGCCACGTAGCCGCCGCCGGTCGGGGGCCGCACCATTCCCTCCTCGCGCAGCTCGGCCAGCGTCGCTCCGACCATCAGGCGAGCGGCGGCCATGGCCACGGGCACACCGGTGGCCTTCGCCACGAACGGAACCGTCCGGCTGGCCCGGGGGTTCGCCTCCAAGACGTGGGCGACGCCGTCCTTCACAGCGAATTGCACGTTGATCAGCCCGACGACACCGAGCGCGTCGGCGATGGCCCGGGTGTGCCGCTCGACGGACGCCACCACGTCGGCGCCCAGCGTCTGTGGCGGCAGCGCGCAGGCCGAATCGCCCGAGTGCACGCCGGCCTCTTCGACGTGCTCCATGACCCCAGCCACAAGCACCTCGCCTGTCCGGTCTCGCAACGCGTCGACGTCGACCTCGACGGCGTCCTCGAGGAACCGGTCGACCAGCACCGGTGCCGCCGCGGCGCGGCCGCCCTCACGCGCCAGCGATCCGGCGAGGGCGCGGACGACTTCGGCCAACCGGTCGTCGTCGTACACGATCTCCATGGCCCGACCGCCGAGCACGTAGCTGGGACGCACCAGCACGGGGTAGCCGACATCGGCGGCGACAGCCTGCGCCTCCGCCACGTCCTGGGCGGTCCCCCCCGGCGGCTGCGCAATGCCGAGCCGCTCGCACAGCGCGTTCCACTGCTCGCGGTCCTCGGCTGCGTCGATCGACGCCGGTGGCGTACCGAGCACCGACCCTGACGGCAGCCCGGCCGCCAGCTTCAGCGGCGTCTGACCGCCGAGCGCCACAATCACGCCGGCCACCGGCCCGGCACGGCGCTCGGCGTCGAGCACGTTGGCCACGTCCTCGGCGGTCAGCGGCTCGAAGTACAGCCGGTCCGAGGTGTCATAGTCGGTGGAGACCGTTTCGGGGTTGCAGTTGACCATCACCGTCTCGAAGCCGGCGGCCCGCAGCGCCATGGAGGCGTGGACGCAGCAGTAGTCGAATTCGATGCCCTGACCGATCCGGTTCGGCCCGGACCCCAGGATCACCACCCGCGGCCGCGACGCGGCCATGATCTCGTCCTCGTCTTCGTAGGTTGCGTAGTGATAGGGCGTGCGCGCCTCGAACTCCGCCGCGCAGGTGTCCACCGTCTTGAACGTCGCCCGCACCCCCACAGCCAGCCGAGCGGCGCGCACGTCATCCTCGGTCACCGGCTCCCCTGCGCTGCCGAGCAGGTAGGCGAGCTGCGCGTCGGAGAACCCGGAGCGCTTGGCCTGTCGCCACACCCGCCGATCGACCCGGTCGAGCACACCGCCACCACCGCCAGCACCATCGGCAGCGCCAGCACCGCCACGTCGGACGGCTCCGTCCTGCTCCGCGCTCACCTCGCCCTCACCCGCGGGGGGGACAGCGAGCGCTTCGATGCGTCGGCGCATCGCCGTGATCCGGCCGATCTGGTCGAGGAACCACGGGTCGACCCCGGTGGCCCGGTGCACCTCGTCGGCCGTGATGCCCCGCCGCAGCGCGGCTTCGAGCTCGAACACCCGTCCGGGTGTCGGCTGTGCGGCGCGGGCGAGCAGCGTGTCGTCGTCGAGCGCGTCGAGGGCTTGCTCGGCAGGATCGGCGTTGAGCCCGGCCCGGCCCTGCTCGAGCGAGCGAAGGGCCTTTTGGAGAGACTCGGGGAAGGTGCGCCCGATGGCCATGACCTCGCCCACCGACTGCATGCGGGTGCCGAGCCCCTCGGGCGCACCGGGGAGCTTCTCGAACGCCCACCGGGGCACTTTGGTGACGACATAGTCGATGGTCGGCTCAAAGCTGGCCGGTGTCACCCCGGTGATGTCGTTGTCGATCTCGTCGAGGGTGTAGCCGACGGCCAGGCGGGCGGCGATCTTGGCGATCGGGAACCCGGTGGCCTTCGACGCGAGCGCCGAGGACCGCGACACCCGCGGGTTCATCTCGATCACGAGCCGCCGGCCGGTCGCCGGGTCGACGGCGAACTGGATGTTGGATCCGCCGGTCTCCACTCCCACCCGGCGGATGCAGGCGAACGCCTCGTCCCGCATCGCCTGGTACTCCACGTCGGACAGGGTCTGGGCGGGGGCGACGGTGATGGAGTCGCCGGTGTGCACGCCCATGGGGTCGAGGTTCTCGATGGCGCACACCACCACGCAGTTGTCCGCTCGGTCGCGCATGACCTCGAGCTCGTACTCCTTCCACCCGACGATCGACTGCTCGACCAGCACCTGGTGCACGGGACTGGCAGCCAGCCCCTCTGCCGCCACGCGCTCGAGCTCGCCGCGGTCGTGGGCCACGCCGGTGCCGGCCCCGCCCAGGATGTAGCTGGGCCGGACCATGATCGGGTAGCCGACGGCGTCCCCGATGTCGAGCGCCTCCTGCAGGTCGTGGGCGAAGCCCGACGCGGGGACCTGCAGGCCGATCTCCTCCATCGCCGTCTTGAAGCGGTCCCGGTCCTCCGCCGTGGCGATCGCCTCGGCGCTGGCGCCGATGAGCTGCACGCCGTGCTCCTGCAGCACGCCACGCTCGACGAGCGCCATGGCCAGGTTGAGCGCGGTCTGGCCGCCCAGGGTCGGCAGCAGGGCGTCGGGGCGCTCGCGCGCCACGATGGCACTGAGCATCTCCGGGTCGAGCGGCTCCACGTAGGTCCGGTACGCCAATCCCGGGTCCGTCATGATGGTGGCCGGGTTGGAGTTGGCCAGCACGACCCGGTAGCCCTCCTCGCCGAGCACCCGGCACGCCTGCGTGCCCGAGTAGTCGAACTCGCAGGCCTGCCCGATCACGATCGGGCCGGAGCCGATCACCAGGATCGTCTCGATGTCGTCGCGGCGGGGCATCAGCGCCCCCCACCGGTGTGCGGCACCGTCTCGATCACCGTTGACCTCCGTCGATCATCTGCCAGAACCGGTCGAACAGCGGGTGGGCGTCGTGCGGTCCCGGACCGGCCTCGGGGTGGTATTGGACGCTGAAGGCTCGTGCAGCGGGGATGGCGATGCCCTCGACCACCCCGTCGTTCAGGTTGACGTGCGTCACCTCGGTCGACGCCGACGCGCCGAGCAACGACGCCTCGTCGACCGCGTAGTTGTGGTTCTGCGAGGTGATCTCCACGGTGCCCCGAGGCCGGTGCCCCACCGGGTGGTTGCCCCCGTGGTGGCCGAACGGCAGCTTGTACGTCCGGGCACCCACGGCACTCGCCAGCAGCTGGTGACCCAGGCAGATCCCGAAGATCGGGACCCGACCGAGCAGGTCGCTCACGATGGTCGCCTGCGCCGGCAGCGCCCCGGGATCGCCGGGCCCGTTCGACAGGAGCACGCCGTCGGGCTCGAGCGCCAGCACCTCGTCGGCAGGTGTGGCAGCGGGCACGACGGTCACCGTGGCGCGGGACCCGAGGTGGCGGAGCATCGTCGTCTTGACGCCGAAGTCGTAGGCGACGACGCGCAGCGGCCCCGCTCCCACCGTGTAGGGGGTGCGGGTGGTGACCCCGGCGACCAGGTCCTTCCCGCTCGTCCCCGGCTCGGCCGCGGCCGCGGCCCACAGGGCCGTTTCGTCTGCGGTCCCAAAGGCGCATCCCATGGCACCTTCGCTCCGCAAGTGCCGGGTGAGCCGGCGCGTGTCGACACCGCTGATGCCGGGGACGCCGTGACGGACCAGGAAGTCGTCGAGACCTCCGGTGGCCCGCCAGTTCGACGGTCGCTCCACGAGGTCCCGGACCACGATGCCGCGACAGAACGGGCGCTTGGCCTCGTCGTCCTCGGGCGTGACGCCGTAGCTGCCGATGTGCGGGTAGGTGAAGGCGATGACCTGCCCGGCGTAGCTCGGGTCGGTCAGCACCTCCTGGTAGCCCGACAGGACCGTGTTGAAGACGACCTCACCGGTGGCCACGCCATCGGGGGGCGGCGCGCCGATCGCCTCGCCCTCGAACACCTCGCCGTCGGCCAGCACCAGGAGCGCAGGCGCTCGTACCGGGCTGCTCCGGACCGCCCCCGTCGACGTCACCGGACCGGTCATCGCTGCGCCTCCCCGCCGATCACGACCGGCTCTCCTGCCACCACCGTGTGCCGTACCGATCCGGTCAGCGTGCGACCGCGCCACGGGGAGTTCCCGCTGCGACTTGCCAGCGCGCCGGCCTCGACCGTCCAGGTGTGCGCCGGGTCGAGCACGCACAGGTTGGCCGGCTCCCCCGCCGCGACGGGACCGCCCTGGTCCCCGCCGCCGGCGCGATCGAGACCGGCAATCCGGGCCGGGCGCCAGCTCAACAGCCCGATGACGTCAGCGACGGACAGTGCGGGCACGGCTTCCCCATCGGCGCCCAGGCCGGGATCGCCGCGGTGCAGGGCCGCCAGCGCCACCGGCCACGCTGTCTGCAACCCCAGCATGCCCGGCGGGGCCTCGTCGAGCGGCGCCTCCTTGGTGTTGGCGGCATGAGGGGCGTGGTCGGTTGCCACCGCGTCGACCGTGCCGGTGGCACACGCCCGGCGGACCGCGGCGACGTCCGCGGCGCTCCGCAACGGCGGGTTGACCTTGAACAGCGGGTCGTAGGCGGCGAGCTCCGCATCGGTGAGCGCCAGGTGGTGCGGCGCCACCTCGGCGGTCACCGGCATCCCCGCCGCTTTGGCCGCGGCGACCAGCGACAGCGACCCGGCACACGACAGGTGGAGGAAGTGCATGGGCGCCCCGGTGGCAGCGACGAGAGCGATGTCACGGGCCACCATCGCCTCTTCTGCTGCGGCCGGCACCCCCGGCAGCCCCAGGCGAGCGGACCACTCGCCTTCGTGCATCAGGCCACCAGCGGCGATGGCCCGGTCCTCGCAGTGCTGGGCCAGGGTCACGCCGAGCCCACGGGCGTAGTCGAGCGCCCGGCGCATGAGCCCGCCGTCCTGGACACCCGCACCGTCGTCGGTGAACAGCCGGACGCCGAGGGCGGCGAGCTCCCCCATCGGGGCCAGACGCTCCCCGGCGCGGCCCACGGTGATGGCGCCGGCGACGGCCACGCGACACAGCGAGGCCGCTCCGAGAGCCAGCACCTCGAGCGCCACCGCCGCGTTGTCGACGGGCGGGTCCGTGTTGGGCATGGCCACCACGGCGGTGAACCCGCCGAGCACCGCGGCGCGGCTGGCGGACTCCACGGTCTCCGCTTCCTCCGCCCCGGGCTGGCGGAGGTGCGCGTGGAGGTCGACCAGACCCGGCGCCACCAGGCACCCGCCGGCATCGAGGACGGTGGCGCCACCGGGGATGGTGATCCTCTTCTCCACGGCGACGACACGGCCGTCGCGGACCAGCACGTCGGCCTGCCGGGTGCCGGTCTCGTCGACCACGGTGCCCCCACGGATCACAACCGTCCCCGGCCACGGGGCAGCGGCGCCGGCAGGTGCCGGTGGACGATCAGGCATCGGCGGTGGCCTCCTCCGCACCGAGCAGCAGGAACAGCACCGCCATCCGCACCGCGACGCCGTTGGCGACCTGGCGGAGCACGACCGTGCGAGGAAGGTCCGCCACGTCGGCGGCGATCTCCACACCGCGGACCATCGGGCCGGGATGCAGCACCATGGCATGGTCAGGCAGCAGTGCCGCGCGCCGGGCCGTCAAGCCGAAGCCGGCCGTGTACTCGCGCGGCGACGGCACGAAGGCACCCGCCCCGCGCTCGGTCTGCAGCCGCAACACGTAGCAGACGTCGGTCTCCGGCAGCACGTCGTCGAGGTCGGCCGTGACCGCTTCGACCGGCCAGCCCACGAGCGACGGCGGCAGCAGGCTGCCCGGCGCCACCAGGGTCACCCGGGCACCGAGGGCAGCGAGGGCGAGGATCCCCGAACGGGCCACCCGGCTGTGGGCGACGTCCCCGACGATGGCCACCCGGAGGCCGACGAACCCGTCGACACCGACGTCGTCGACCGCCATCCCGTCGCGCTCGGCAAGCACCTGGCGGATGGTGGCGCAGTCCAGGAGCGCCTGAGTCGGGTGCTCGTGCCACCCGTCGCCGGCGTTGACCACGCTCGCTCCGGTCCAGCCGGCCACCTGGGCGGGCACCCCCGCACAGCCGTGTCGCACCACAAAGCAGTCGACGCCCATGGCCGCCACCGTCTGCACCGTGTCCCGCAGGGACTCGCCCTTGGCGAGCGACGACCCGGCTGGGCTGAACGAGATGACATCGGCCGACAGCCGCCGGGCCGCTGTCTCGAACGACAGGCGCGTCCGGGTGGAGCTCTCGGCGAACACCGAGGCCACGGTCCGGCCCCGCAGCGCCGGCACCTTGGGGATGGGTCGCCGCGCCACCTCCACGAACCGGTCCGACAGGCGAAGCACGGTCGCGATGCCCTCGGCGCCGAGATCGTCGATGGACAGCAGATGGCGGCGGCGGCCGCCAGGACCGCCGGGCGGTGCCGGCACTGACTGGGACCCCCCGTCGTCGGAATCCTGCCCGCTGGCGGCATCGGCCTGCGACGAACCACCCGACCGCTCCGCCGCCCCCACCCGAGCCGCGGCACCCGACCGCTCCGCCGCCCCCACCCGAGCCGCGGCACCCGACCGCTCCGCCGCCCCCACCCGAGCCGCGGCACCCGACTGCTCCGCCGCCCCCACCCGAGCCGCGGCACCCGACCGCTCCGCCGCCCCCACCCGAGCCGCGGCACCCGAGGCTTCCCGGGCACGTGCACCCCGAGCCCCGGTACCTGAGCGTCCGGCGCCACGGGCCGTCACGCCAGCGCCGGGCTCCGGCGAGGCTCCCCCGGACGCGCCGGGGCCGGCGGCGACCACGACCGATCCTCTCACCGCGGCACCACGTCGCCGAGCACGACCCCGTCCAGGCTGACGTCGACCTGCTCGTCGAAGCGGGTCGGAAGGTTCTTGCCCACGTAGTCAGGCCGGATCGGCAGCTCACGGTGCCCCCGGTCGACCATCACGGCGAGCTGGACCGACCGGGCCCGGCCGAAGTCCGACAGGGCGTTCAGCGCGGCACGGATCGTCCGACCGGTGAACAGCACGTCATCGACGAGGATCACCACCGTTCCGGCAAGGTCGCCCGGGATCTCCGTGGACGCCTCGGGCAGCACCGGGCGTATGCCGATGTCGTCCCGGTAGAAGGCCACGTCGAGCGTGCCGACCGGGACGTGCGCGCCGTCGTGCATCTCGCCCAGGATCTGGCCGATCCGGTAGGCCAGGGGCACGCCGCCGGTCTGCAGCCCCACGACGACCACGTCCTCGAGCCCGCGGTTGCGCTCGACGATCTCGTGCGCGATGCGGGTGAGCGCCCGGTGGACGTCCGCAGCCGACAGGACCTGCACCCGTGGCACGAACGCCCCGCCCCGCGGCGGTGTCAACTTCCGTTCGCGCTCGGCCACCTGCATCCTCCGGTCCCGTACGGGCCTCGCAGGACCCGTTTGACGGCTCGTCCGATGCTAGCGCGCTCGCCGCCGCAGCCGCCACGGCCCCGGGCACCGCCCACGGGGCCCCGGCACCGCCAGCGGGCCCCGACAGCCAGCCGCCACCACCCCCGGCACCGCCCACGGGCCCCGACAGCCAGCCGCCACCACCCCCGGCACCGCCCACGGGCCCCGATAGCCTGCCGCCATGGGCATCGGACCGATCGCCGGCACCGTCTCGTCGGGCGCCGGCAGCCCGCGGGCTTCGGGCCTGCACGGGGTGCTCGGTCCCCGCATCGTGATCGCCGGCACCCACTCGGGCGCCGGCAAGACCACCGTCGCCACCGGCCTGATGGCGGCGCTGCGCCGGACGGGCCTGCGGGTGGCCTCCGCCAAGGTCGGCCCCGACTTCATCGATCCCGGCTACCACGCGCTGGCGACCGGCCGGCCACCGCGGAACCTCGACGCGTGGATCTGCGGCGAGGACGCCGTCAGCGCTCTGGCGGCGCGAGCCGGCGCCGGGGCCGACATCCTGGTCGTGGAGGGGGTGATGGGAATGTTCGACGGGGCGGGCCCGGGTATGCAGGCGAGCACCGCCGCCGTCGCCGCCACCATCGGCGCCCCGATCGTCCTCGTCGTCGACGCCGCCGCGATGAGCGGATCGGTGGCGGCCATGGTGCACGGCTTCAACACCTTGCACGCCGGCATCTCCGTGGCCGGCGTCATCCTCAACCGGGTGGGCAGCGCCGGGCACGAGGAGCTGCTGCGAGCAGCACTGGAACCGCTCGGGCTGCCGGTGCTCGGGGCACTGCACCGCGACGATGCCCTCACCTGGCGGGACCGCCATCTCGGGCTGGTGCCCGTGGTGGAGGACCGGCCTGCCGCGGCGCGCGCGGTGGCGCGACTCGCCGACGTCGTGGCAGCCGGGATCGACCTCGGCGCCGTCGTAGCCCTGGCACGCGCCGCTCCGGCGACCGCTGTCGGCGAGCCGGCGCCGGCACGGCGGGTGGGGCATGCCACGATCGCGGTCGCCGCCGGACCCGCCTTCAGCTTCACCTACCCCGACAACCTGGAGCGGCTCGAGCAGGCAGGGGCCGAGCTGGTGCCGTTCGACCCTGCCGCGGACCCCGGGCTGCCGGCCGGTGCCACGGGCCTCGTCGTCGGCGGCGGGTTCCCCGAGGTCTTCGCCGAGGCGCTCGGCGCCAACCGGCCGATGCTCGACGACGTTCGGGCCCGGATCGGCGCTGGCCTGGTGACGTGGGCCGAGTGTGGCGGGCTGCTGTGGCTGTGCCGCTCGCTCGACGGTCACCCCATGGTCGGCGTCGTGCCGGCCGACGGCACCATGACGGATCGGCCGACGCTCGGCTACCGGACGGCAACCGTGGTTGCCGACTGCCCGCTGGGCGCTGCCGGCACCACGCTTCGGGGACACGAGTACCACTACTCGACCGTCGGTCCGCCCGGCGACGCGCTCGACCTGGTCGGGCGGGGAGGCCGGGCACCGGCGGGGTTCTCCACCGTCACCATGCTCGCCAGCTACCTCCATCTGCACCTGGGTGCCGACCCGGCCCCCGCCGAGCGGTTCGTGCGGCTCGCCTCGTCGGCGCTCGTGGCGGACCGCTGACGATGCCCTCCGGCTGCGAGCCGGCGCGCCGATAGGATCGGGCGATCCTATGGACGACGACGACGACGCCGATGGCCCCACTGCCCCGTGTCCCGAGTGCCAGGGGATCGACGGGCGGGCATGGCGCTCGGGTACACCCGAGCGCCTACCGGTGACACCGCATGGTTGACGTCCAGGGCCCGAGCCTCAGCGTGCTGCGAGGCGGCGTGGTGGACGGCACGGTCAGCGTGGTCGGCCTTTTGGGCGACGCACTGGCGGCGCTCGGACCCGACGCACGCAAAGCCGTGGCCCATGCCCGGTATGTCGCAGGCAGCGCCCGACATCTCGACGCCTGGCGACACTGGGTCGGTGAGCGGTCGGGGGCCGAAGCGGGCGCCCGGCTGGTGCCGACCATCGACATGACCGGTGACGCCGACGACTTCGCCCACCAGGTGGCCCAGCGGGCCGTCGAGGGCGGCGCCGACGTCTGCGTGCTGGCATCGGGAGACCCGGGGTTCTTCGGCATCACCCGCGCCCTGCTCCGGGTGGTGGACCGGCATCGGCTGCAGGTGATCCCGGCCCCGTCCTCCGTGGCCGTCGCCTTCGCGCGGCTGGGGCTGCCCTGGGACGACGCCGTGGTCGCATCCGCCCACGGCCGGCCGCTCGCCGACGCCGTGCGCGCCGTCCGCCTGGCCCGCAAAGCAGCTGTCTTGACCTCACCGGACAATCCGCCGCAGGCCGTCGGCCAGGCCCTGGTGGACGCCGGGCTCACCCTCGACCTGGTGGCGGTGTGCAGTCGCCTGGGCTGCGCCGACGAAAAGGTGATGGAGATCGACCTGGCCGCGCTGGCGGCAGGACGGTTCGATCCGCTGTCGGTGGTCGTGCTCGTGGGGCCCGGCGGCCTGCAATCGGTCGGCTGGGGTGCGGGCGCCGCCCCTGACGCGGGCCACGGCGGCGGGGGAGGCACCGCCGACGGCCTCGGCACCGGCATCCCGGTCGGGCCGCTCCACGCGGCAAGCCCCGGGGAGCGCGACCGCGTGACCGACAGCCCGGCCACCCGACCCACCGACGCCGACCGGGTCCTGGCGTGGGGCCTGCCGGAGTCCGCGTTCGCCCACCGCGGTGGCATGATCACCAAGTCCGAGGTGCGCTCCGTCGTGCTCGGCAAACTGGCGCTGCCTGCCGCCGGCGTCCTGTGGGACCTGGGTGCGGGCAGCGGATCCGTGGCTGTCGAGTGCGCGCTCGTCTGCCCAGGCCTGACCGTGTTCGCGGTGGAGCAGGACGACGACAGCGCTGCACGCGTGGCAGCCAATGCCGCCCGGTTGGGCGCCGGCGTCCACGTGGTCACGGGCCACGCGCCGGAGGCGCTCGTCGGCCTGCCCGACCCCGATCGGGTGTTCGTCGGCGGCGGCGGAACACCGGTGCTCGACGCCGCCCTGCGCCGGCTGCGACCCGGCGGCCGGGTGGTGGCGACGTTCACTGGCCTGGAGCGTGCCGCCGAGGCAGCCGATCGCCTGGGTCGTATGGCCCAGCTGTCGGTCTCCCGGGCAGCCCCGCTGCCGGGGGGCGGGTGGCGACTGGCCGGGAGCAACCCCGTGTTCGTGGCGTGGGGCCCGGTCGCCGAGGACGATGGCCCGCCGCTGGTATGACCCCCCCAATGGCAGCCGGCCGTCACCGAGCCGACGTCAGCGCTGCAGGGACTTGACCTCCAGGAACTCTTCGACCCCGAACCGCCCGAGCTCTCGACCGATCCCCGACTGCCGGTAGCCCCCGAATGGCGCACCGGGGTTGAACGAGCCGCCGTTGATGTCGACCTGGCCCGTGCGCATCCGGCGGGCCACCCGCTCGGCTCGGGCCCGATCGGCGGACCACACCCCACCCGCCAGCCCGTACACCGTGTCGTTGGCGATGCGCACCGCGTCGTCCTCGGTGTCGTACGGCAGGATCGACAGCACCGGCCCGAAGATCTCCTCCTGAGCGATCGTCATGTCGCTCGTGACCTCCGAGAACACCGTCGGCCGCACGAAGAACCCCCGATCAAGACCGTCGGGCGCTTCGGCACCACCTGTGACCAGCTTGGCACCCTGGTCGAGGCCAGCGGCGATGTAACCCCGGACGCGCTCGCGCTGGGCGGCGGACACGAGCGGCCCGAGACGCGTCGCCGCGTCGAACGGGTCACCGCAGGTGTAGCCCTCCGCTGCCGGACCGGCGAGCTCCTCCGCCTCGCCCAGGCGGTCACGCGGCACGAGCATCCGCGTCAGCGCCGAGCACGTCTGGCCCGAGTTCAGGTAGGCGGCGGCCACTCCGGCCGGCACGGCCTTCGACAGATCGGCGTCGTCGAGGATGATGTTGGCCGACTTGCCGCCGAGCTCGAGCGCAACCCGCTTGACGGTGTCCGCAGCCAGTTGCATCACCCGCTTGCCGGCCCGCGTCGACCCCGTGAACGACACCATGTCGACCTTCGGGTGTGCGGCGATGGCCTCGCCCACCACCGGCCCAACCCCGGTGACGAGGTTGAAGACACCGGCCGGCAGCCCTACCTCGTCGATGACCTCGGCGAGCATGAAGGCCGTGAGCGGCGCCACCTCGCTCGGCTTCAGGACCACGGTGCAGCCGGCACCGAGCGCACCGGCGACTTTGGCTGCCACCTGGTGCAGCGGGTAGTTCCACGGGGTGATGGCCCCGACCACTCCGGCGGGCTCGCGCACGACGAGTGAGTTGCCGATCTCCTCCTCCCACCGCAGCTCGCCCAGCGCCTGGACAGCCATGGCGAAGTCCATGACGGGCAGGCCGGCCTGCACCAAGGTGGCCAGCATCAACGGCATGCCGACCTCCTCCGCCACGGTCCGGGCGATCTCGTCCGTGCGGGCGGCCAGCGCGTCCTGGATACGGCTGAGGAACTTCCCCCGCTCGTCGGCAGGCACTGCCGCCCATCCCTCGAACGCTGCGGCTGCCGCGCGTGCCGCGGCGTCGACGTCGTCGGCGGTCCCCTCGGGGACGGACGCCATCACCTCTTCAGTGGTCGAGTTCACGACTTGGAGCGTGCCTGTGCCCGAGGAGGGCACCCACGATCCACCGATGTAGAGCTTGTCTCGCACCTGCATGGCGACCTCCCTCGTGCCGTCAGGCCGGCGCCGCCATGCGACCGGCCGACCCTCCGCGCAACCCCGACAGACGACCGCACGCACCAGCCGGCCCCCACGCACCACCATACGCCCGCCGGCACGACCACCACAGCCGCAGGCCGCTGCTGGGCCGCAGAGCCACCACGGTCGCCGACCGGCACTGGACGGATGGGACCACCAGGCCCTCGACGACCACTGGACCGGCGACCATGCCACCGTCGCCGGACACTGCTGGATCAGCGCTCCTGGATGGGCGCTCCTGCATGGGCGCCATTCGATGGCCGCTACTCGATCACCGCTCCTGGACGGGCGCTACCGGATCACCGCTCCTGCACGGGCGCTACCGGATCACCGCTCCTGGATGGGCGCTACTGGATCACCGCTCCTGGACGGGCGGGACCGCCACGGGATCGGTCGGATCACCACTGCCGTCGACCACCACCCGGTCGCGCCCCAACGCCTTCGCCGTGTAGCACGCGGCGTCGGCGCGCCGGAGCACGTCTTCGAGGCGATCGCCCGGCCGCCATTGCGCCACGCCGGCCGAGAACGTGACGACGACCCGATCCGGACCGTGCGTCGCTCCGTTCGCCGCACCGGACGCCGCCGGGCTCGCCAGGTCGAACGCCGGGTCATGAGCCTGACCGCCGAACGCCGGACCCGCCGGCTTGAAGAGCCCGAACGCCGGGACCGGGCCCACAGCGGACCGGTCGCGCCGCAGATGCTCCAAGAGCATCGCACCCTGCGCCGGATCTGCACCCGGGAGCAGCAGGCACAGCTCCTCACCACCGAAGCGCGCAGCGAGATCCTCGCCGCGCAGAACCGATCGGACCAGGGTGGCGACCTCGCGCAGCACGCCGTCGCCCGCCAGGTGGCCATGCATGTCGTTGAACCGCTTGAAGTTGTCGAGATCGATCATCACCACCGACAGCGGCCGCTTGGAGCGGGCACACGACGCCGCTATCTGGGGGAACCGCTCGTAGAGCGCTCGGCGGTTGCACAGGCCGGTGAGGGGGTCGACCCGAGACTGGGAGTACAGCTCGTCGGTCATCTCCTCCACCTTGTGGTGCAGCTTCCTCGTTTCGCGCACGCCCGCGTAGTGCCGGGAACTTCCGAAGAGGACCATCAGCCCGAGCACGGCGAGCATGGCGATGCGAACAACACCAGCGGGATCGGAGACGAGGAATTGGACGACGAGGGCCAGCGCTCCGAGCGCCACCACGGCCGGCACCACGTCCCAGCGGCGCAGCTGCTCGCTGGGCCCGAGCCGGCCGAAACCGACGATCAGCCGGCGCCGCTCCACCAACGGCAGGAGCAGGAAGAACCCGAAATTGATCGACGCCGCAGCGATGAACGGCGGTGCCGGCAGCCGGTAGCCCGACAGTGCCATCGCCAGCTGTGCCCACGCGTCAGCAGTCGACACGACGAGCAACGTCACCAGCCACCACACGATCCTCCGGTTCGCCTGGGCGACTCGGACCATCAGCATGATCGCCGCGCAGATCTGGCCGGGGAGGACCACCGCCAGGAACACCAGGGGGAGCGTGAGCCACAGCACCGCCATGTGGTCGCCCAGCACGGGCGCCAGCGCCACCATCGGCGGCGAGGCCAGCACCACCACCAGGGCGACAAGGTCGAGCGCGTCGACCGACATCGCCCGCAGCCCCGTGGTGTCGCTCAGGAGCTTCACCGCCACGGCGCACCAGAACGCGGCGGCGGCGATGCCGAAGGCAGCGTCCACCGGCTGCAACGCCCCGAGCGCCGAGGCCACCGCATGGATCTTCCCGGGGACGAGCGTGGAGCCGAACACGAGGGCCGGTCCGCTTACGACGACGGCAGCCATGGCCAGGTCGACGGCCAGCTCCGAGCGGTCTCGGCCACCTACGCCATGGCGGACCGTGTCCTGCACCACCAAGCCCCATGCCACGATAGCGACGGCACCGAACCCTACAGCCACCGCGCGCGCTGTGTTCCACGAGACAGATCCCACAGGCTGATCAGCCAACCACCTCGCGATCAAGATGGCGGCGGCCATGTAGCCATAGACGAAGAAGCAGCGCAGGCCGTAGAGGAAGAGCCACCACATCTCGCGCTGCCCTGGGTGGCTGCGACGCACCAGCAGCCGGGAGATGCCCAGTCCAGGTATGGTGAACAGCCCGGCCGACAGCACCACGTCGACCATGAAGGGCAGTCCCGTGTGCACGGTCGCCACCAGGACCACGGCGGCAACGGAGGCCACGGCCCACCACACCACGGCGACCGTGCGCCACAACGCGGGAAAGACGAACTGTTCGGTCCGCTCGCTGTCCTCACCCAGGTCCAGCTCCGGACGCATCGGCAGGACCACGTCGAGCACACCCCGGTGCGCCACCGGAGGAGGCTCGACCTCCCTCGACACCCGGGTCGACGAGGAGCCGCTGGTCTCCAGCCGCGATGGTTCCACCGGAGCTGCACCGGCGACCGGACAGGCGTCTACGACCACCGCATCAGACGCAGGTGTCGGCGTTGTGTGCGACGGGGACGGAGACGGGCACGGGGCCTGCAACGGCAACTGCGACAAGAACTGGGACGGCGACGCGGACGGCGACGCGGACGGCGACGGGAACGGCGACTCGAACGGCGACGCGGACGGCGACGGGAACGGCGACTCGAACGGCGACTCGAACGGCGACTCCGGCGGAGTCTTCTCATACCTTGGCTGCCTGGTCCCGCCCTCGCCGGCTTCCGCCTGTCCGAGTGGCGCGCCCGCCTGTTCCGAGGCCCTCATCGCCTTCGGATCCTCACCATCGGACCGCTCCCCCGTTCGCGCCGTACGTCGTCTTCGGGCGCACGCGCCGACGTTCGGCTGCCACGCTGCTCACCGACGACAGCGCCATCCAATCTGACATCGGCGGACATCGGAAGATCCTGAAGGCCGAAGGCGGCACGCCACCGTGGCCGGGACCAACCATCGTTGGGACCTGCTTCGTCCCCCCGCCGGAACCCGGGACAGCCGTTGCCGGCCCCGGTTCTGACCTGCCGCGAGTCCCGGGGGCAGCTGGTAGCGGCCCAGGCTCCATCCTCCGCCAGAACCGGGGTCAGCCGTTGCCGGCCCCGGTTCTGACCTGCCGCGAGTCCCGGGGGCAGCTGGTAGCGGCCCAGGCTCCATCCTCCGCCAGAACCGGAGTCAGCCGTTGCCGGCCCCGGACCCCCCGGCACCACATCCGGCCTGCAACTCGACGCCACCGCCACCGCCACCGCCACCGCCACCGCCAGGCTGCACGGCTGATCCTCATGCTCCGATGCGCTCGGCCAGTACAGCCAGCCTGGCCAGTGCCGGCCCCGTGCGGATCCCCCACCAGAACAGGTCTTTGCCCTCCTGGAGCACGACAGGCGCCACCACCTCGAGCTCCGTCCGGTGCCGCTCGCTGAACGGGTAGGGCTCGCTCGGGGCAAGGACCAGGTCCGCGCCGAGGGCGGCCATCTCGTCCAGCTCGACCTGCGGGTACGGCCCGGACCCGGACGGGGAGCGCAGCGCCAGACCCACATGCGCCAACATGGACTCCCCATACGTCGGACGACCCAGCAGCATCCAGGGCCGGCGCCAGATCGGCACAACCACGGACGCCCGCGTGGGCATGGCTGCTCCGAGCAGCGGCGGGTCCCACGTGATCCCGATGCGGCGAGCGAACCCCGGAAGCTGGCGAGCGACGTCATCGACGCAGCGGATGGCCAGGACGTGCACTGGCACGCCCGCTGCCACCAAGGCATCGTGGTCCTCCCGGCGGTTCTCCTCCTCGTCCAACACCACCAGGTCGGGTGCCAGGCGAACGATGGCCTCGACATCGGGGTTCTTGGTGCCGCCAACCGTCGGGATCCCGGGCTGCTCGCAGAACCTCGTGCAGGCGACCGGCGGGACACCCCAGGCGATCAGCGTCTCGGTGGCGGAGGGAACCAGGCTGACGATCCGCACGAACCGATTATCCCCGACCGGCGTCCTCCCCTTGCCCTCGGCCGCTGTGGAGCGCCGGAGCCACGCTGTCCCGGCACCACGCCAGTGGCGCTCCGCCGCTGATCGATCGACCATCCGCCGGTCGACCGCCACCTCGCCGCAGCCCATCGCGGTAGACGGCCGCCGATCGCCGGACGGAGCGGGTGCTCAACATCCGGCGATCGGCAGCCGCGCCAACGCCCTTTGGCAAGCGCTCTATCCAGGCCCGATCAGGGGATCGACGGCAATCCGGGCAGTCCAGCCGGAGGCTGGACGCAGATGCCGAGGCCGGACGTCGTGCTCCCGGTGATCGTCATGCTTCCACCTGCGAGCGAACCCGTGGTGATGGTGCTGGCCCCACCCGGCAGTGGTGACGCCGGCGGAGCCGGCGTGTGCACGCAGGTCGGCTGTGCCGTGGTCCCTCCCGAGCTGCCGGGCAGGCCCGGCAGACCACCACTCGGCAGGCTCGGCAGACCACCACTCGGCAGACCCGGCAGACCGCCACTCGGCAAGCCCGGCAGACCACCACTCGGCAAGCCACCACTCGGGCTGCTGAAGCACAGCTCAGCGCCCCTGCTGCTGCTGGCGCTCACCGAACCACCGAAACCAGCCACAGTGAGGCTGCCCCCACCCTGCGCCGATACCGGCAGCGGCGACGACGGAGGAGCTGGCGTCTGCACACAGGTCGGCTGCGCCGTGGTCCCTCCCGAGCTGCCGGGCAGGCCCGGCAGACCACCACTCGGCAGGCCGCCACTCGGCAGGCTCGGCAGACCACCACTCGGCAGACCCGGCAAGCCGCCACTCGGCAGACCCGGCAGGCCGCCACTCGGCAGGCTCGGCAGGCCGCCACTCGGCAGACCACCACTCGGCAGGCTCGGCAGACCGCCACTCGGCAGACCACCACTCGGCAGGCTCGGCAGACCACCACTCGGCAGGCTCGGCAGACCACCACTCGGGCTGCTGAAGCACAGCTCAGCGCCCTTGCTGCTGCTGGCGCTCACCGAGCCACCGAAACCACCTACAGTGAGGCTGCCCCCACCCTGCGCCGATACCGGCAGCGGCGACGACGGAGGAGCCGGCGTCTGCACACAGGCATGCGACGGAACCGGCGATGTTGCAGACACTGTGGCAGCAGTCAACGGCGCCGCTGCAAACGCCCCACCAGCGAAGAGGGCGATTGCCGCGGCTCCGGTACTCCCCGCCAGCACACTGGCACCTCGCTTCATCGAAGCCATG
The DNA here is from genome assembly GCA_021803325.1 of Actinomycetes bacterium. Lineage (GTDB taxonomy): Bacteria > Actinomycetota > Acidimicrobiia > Acidimicrobiales > UBA8190 > JAJZYI01. The sequence continues at coordinate 35,573 of JAJZLP010000092.1, forward strand.
TCCTTAACGTCCTTTCGTCCCGTACCACCGGAAGCTTCCGGTCGCACTCCACCCGTGACATCTGCCCCCGGTGTTGGCCGGACAGCGTCCGGCAGGGTGGAGAACTGTCGGGAGGGTCAGACCTTGCGGCTCACGACGCAGATCGACGGTGATCCCACCCACCGGCTCCGAGCCCGGTGCACGCAGCAAGCCGACCCAGATGTCCGCGCCTTCGAGGCACTTGTCGGGCCGCTTCCACGGGCTCGTCGGCCCCCGGTCAGACCAGCGGCCGGCTGGGCGCTCAGAGGAGCGTGGGCAACCACGATGACAGAGCACGCCACACGAGGTCGACTGGGCGTTGACGGTGCTTGGCGATGAGTCGCATGCAGAGCCCGCCCACGTGGCCAACCTCCGGTCCCACGTGGCCATCCTCCGGTCCCACGTAGCCAACCTCCGGTGCGGCGCGGCCAACCCCCGGTGCAGCGCGGCCAACCTCCGGTGCAGCACGGCCAACCCCCAGTCCAGCGCGGCCAACCCCGGTGCAGTGCCTATGGCCAAGAGCGGCTCAGGACCTTCAATCGACGGCGCCTCCCCAGCCACAGCCGACAGGGCACAGGCGGACCTTCAAAGGACGGCGGCTCCCCAGCCACAGCCGACAGGGGACAGGGGCCAGGGGCCAGGGGCCAGGGGCCAGGGGCCAGGCCAGGCCAGGCCAGGGGACAGCCAGTGCCTACAGGCGATGGTTG
>JAJZLP010000306.1:0-3398 GCA_021803325.1 Actinomycetes bacterium
CCCACACCTAGTGCCCAACGTTTACGGCGTGGACTACCAGGGTATCTAATCCTGTTCGCTCCCCACGCTTTCGCTCCTCAGCGTCAGTACCGGCCCAGACCACCGCCTTCGCCACTGGTGTTCCTCCTGATATCTGCGCATTTCACCGCTACACCAGGAATTCCGTGGTCCCCTACCGGACTCTAGCCATGGCAGTATCGAGTGGCGACTCCAGGTTGAGCCTGGAGATTTCACACCCGACTTGCCAAGCCGCCTACGAGCTCTTTACGCCCAATGATTCCGGACAACGCTCGCCCCCTACGTATTACCGCGGCTGCTGGCACGTAGTTGGCCGGGGCTTCTTCTGCAGGTACCGTCACTATCGTCCCTACTGAAAGAGGTTTACAACCCAGAAGGCCTTCGTCCCTCACGCGGCGTTGCTGCGTCAGGCTTTCGCCCATTGCGCAAGATTCCCCACTGCTGCCTCCCGTAGGAGTCTGGGCCGTGTCTCAGTCCCAGTGTGGCTGATCGTCCTCTCAGACCAGCTACCCGTCGATGCCATGGTAGGCCGTTACCCCACCATCTAGCTGATAGGCCGCGAGCCCCTCCCGAAGCGGAATCCATTTCCTCACCAGGCCATGCGACCCGGTGGGGGTATCCGGTATTAGCACCGGTTTCCCGGTGTTATCCCGGTCTTCGGGATAGGTTGCTCACGTGTTACTCACCCGTTCGCCACTAGATCTTCACCGGTGTTGCCACCGGATGGATCTCGTTCGACTTGCATGTGTTAGGCACGCCGCCAGCGTTCGTCCTGAGCCAGGATCAAACTCTCCGTCGAGATCTACGAACCTTTCCCCGGGAATCCCAGGGTCCAGCCCGATGACCTGGAGAGCCGGTCTCAGGGGCACTGACCCCTTTTGACCGACTGGCACAGCACGGAATGTTGTCCGTGTCAGTGCTTAATTGTATGGTTCGACCGTTTCGCACGCCGAAGCGCACGGTGCGGTCGCCCGCACTGGCTTTTGGCTCTCACTGTTCCGTTTTCAAGGAGCGACGCGACACACGCCTGTCAGGACAGGGTTGGTGCCGGCCCCGGTTGCGGGCTCGAGCAGGTCGCTGCGAGCACGTTCTTCCGGGATTCACCATTATAGCCACTCCGTTGCCCTTGTCAAGTTGGGCGCTGGAGCCACCGGCGTTTCTGCCGGCTCGGAGACTCTACACGCTTTCGCACCCCCCGCCAGCCGGGGCGGGACCTCGGAGCAAGCAGGGCAGGGCGCCAGCGCGGGGCAACTCGCCAGCGCTCGACGTGGACCATGGACCGTCGTCCGTCGTCCGTCGTCCGTCGTCCGTCGTCCACAGACCTTGGACCGTGGACCGTGGACCGTGGACCGTGGACCGCAACGATCGGGCAGGGAACCAGGTCTTGCGGCTGCTGCCTGGTGCGGCTGCCGCCTGGTACGGCTGCCGCCTGGCTTCCCAGGCGCCGGCCGGCCCGACGCGCCTTGCCCACGCGAGCGCACCCGCTGCGTTCAGCCGCCGGCGGGCCGCCCCGGTGATCGGTGGAGATCGCCCGGTACCCACCACCGCCACATCCGGTCGGTGGCCGAGCTGATGCCCACGCGGGTCGAGCGCTCTGGGTCACTCGGCGGGGCCGTACCGTCGTCAACAAGCGCCAGTGGAACGCCATCGACCAGGTCGGACCCGTCCTCCGAGCCGGTGATGCCCATGGCCTGGCACAGCCGTGCCGGCCCACGGGCGAGATCACGGTCCCGTCGTGCGGTTGGGCGGTCCTGGCGCATGGCCGGAAGACCGGCCAGCGGCGCCATCGCCCGCAGCAGCACGGCCCCAGCCTCCCCGTCAGGCCAGCACACGACGTTGGCGCACCAATGCATGCCGTACGTGAAGTAGACGTACAGCCCTCCGGGTGGCCCGAACATGGTGGCGTTGCGAGCGGTCCGCCCCCGGTGCGCATGCGACGCGGGGTCGTCCGCTCCGCGATAGGCCTCGACCTCCACGATGCGCCCGGACCGCACGGTACGGCCGCTCGAGTCGCGCCGGACCAGGACCTTGTTGAGCAACCAGGGAGCCACCTCCACCGGATCGCCAGCCAGACGCTCCCGGGCAACTGGCCGCTCCCGATGGTGCACTGGTACCTGCCGGTTCACCAAGCCCCAACCGCCCTCGTCACCCCGTGCTGGCCGGAGTGTGACGCCCGATGCTGCCGAGGCGCTCTTCGTCCACCTCCAGGCGGTGCCGGTAGCGCTCCATCTGCGCCGCCACCGGTCCCGGGCCAGCGCCACCGGGACTCGTGCGCCGGGTCACGGCGACACCCGGCTCCAGCAGGCCGACCGCCTCGGCCCCGAGCGACGGGTCCGCCTGCACCAGCTCGGCGAGCGGCACACCCCGCTCCAGCGAATGCCGGACAAGACCACCCACCACCGAGTGCGCCTGCCGGAAGGGCATGCCCCGTTCGACAAGCCACTCCGCCAGATCGACAGCCGCCGCTGCCGGGCCGTCGGCGGCGGCCCGCATCCGCGCCAGGTCGAAGGTCACGCTGGCCATCATGCCGGTCGTCGCGTGCAGGCCCAGGATGACCTGGTCGACGGCGTCGAAGAGCGGCTCCTTGTCCTCCTGGAGGTCCCGGTTGTACGCCAGTGGAAGGCCCTTGATCGTGGTCAGCATGCCGGTGAGGTGCCCGATCAGGCGTCCGGCCTTGCCCCGGGCCAGCTCGGCGACGTCAGGGTTCTTCTTCTGCGGCAGCATCGAGCTTCCGGTGGCGAACGCGTCGTCAAGCACGACGAAACCGAATTCCTCCGACGACCACAGGACCAGCTCCTCACCGAGCCGTGACAGGTGGACACCGAGCAACGCCAGGTCGAACAGGGCTTCGGCAACGAAGTCGCGGTCGGACACCGCGTCCAGCGAATTCTCGAACCTCCCACCGAAACCCAGTTCCTCTGCCACGCCGTCGGGGTCCAGGGGCAGCGACGAACCCGCCAGCGCTCCCGCCCCGAGCGGCGACACGTTCAGCCGGTCGATGGTGTGCACCAGCCGGTCGAAGTCTCGGGCGAAGGCCCAGCCATGGGCGAGCAGGTGGTGGGCCAGCAACACCGGCTGGGCACGTTGCAGATGGGTGTACCCCGGCAAGTACGCGTCGCCCGCCTCGGCTGCGCGCACCTCGAGCACTCGACCCAACGCCAGAAGTGACTGTGCCACCGTGGCCAGCGCCCGCCGCGTGAACAACCGGAGATCAGTGGCAACCTGGTCGTTGCGGCTCCGTCCGGTGTGCAGCTTGGCCCCGGTGTCACCGGCGATCTCGGTGACCCTGCGCTCCACGGCAGTGTGGATGTCCTCGTCACCTGGAGCAAAGACGAAGCTCCCGTCGCGCAGCTCATCCCCGACATGGTCCAGCGCCGCCA
>JAJZLP010000306.1:3498-7082 GCA_021803325.1 Actinomycetes bacterium
TTGGCCCCGGTGTCACCGGCGATCTCGGTGACCCTGCGCTCCACGGCAGTGTGGATGTCCTCGTCACCTGGAGCAAAGACGAAGCTCCCGTCGCGCAGCTCATCCCCGACATGGTCCAGCGCCGCCAGCAGAACGGCACCCTCTTCCTCGCCGAGGACACCGCCGCGCACCAGGCCGCGCACGTGGGCCCGAGACCCGGTCAGATCATCCTCGGCCAGCCGCTTGTCGAACCCGATGCTGGCGGTGAACGCCATGACCTCCTCGGCTGTCGACTGGCCCAACCGGCCTTCCCACAACGTCACGCGTCGTCTCCCTCTCCGTCGGTGCCCGCGGCACCGGAATTCCGTTCGCCGGCACCGTCTCCCGTGGGCCGTTCGCCGGCACCGTCTCCCGTGGGCCGCCCGCCGGCACCGTCTCCCGTGGCCCGCCCGCCGGCACCGTACCGACCGCCACTGGGCACGGGCAGACCGGCGAGAGTGCGAAGTGTGTCCGCGACGCTTGTCCCGCCGGCGGACTCCTCGACCACCACCAGCACGGTGTCGTCTCCGGCTACCGTGCCAATCACGCCGGGGAACGCGCTGCGGTCAAGGGCAGACCCGACCACGTGCGCAGAACCAGGTGGTGTCCGGACCACCACGAGCGGCCCGGACGCCGCCACCTCGACAGCCCACTCCCCGAGCACCCGCCGCAGGTGGTCCTCGGGGACCACCTGGCGGGTCGGGAGCTCCGGCAACGCGTAGGCGGTGTCGCCCCCCGCCACCCGGATCTTGACCGCACCCAGCTCGTCCAGGTCACGCGACACCGTCGCCTGCGTCGCCGCTACACCCTCGGCAGCCAGCAGGTCCACGAGCTGGGACTGACTGGCCACGGCTCGACGCTCAAGGAGTTGGGCCACCAGGTGCTGGCGCTGCTGCTTGGACAGGCTCACCGGTCCACCCGGTCAGCGGCACCGTCGCTGTCGCTGTCGTCCGTGCCGACTGTGCCGACTGTGCCGACTGTGCCGACTGTGCCGACTGTGCCGACTGTGCCGTCTGGGCCAGCACCCATTGTCCACGCAAGCAGGCCACGCATGGCGTGCATCCGGTTGGCCGCCTGCTGCCACACGACGCTGCGTGGGCCTTCCAGGACCTCGGCAGTGATCTCCTCACCTCGGTGCGCAGGCAGGCAGTGCATGACGATCGCTTCGGGAGCGACAGCCAACAGGTCCTGATCGACGGTGAACCCCGTGAACGCCCGTCGGCGCTGCTCCGCCTCATCCTCTTCTCCCATGGACACCCACACATCGGTGTACACGGCATCCGCACCGGCGACGACCTCTGCCGGCACCGTGCTCACCTCGACGTCGCCCCCCGCCTCGGTCACCAGGGCGACGTCGTCGGGATCCGGTCCGTAGCCTTCCGGCGCAGCGGTTCGCAGCCGCACGCCGGCCATGGCGCAGGCCAGGGCGAGCGAGCGCCAGACATTGTTGGCGTCCCCCACGTAAGCAAGGGTCCGACCAGCCAGGTCGCCGAACCGCTGTCGAAGGGTCAGCAGGTCGGCAACGGCCTGGCACGGGTGGGCGCGGTCCGACAGCAGGTTCACCACCGGCACCGCAGTCCCCGCCGCATCCAGCGCCGCCCGCATCCGGGTGAGCGTGCCGTGGTCGGCCACCCGGGCGCAGATGACAGCGTGGTAGCAGGCCAACGTCCTGGCCACGTCCTCCGCCGTCTCCCGGCGGTCGATGCCGACCTCATCTCCCCGGATGGCGATCGGATGCCCACCCAGAGCCACGACCGCCATCTCGCTGGCATTTCGGGTTCGGGCTGACGGCCGCTCGAAGACGAGCGCCACTCCCCGACCCTTGAGGACGAGCCCGGCAGCGTCCGGCGGCGCTGCGGCCAAGTCCAGAACGGCACGCAGGTCGGCGCACGACAGGTCGTCGACGTCCAGCACGTGCCGGGTGGTGCCCCGACCCGGGGCCCCAGGTGACCGGTCGGGTCCGTTCATGGGGTGCTCGCCTTCGTCTCTGTCCCAGGATCGCCGTCCACGACGGCCGCCAGCGCTGCGCCCAGGATCTCCACTGCCTCGTCGATCTCACCGTCGGCGACAACCAGCGGGGGCGCCAGGCGCAGCGTGTCCGAGCGCGGGGCGTTCACCACCAGTCCACGCTCCAGCGCCGCCGCGCAGACTGCGGCAGCGACCGGTTCGTCGAGCTCGACACCGAGCAGCAAGCCGGCCCCGCGGACGCCAACCACGCCCGGCAGACGCCGCAAGGCTGTGGTCAGTCTCGCCCCAGCTCGCGCCGCCAATGCCGGTGCGTCGATCTCGTGCATCACCTGCAGCGTGGCACGAGCCGCGGCCGTTGCCAGCGGCTGGCCCCCGAACGTCGACCCGTGGTCGCCAGGACCGAACGCGGCAGCCACCTCGGCCCGGGCCCAGCACGCGCCAATCGGCATGCCGTTTCCCAGTGCCTTCGCCATCGTCACCACATCTGGACGCAACCCGGCGTGCTGGAAGGCAAACCACCGGCCGGTGCGGGCCAGCCCCGTCTGGATCTCGTCGACGACCAGCAGGGCGCCGTGCTCGTCGCACAGGCGACGCACACCGGCCAAGAAGTCGGACGACGGCACGATGACCCCGGCCTCCCCCAGGATCGGCTCGAGCAGGACCGCTGCCACCGGGGCGTGCTCGAGCGCTCGCTCCAGCCCGCCCAGGTCGTCGTAAGGAACGTGCACAAAGCCTGGCGGCAGCGGCCGGAACGGCTCATGCTTGGCAGGCTGGCCCGTGGCCGCCAGCGTGGCCAGCGTGCGGCCGTGGAACGACTCCCATGCGCTCACGACCACGTGCCGGCCCGGCCCGGCCCAGCGCCGGGCCAGCTTGATGGCGCACTCGTTGGCCTCCGCACCCGAATTCGCGAAGAACACCTGGCCACCGGCCGGGCTCCCGTCGCCGATCAGCCGGTCGAGGGTGGATGCCACCTCGGGCCCGACGGTGGTGCCGAACAAGTTGGACACGTGCACCAGCGTCCGAGCCTGCTCGGCCACCGCGTCGGCCACCCGGGGATGGGCATGCCCGAGCGACACGACCGCAAGGCCCCCGAGGAAGTCCAGGTAGCGACGACCGGCCACGTCCCACAGCTCGGTGCCCTGGCCGCGCACGAACGTGACCGTCGGCTCCGGGTAGGTATGCATGAGCGCGCTGCGATCGACGGCGGGTGCCCCGTCCCCCGTCATCCCCGATGGACCAGTCATGCGTCCACCGCCGCGACCTCGTCCGGGGGATCCCCGGGAGCTGGCGACGACGAGCTTCGGACGGGGCTGGGGGCCGCACTGGTGGGGCTGGGGGCCGCACTGGTGGGGCTGGGGGCCGCACTGGTGGGGCTGGGGGCCGCACTGGTGGTGCTGCCAGCGCTGGGGGCGGCGACCATCGTCCCCACTCCGGCGTCGGTGAAGATCTCCAGCAGGAGCGCGTGGCGGATCCGGCCATCGAGGATGTGGGCCTGTCCCACGCCAGCACGGACGGCACGACCACAGGCCTCGACCTTCGGGATCATGCCGCCGCGCACTGCTCCTGACCGGATCATGGCGTCGAGCCCGTCGGGATCG
>JAJZLP010000125.1 GCA_021803325.1 Actinomycetes bacterium
GCGGCCGATCTTGTCGCCAGGCTCCGCGGTCGGGGCCGGGAGCGTCCCCTGGCGGATCGGGCCGGATGTGCCGGCCTGCGCGAGTGGATAGAGGACGAGCTGGCCGGCTGGCCCGGCGACCGGGATGCGCCCGTACGCATCGGATGGTGGAGCCTGGCCCTCGGGGATGCCACAACTTCGCCGTGGGCGGTCGACCCGGAACCTCCCAAGCGCACGGAGCCCGCCGAGGCGTCCGGCCGCCGCGGTAGACGGGGTGGTGCGGCAGCAGCGGCAGGTGCGGCAGGAACGGAGCCCGCCGAGGCGTCCGGCCGCCGCGGTCGACGGGGTGGTGTGGCAGGAGCGGCAGGAGCGGAAGGAGCGGCAGCAGCGTCCGATCCTGAACCGACTGGGTCGCCGCGCCTTCTCGACGGTCTGGTTCGAGTCCTGTTCCGGCAGTGGGTGACGTGTCGCCGGATCGACGTTCCCCTGGCGGACGCGCTGGCGGGTTTGCGGGCGTCGGGTGATCCTGCCGGCCTGGCGAAGGAATTCGACCGCCTGCCGGTCGCCGAGCGCCGGGTGGTCGCTGCCGAACTGGCCCTGCACGCCAGGCGCCTGGTGGCGACGTGGCCGCCGATCGACCCCCGCTGGGCGCCGCGCGCTGGCGAGCGATGGTCCGTTCCGGTGGCAGGTGGACGAGCTGTCATGGTCGGCCGGCCCGACTTGGTGCTGGGACATCCGGCGCGCCAGCGCGCCGCTGTCGGGCTGGTCGGGGTCACCGCCGGGTCGATGGGGACGGCGCCGTGGCGCCGCCTGTGGTTCGCCGCCCTTGTCGAGACCCTTCGGTCCGGGGTGCAGCCGTTCCAGATATCCATGTTCCGCACCAGCAGCGGCACCCTGTCCGAGCGTCGCGTGGAGCTGCAGGATCTGCGCGCCGTGGCCGCTGATGCCGTTGCTGCAATCCGCGCCGCGGCCCCAGTGGCCCCAGCGGCCCTGGCGGGCGTGTCGGCCGAGGGGTTCGAGACGGCAGCCGAGCCGGCTGTCACCCAGGTCGGCGCGCACCTGTTCCGCCCCGGTCCGGGCGGGGTCGCCGATGCCGGCCGGGCGGCAGGCTCGGCCCGCGCCGCCGCCAGCGGGCGAGGATTGCGCCCCGGCCTGGCGTTCCGGTGTCGCTCGGAGCATCCCGCAGCTTGCGACGGGGTGCGCATGCCGCAGGTGGCGTCGTGACCGTCCTCACCGGGGTGCCGGTCGAGTGGGATCGCCCCCGTGCGCTCGCTGAGCTGCTCGTCGGCGCACCGGAAAGCTCGGTCACGGCTGCCGGTGTCGCCGCCGCCCGTTTGGAGCTGGAGCGCTCCCTGCCCGCGCACGACCCCTATGGTCGGTCCGGTATCACCTTGCGGCTCGATCGGCGCCGGTTCGCGGCGCTGCGCAATCAGCCCGGTGCCTCCGTCGATACACCGTTCACCTGGTCGCCGCTGCGATGCCGCCGAGCCATCGGGCTCGACGCACTTGACCGGTGTGTGCGTGGTCGGGCCACCACGGCATCCCAGGCGGTCGCCGACGTGCTCGCCGACGCCGAAGCACGCGTACGTGCTCCCGGTGCGGGTCACGACATCCCGTGGTGGGCCCGATGGTGGTGCCGGTTGCCACTGGGGGGCCGTGCGGTCGTGCAGGCCGAAGCCGTGGTGTGGACCGTGCAGCTGTGGACCGGGATCGACTGGGAGCGGATCGGCGGCCGGGCTGTCGTCGTCACGCGCGACGAGCGAGTCCCGATCGGCGCTGCACCATGGTGCCGGCTTGAAGGCCGGGTCGATCTCCGGGTCGCGGCAACCTCGGGCGGCGTAGCCCACCTTGTCGTGGCCGGTGGCACGGCTCCTGCGGACTGGGCGATGAACCTAGGGTTTCCCGCGCTCGTCTCTGCCCTCGCGCGAGGACCGGCGGCCGGTGCCGCGCTGGTGCTGGGCTGGTGGCCCGAGAGCGGCCAGGTCCGCCAGCTCCGGGTCGACGACGCCGCCCTGGCCGCCATGGCCGGCGCCGTGGTGTCGGCTGCGGGATCCTGGTGGCGCCATGCCCGGCTGCACCCAGGGCCCGACCCGGCTGTGGCGGTCAGCCACGCTGAGCCACGCACCGCGGGCCGGTGAGCATGGGCGCGCCATGCTGGTCGGCCAGCGCCACACATCGCTGCACGGTTCGGGCGTCGACGGCGAGTGGGGCCGGGTCGGTGCCCGGGTGCCGCCACACCCACGCGCCCGCCTCGATCGCGGGAACCCGACCGAGTGTCGCCGTCAGGAAGGCAGCGGCGTACCGCGCGGGGTAGACAGCTCCGATCTGCCGATCGGTGGCGACCACCGTGGTGACGTGCCATCGCAGGAGCGCCCGGCGCACCGCGGCCTCGGCGGGGGCGGTAGGCAGTGGCAGGGGACCGGTCGGCTCGGTCAGCTGCGACAGGACTGCGTCGGCGCTGCCTGGGGCGCCCGAGTACTGCACCGTGCCGCCAGGGCCGGGGACCTTCGCGTAGGCGCCGGCGATCGCGAAGCTGAAGCCGTCCAGCGCCTGCCATCCCATGGCGTTCGACACCCGCCCCGACGGGAACGGCAGGACCAGGAGCACCGTTCGGGGCGGCATCGTCGGTGCCACCTGCGCGAACCAGGCTGGAACCTGCACCGCTCCGACGGTCAGGGTGGAGGCCGACGGCACCGCGATCGGGGCAAGGGCGATCGCCGCCGTGGCACCCGCCGCCGCCGCACGCCACCGTCGTGCGGCTCCGTGTCGTGTCGAGCCACTGGCTGGATCCGGACGGCTGCTGCTGAGTGCCGAGGCGGGCGCCTCGACGCCGCCGCGCCGCCGGCGACCGGTGACGGCGTCGAGCGTCAGCGCCAGGAGGACCCCGCTGCCGAGGAATCCCACCGCCATCAGCCGCTGGGGTACCACGTCGTCCAGGACGGGCAGGCCTGCCAGCGCCCGCCAAGGCAGCCACCACGACGAGTACCAGGCGAACGGCAACAGGGCGCTGCCGAGAGCCAGCACCCCGGCGAGCAGCACGGTCGCCAGCGCCGCCCACGCCGCCGGGCGCCGGCGGTTCGCCACGACGCCGCAGGCGAGGACCGCCAGTAGGGTCGGGCCCAGGTAGGCGGCGGGAAGTCCCGGCATGCCGAGATAGCCGCTGTATCGAGTGAACAGCTGTGTCGCCGTGCTCGCCCGTGGCGCGGAGAAGAAACTGGTCCACGCCACACCGAAATTTCCCGTCCCAGCCCACACCGAACCCGTGATGTGGCGAGGACCGGCAAGTGCGAACCAGGCCGGCCAGGCCAGCAGAGCGGCGGAGCCGATCCCAGCCACCGCCATGCCGACCAGCGCGTGGCGACCCGACCAGGTGGCACTCAATGGGTCGCTGGGAGGATTGCCGGTTCGGGCACCGGGTCGGGCACCGGGTCGGGTGTCGGGGTGGTTGCCGGTTCGGATGTCGGGTGAGGTGCCGGATGGGTTGCCGGGAGGATTGCCGGTTCGGATGTCGGGTGAGGTGCCGGGGCGGTTGCCGGTTCGGGCACCGGGTGAGGTGTCGGGTGAGGTGTCGGGGCGGATGCCGCGTGAAGGCTCCCAGGACGACATGGTGCGCACCCGCTGGAACACCAGGATCCCCACGACGAGCGGCGCGGCCAGTACCGCCAGAGCGACGAGCATCTCGGCGCTGACGAAGAATTGCGCGGTGATGGCGAGTGCCAGCGCCGCACCCCAGCGCACCGGTGGTCCCTGTTGACGCACCAGGAGCTCGTGCATGCACAGGACGATGACGGGCACGAACACGAGGACGGTGTCGGCCAGATGCGCGAAGGTCAGTTCCGACAAGACCAGTGGTGACAGGCCGAACAGCGCGCCACCGGCTGCCGCTGGGCCCCACCCCGTGAACCGCCGGCACAGCACCGCGGCCGCCAGCCCGTTCACGGGGGCGGCCAGGGTCAGCGCGACGTTCAGGCTTGCCACCGGACCGAACACCCAAGTGATCGGGGCCAGCACCACGCCCACCAGGACGCTGCTCTGGTTGGCCAGCAGGTTGACGCCGCCGGGATGCCCTGCGGCCGTCGACAGCAGGGGATCCTGCCCGTGGGCCATGGCGTGCGCCACCCATGCCAGGAACCACAGCGACTGGGCCGGATCGCCGCACAGGCAGGTCATGGTGCCCGCCGGGTGGCCGGACCACACGTGCCACCACAAGGCCACGCTCAGGGCCAGGTAGCCGGTGAACAGGGCACCCCACGGACCGAAGCGTCGTGCGGCGCCGGCCGGGCGTTCGCCGGTGGCGTCCCCCCCGTCTGCGTCGCTCACGGGTGCCGGGGGAAGCTGCCGGCTGTGCCGTGCCGACGCGGTCGTGGTCGGGGTCACGGACGGCGGCGTCACCATGGCCGTGCCGTCTCAGACGGCTGAAGCCGCCGGTCCCCTCGGGGCGTCGTGATGGTCGACGGCGCGCGATGCCAGGACGAAGGTGCGCTCGCCGGGACCGGCGACGATGGAGGAGGCTGTGGCGGAGCTCCGGTTCCGGGTCTGGCCGCGCCGGTATCGGGGTCGGCGGCCGGATGAGGAGGACGCTGACCTCCTGAGGGGCCTGTCGCCACTGCACCAGCCTGGCACGCCTGACCTGCCGGAGCGGCTGACCTGCCGGAGCGGCTGACGGGCCTAGCGCTCGGCTTCGGGTCCGGCCACGGTCCAGCCACGGCGCCGGAGCTCGGCCGCGAGCTGCTCGGCCGGCATCTGGCGTACCGCCTGCTCGGGATCGGGCACTGCCGCCACGCTCGGCGCTCGTGCCGTTCTCGTCGTCACCGCCCGCGGTGCCTTCACCGGCGTTGCCGCGGGCTCGGGGCTGTCCCCGCCGGTCCCGTCGCTGCTGAGGCGATCGAGGAACGCCTCCGCCTCGTCTCTGGTGAACTTGCCGGCTGCCTGTCGTTGGGTGAACCCCATCGGGCCACGGGCGTCACGGAAGTCGCTGTGACCGGCCTCCCGGAGCAGGCTGAGGAGCTCCTGCACCTGCTTCGCCGACGCAGGTGGACCTGACGGTTGACCGAATGCCATGACGCGAAGTCTCGCCGATATGGCGCCCGGCACCCGCCACTCCCCCTGAGCGGCCGCCGGCACGGGCCTCCGACGGAGCTGGCGGCACAAGCGATGCGATCCGGCGAAGACGTCAGTGCCTTCCGACTCCGACATCGGAGCCGTTCCTCGCGCGCTCGCCGACCCCGCTGGTGGTGCTCCGCCGCCAACGCGGCGCAAGCAGCAGCCGGCTACGTCCGAGCTGCTCGGCGGTCGGCCACCTTCGCTGCTTTGCGTCGCTTGCGCGCTGCGACGTCGCGTCGGGCGTCGGCGAGCTCCGTCGACGCAGGCTCGGCGGTCAACCGCTGCCAGCTCTCCATGCGCCCACGCTCGAGGCGCCCGTCGGCCAGCGCCGCGGCGAGCGCGCATCCGTGCTCGCCTGCGTGGGTGCAGTCGCTGTACCGACAGCCACGGGCCAGCAGCTCGATATCACTGAACGCCTGTTCCACGCCGTCACCCGCGCCGAGCACCGACAGTGCTCGCATCCCCGGAGTGTCGATCAAGATCCCGCCGCCGCCCAGCAGGACCAACTCGCGATGGGTGGTCGTGTGTCGTCCACTCCCGTCTTTTCGAACCGCGCCTGTCGCCAGGATCTGCGAGCCCGCCAACAGGTTCACCAGCGTGGACTTCCCAGCCCCGGACAGACCCAGCAGCGCGATCGTGCGCCCCGGTACCAGCAGCGGCGCCACATCGCCGATGCCCTCCCCGGTCGCCGAGCTGACGACGAGGACGCGGGCTTCGGCCGCGACCGCTTGAGCCGCTCTGACCGCGTCGGCTGCTTCCGCTGCCGGGACGGCGTCGGATTTGGTCATGACGACGATGGGGGTGGCTCCGCTCTGCCATGCCAGCGCAAGAAAGCGCTCGAGATGGCGAGGGCCGAGAGGTCCGTCAAGTGCATCGCACACCAGCACGGTGTCGATGTTGGCGGCGACGACCTGTGGCAGGGCACCGTTGGTGGTTGCCTGCCTGCGGAAGACGCACCGGCGAGGAAGCACGGCCACGATACGCGCCCCACCTTCGGTGGCGGAGCCGGGCACGATGCCGAGCCAATCGCCGACCGCGACCTCCATGCTGCGTTGTGTCGCGACCCGAACATCGGCCGTTCCGGTCATGACGGTGCACATGCCACGGTCGACCCGCGACACCCGTGCGGGCACCACGGTCGGATCGCCCAGCGCCGCCAGTGCCGCCGCCCATTCACCGTCCCACCCAAGGGCCAGTAAGCCCGACGACGCTGAATTGGTGGGCACAGAGCACTCCCTACGGTCCGACAGGTCCATTCTCCCACGGTTGCAGCCCAGACCCGCCCCGCTCCGCCCCCCGACATGGGCCACGTGGCGTTCGCCGCACGCTCCAGCGCCAAACGCGTGGGTCGGACCGATCGCCGGCCGTGCAACGTGGCGGCCCGGGTCGTCGGGCTGCAGCTGGAGGCGACGGTGGCGTTGGCCGAGGTGGCCGGCGCGGTGAAAGACGGCGTGTTGGCGTTCGCGTCGGCGACCGGGCTGGTGACGATGGCCCAGATGATGAACGCCGAGTTGGAGGGTCTGGTCGGGTTGAAGCACGCCAAGGTGGCGGCCGGCGAGCGGGCCGGGCACGGCACGGGACGACGACCGGCTCGGTGGTGCTCGGCGGCCGGCCGGTCTCCACGCAGCGGCCCCGGGGCTGGACGACCGGCGGTGAGGAGATCGCCCTCGACACGTGGAAAGTCTTCAGCTCGGCCGACCTGCTCAACTCGCTGGTCGTCGAGCGCGTGCTGGCCGGGGTGGCCACCAGACGCCATGTCGACGGAGCCAAGGCCCTCGCAGCGGACATCAACAAGGTGTTCGGTGAGCATGCCGTCGTCCAGCGCTGCACCATCCACAAGCGGCGCATTAACCGGCCCTCCTTGGAGGGCTCGAACCTTCGGTCCTCGGTTCATGCCGGGCCGGTTCAACCGGCCCTTGCTGCCGGTTCACGATGGTCCTCAGTGAGGGCGAGAGCCGGTTAACGGAGAACGTAGCCGGGCATCTC
>JAJZLP010000264.1 GCA_021803325.1 Actinomycetes bacterium
ACCAGGTCCCGCCGATGAACCATTCGAGCAACGGGGACGTCGAGGTGATTGCCATCATGACGGTCCTCTCCCTCGGACTGGTCTTCGTGCCGTTCATCCCCGGGCTTCGCGACCTGCCGCGGTACATCCCGATCCACCGTTTGATCTGGAAGGACTATTACCGCACCTTCGGGTCGGCGTCCACAGGCACCACGGTCGAGGGATCGGGTCCGCCCACCGACGCTGTGTGACGGGTAGCCGCCGACGTGACTGGTAGCCGCCGACGTGACGGGTAGCCGCCGGCGTGACCAGCGACGCCGACGTGACGGGTAGCCGCCGGCGTGACCGGCGACGACGCTCAGGCGAGGCCGGCACCACCGGCGGACCGGTAACAATGGGGACATGAGCATCGTCCGCATCAATGCCATCACCGTTCCCGCCGACGGCGGAGAGGAGCTCGCTCGCCGCTTTGCCGGGCGAGCCGGCGCCGTCGACCACGCCGACGGCTTCGAAGGTTTTGAGCTGCTGCGCCCCAGCGACGGGCGCGACACCTGGCTGGTCGTCACCCGGTGGCGCGACCAGGCCGCGTTCGAGGCGTGGGTCGCGTCGCCTGCCTTCACCCACGGGCACCGCGGTGACAGCGGCACGGGTGGCGGTCACCCCGGCGGCCACCCCGGCCACCCGGGCGGCCACAGCGCAGCGGAGGGCGAGCGGCCGGTGGCCACCAACAGCGAGCTGTGGTCCTACGACGTGGCGATGTCGGCGCCGGCGGCCGGCGGCGCCTGAATGCCGTCCCCGTGCCCGGTGACCGAGCGTCGCCGGGCACGGGACGCCGGCCGGCGGGCACTCACCAACCGGCCACCACTCACCACCCGGCCATGGTCGTGCCAACCGTGACCGCCTGGCCGCTCACCACCCTGCGAGGCTTCACCATTCGAGCACGGTCCGGCCGACTGTGACCGCCTGGCCGCTCACCAGTACCTGGGCGCCGGCCCGGCGCATCCGCACGATCCCGCCACGAGCGGATGCCTGCTCCCCGACCAACGCGTCGCGGTCGAGCCGCGGCCCCCACAGCTCGGACAGCATGCAGTGGGCAGATCCGGTCACCGGGTCTTCGGGTATGCCCGCGTTCGGTGCGAACACGCGACTCACCATGTCGATCCCCGGTTGGTCGCCCGGGGAGGTCACCACCACGGCCCGGGTGCCCAGCGCGGCCATGGCTGCCAGGTCGGGTGACAGGCTGCGCACTGTCGCGGCGTCGGCGAGCACGACGACCGTGTCGAAGCGCCCGGCGCCAGTCCACTGCACGCCCGGCAGCCCGAGGTCGACAGAAAGCTCGCTGGGCGTCGGCGGGTCGGCAGGCATCGCCATCTCGATCCAGCCGTCGGCGCTGCGGCAGGCGAGGATGCCGCTGCGGGTGTGGAACCGTGCGGTGCCCCCGAGCACGTGTGCTGCGGCCAGAGTGGCGTGGCCGCACAGGTCGACTTCGACCACCGGGGTGAACCACCGCAGGTCGGCGTCCCCGTCCGGGCGGGCCACGACGAACGCGGTCTCCGCCAGGTTCAGCTCGTTGGCGACGCTGAGCATGATGGCGTCATCGGGCCATGCGTCGAGAACGGCCACTGCCGCCTGGTTCCCTCGGAACGGCGCTCCGGCGAAGGCGTCCACGAGCACCAGCGCCAGCGTCGTCATCTCCGGCCCCTGCTCCCTCTGCACGACGCCACCCCGCAAACCTACCGGCGCGCGCCCCGGGCACGAAGCGAGCACAAGTGGCGTCACCTGGCGACTGTGCCAGGTCGTCGTGGAGAGGAGTCTGTCGGTCGGGCAGCGCCTGGCGGCCCGGTGACCGACGGCCCGGTGACTGGCGACGCTGCGACAAACGGCCCGGTGACTGGCGGCGCTGGTACTGGCGGCCCGGTGACCAGTGTGCCGGCCGAAGCCAGCGAGGTGCTCCGGGCGGCCGTGGTGGTGGTTCTGACCGGCGACGGCCGGCTGCTCCTCCACGTACGCGACGACAACCCCGCCATCGTCCATCCGGGCCGGTGGGGCGCGTTCGGCGGGACCGTCGAACCGGGTGAGACCCCTGAGCAGTGCGCCCGGCGCGAGATGCTGGAGGAGACCGGTCTGGTGCTCGGTCCAATCGCGCTGCTCGGTGAGGCGGTGGACGCCGAGGGCCGCGGTGCGCTGGTGACGCTCTACTGGGTGCGCAGGGACTTCCGGCCCGGGGACGTCCATCTGGCCGAGGGTCGTGCCGTGGGGCTCTTCACCCCGTCGGAACTGGCCGGAGTCCCGATGGTGCCCTTCGTCAGTCGGGCCATCAACGAGGTCCTGGTCCCACTGCTGGCATGTCGCCCTTCACACCAACAGGCATGTCGCCCTTGGACCTGGCAGCAGGGGCGGCCACGGCGACCCGGGCGGAGAGCTCGGCCACGTTCAGGCGCCCGGGCCCGAGGGTGTCGCGGGCCAGGTCGGCGAGATGCCGATGGTGGGTGAACAGCAGCACCTGGGTGCGGGTGCCGAGGTCGGCGAGAACGTCGAGCGCGGCAGCGGCACGACCGTCGTCGAAGTTGACGAGCAGGTCGTCGAGCACGACGGGAAGTGGCTCGGCAGCCCGGTCGAGGTGATGCTCGATGCCGGCCAGACGCAGCGCCAGGTAGAGCTGGTCGACGGTCCCTTCGCTCAGCTCGCCGACTTCGTGGACCTGGCCGTCGCTGCGGCTGGCCAGCAGACGCTGTCCTGCGGGGTCGCCGTCGACCAGCAGGCCGCCGAAGGCGCCGCCGGTGAGCCGGGCGAAGTGGGCGCTGGCCCGGGTGACGAGCGGAGCCTGGTTGCGCCGCCCGTAGTCGTCGACCACACGGCGCAGCACCTCGCGGGCGAGCGCGTGGCGGGCGTACCCGTCGACGGCGTCGGCCAGCCCGGCCAGGGCGATCTCGGCCTGCTGCTCGACATCTGCGGCTCGGCCAGCGCCGTCGACGGCGTCGACGGCGCGACGGGTGTCGCCGAGCCGGTCGGTGGCCTCGACCAGACGGTCGTCGAGACCGTCCAGGCGCTCCTTCGCCTCGTCGACGGCCACCGCAACGCGAGCAGCGTCGGTGCCGTGCTGGCCGGCGGCGGCGGCGATGGCGTCGACGGTCGGTCCCGCCCCCTGCGCGAGGAGCCGCGCTTCGGCGCTGGCGATGCGCTCCCGCAGGCGGTGAACGACACCGGCCCGCTCCAGGTGGGGCTCGAGCGGCTCATCGGGGCCGATGCCTGCAGACGCCCGCAGCTCGGCCAGGGCGGCCTGGTGCTCAGCCAGCCGGGCCTCCAACCGCCGGTGCCGGTCGGTGAGCTCCGCCTCCTCCTTCTGCAGGGTCTTCCGTTCGGTGTCAGCGGCCTGGGCGGCGTCGAGACGGCGGCGCAGGGTGCCGAGGGCGACCGGCACATCCAGACCGACCAGGTCGGGGGCGGCTGCCGCAACAGCAGCGATGACCTTGTCGGCGAACATGGTGACATCTCGTTCGAGGCCCGCGACCCGGCGGCGCAGGTCGTCAGCCAGCTGGGCAGCCGCGCAGAGCTCGCGCACCGTGGTGACGGCGGTCCTGGCCGCCGCGGTCGAGGTGGTCTGCGGCAGGCGAAGCGGCACCAGCGCGTCGCTCCACGACTGGCGCAGCGTCGAGCACCGGGCTGCAGCCTGGTCGAGGCCTGCCCGCCGACGGCCGTGCTCCTGCTCTGCTTCGGCCAGGCGCCGCTGCAACTCGGCACGCGCCTGGTGGGCCTGGTCCGCTGCCGCCACCGCGTCGCGAGCCTGGGCGGCGAGCGCGACCAGCTCACCGTGGGTGGGCACGAGCCCCGCGGCGACCATGGCCTCTGCCAGCGCGGTGCGATGGCGAGCGCAGGCGTCGTGCCACCGGTCGACGGCGACCTGCTGCTGGCGTGCCGCAGCCGCGGTCCGCTGCGCGGCGGCGAGCTGTTCGAGGCGGTCGGAACCCTCTTCGGGCGAAGCGACCGGCAGCGCCCGGTCCGTCCACAGCGCTTCCCAGCCGGCAGCCCAGTGGTCGAGCTCACGGTGTGCGTCGGCGACCTGCCGGCGAACGAGATCGCGCTTTTCGGCAGCTGCCTGCAGCCGGGCCCGAGCGCCAGCGAGGCGCTCGAGGTGGCTGGCGTGTCCGAAGCGGTCGTCCTCAGCCCGGTCCGCGTCGGCCGTCGCCCGCTCCAAGGCGGCGGCGAGGGCCAGCGGGTCACCCCCGTCGAGTGCTGCGCCGGAACCACCGTCACGTGCTGCGCCGGAGCTCCCGGCGAGCGGTGCGACAGAGCCCCCGGCGAGCGGTGCGACAGAGCCCCCGGCGAGCGGTGCGACAGAGCCCCCGGCGAGCGGTGCGCCGGAGCCCCCGGCGAGCGGTGCGCCAATACCGCCGTCGGGTACCAGGGCGGCACGGTCGCCAAGCGTTCCGTCCTGGTGGCTGTTGGGTGGTGGCGCGTCGGCACGGTCACCGGTGTCCCGGCCGGGCTCCGCAGCTCGATGCGCGCCGGGGGCTCCCAGCCACGCCGCTCGCACCCGGGCCCACTGGTCGTCGCGTCGCCGGCGAGCGTCGGGCACGGCCCCGACGTCCGGCAGCCCGGGAGCGGCGGCCAGCTCCTCGACGAGGCGTTCGAGCGCCTCGACCTCGTCGTCCTCTTCGACCAGGCGCTCTTGGAGCTGGGTCACCGTGCCCTGCAGTCCGGCGCGGTGCTCCACGGCTCGGTGGATGTCGCTGCGCTCAGGAAGCACCCGTCCCTCGACGTCGCCGCCGGGGTCGAGCCCGAGACGGCTGAGCGCGGCTCGCAGGTCGCCGCGCAGGCGCTCGGCCTCGTCTGCCGCCACGGCCATGTCGTCGTGGCGGCCCACCACCGCCCCAGCGGCTTCGAGCTGGTGACGGAGGGGTGCTACGTCGACAGGCTCGGGTGCCTGCGCCAGGGCGGCCTGCAGGTCGGCAACGGCAGCCCGGCTGGCCCGCTCCTCGTCTTCGGCCGCGCGGCGAGCCGACTCAGCCGCGTCGAGGTCGCCAGCCAGGCGATCAATCTCGCCGAGCTGCACCTCGGTCACCGATCGAGCCTCGTCGAGTGCCAGCCCCACCCGGCGCGACAACGACTCGACGCCGTCCGTGGCGGCGGCGAGCTTGGCCCGCAGGTCGGGCAGGTCGCCGGTGTCCTTGTCGTACCGGTCCGTGCCGGCCACCAGCCTGTCGATGACCTCGGCGTGGACCAGCAGGTCGGCGGGAAGCTCGACTTCTGCCAGCTGACCTCCGAGCCGCTCGAGGTCGTCGGCCAGCAAGCGGACTCCCCTGGCCGACTCGTCGCGCTGTACGACCAGCCCCTCGACGCGCTCGGCCCACGCCGGGGTCTGCACCGGGCCGGAGGCCTCCGCTGCCACCAGCTTGGCGAGCGCATCGCTGCGCTCGGCCAGCAGCGGCAGGGCACCCTGCAGGCGCACCAGGTGCTCGTGCACTAGGCGGGCCTCGGCTCGTTCCTCGCGCAGCGTCGCCACCAGCTTCGCCGCCACCTCGGCTGCCTCGCGGGCTCGCTCCCAGTCCCGAGAGCGAGTGCGCAGGTCCCGAACTTCGCGCTGGAGGTCGCGCACCTGGCGGAGCGCGCTGGGGATCTCCTGGACGCGGCCCTGAGGCAGGAACAGCTCGTCGCAGCGGTCGTGCAGCGACGCGAGCAGCCGGCTCAGGCTGGTCGACCCCAAGCCGGCGCCGAACACCAGGCGCCCCAGCTCACCGTCGCCGTCGAGCAGCTCCTGCGACCGGTGGCGCAGCTCCTCGTGGTCGATGCGGAACAGCGACGTGAACAGCGCCCGGTCGGCCCCGCCGAGCAGCGCGGCCAACCGGCCCTCGTCGACGGCGGCGCCGTCGGTCCCCACCAGCGGCTTGCTGCGGATGCCCTGGCGGACCACCTCGAGCACGGTGCCGTCGCCGGCGACCAGCCGGCCACCGACCCGGAGGCTCTCGCGCCCTCGCCCGAAGTGGTCGGCGCTGCCGCGCTCGATCCCGAACAGCAAAGCGGTCAGCGCACGCATGGTGGTGGACTTGCCCGCTTCGTTGGGGCCGAGGACGACGGTGAGACCGGGGGTGGCGGCCAGCTCGTCGAGGTGCTGGCCGGCGAGGTGCCCGTAGGCGATGAGGTCGAGGCGCTCAACCCGCACGTCGGTCACCCCCCAGCTCCGCCAGCAGCAGCGCTTCCACCTCGGGGAGCAGCGCTGCCACCCCAGCCGGACCGAGCCCTGTGGCGCCGACGGCGTCGAGCGCGCCGGCCTCCGCACCAAGCCTGGTGCGCAGCGGGTCGAAGATCCCCGCCAGCTCGGCCTGCAGCCCAGGGTCGGCAGCGGCGGTTGCCACCAGGTCGCGTACGGCCTGGACGGCGTCGCTCGCCGCGCCGGCTGCCCGCTCGGGGCGGCTGGTGCGCAGCTCGACCTTCTCCAACCACCGGTGGCCGGACGAGCCGGCAAGATCGGCCCGTAGCTGGGTCGTCCACTGCTGCCGGTCCACAACCAGCCGGTCGGTCGCCGCCACCTCCCCGACGACGACGACCCTGATGGCGCACAGCATGCCGTCAACGACGTCGGGCGATCCCGCCACGGCGTCGACCACCCTGGTGCACACGTCGTCGACGTCGGTGGCGCCGCCGGCGTCGACGGCGACCCGAACCCAGCGGACCACGTCGAGCGGGTGGTGGGTGGCTGAGACCACCCGATCGCCGTCGAACACCACCACCGTCGCGCCCTTCGGGCCTGTCTCCTTGGCGTGGCGGCCCTGCAGGTTGCCGGGAAAGACGATGCGCTGCCCGTCGCGCTCGATGTCGTCGCGCTGGTGGACGTGCCCGAGCGCCCAGTAGGCGTAGCCGCGCGCCACCAGGCCGTCCACCGTGCATGGGGCGTAGGGGTCGTGGCCGGGGCGGCCGTCGAGCGCGGTGTGCAGCACGCCGACGTTGGCCATGCCGGGCACCGGCGGCGGATAGGCGGCCGACAGGTTGTCGGTGATCGCGCGGGTGGCGTAGCTCTGCCCGTGGACCGCGAGGCCGAGGTCGCCGAGCACCACGGTCTCCGGCGCGTCGAGGGC
>JAJZLP010000143.1 GCA_021803325.1 Actinomycetes bacterium
AGCACCACCACCCGGCACAGCACCACCACCCGGCACAGCACCACCAGTGGGCTCCCATGGTGCCGCGACCGATGCCCATCGCTTCACCTGTGGCGAACCAGCAGGTTCCGGTCGCACCACGGCAGGAAGAACGCTCAGCCGACGCTCCATCGAGGGCCAGAGCATCGCGAGCGGGACCGGCGACAGGCATCGCAGGTCGCAACCGGCAGCAGTCGCGGGGCTAGCCTGGCGGTGACCGGCAGGGTGACGAGGCTGGCGCGCCATCGTGCGCGCGCTGCACGTCTCGTCCACGGTGGCCTGCCTGGACGGAGAGGTACGGCGATGCGCAGTCCCGGTGGCGAGCAGCACACCCGGGTGGGTCTCAGACGGTCCATCAGGACCAAGGGGCTCGTCGTCATCGCGTTGCCATTCGCCGTTGTGCTGGCCAACCTCGGCTTGGCGACCTGGTTCACCCACGTCGGCAACCGGGCCATGACCGCCATGTTCGGCGCACAGAACGTTCTGGTGCGGATGACCGATCTGCAGACCAACCTGCTCAGCGCCCAGGCCAACGGGGCGGTCTTCCTGTACGACCACGATCCTGCCGCCAGGAGCCGCTACACGACGACGGTCGCCGCGCTCCCGGCCGAGCTACGCGCCGTCGAGGCGACCATACCGAGCGCCGGCCAAGCCCGCTCCGCTGTCGCACGTGCCGCAGCCGACGCCCGAGCCGTGCTCCAGGACATGGGCCACCTCGCCGTCACGCTCAAGCCCGGCCAGGTCAGCACCGAAACAGCCACCCTCGGTCGGCTTGACGTCAGGTTCGGCGCGGACGTCTCGGCTGTCCGCTTGTCCGAGGACCGCCTGACGAGCCAACAGCACGCGGTCGTCGACGCCTCGCGAACCGCCATTGTGGTGCTGGGCGCCATTGACGCTGTGGCCGTCCTGGTGGGAGGCACCGCCCTGTCGCTGCTGTTCACCAACCGTGTGGTTGGCCGGGTCCGCCGGCTGGAACGGGCCACCGATGCGTTGGCGCGCGGTGCACCAGTGAGCGACCTCCCCGGGGGGACCGACGAGCTCGGACGGCTGGGAGGCAGGCTGGCCGAGACCGCAGCCCTACTCCGTCACCACGAGCGCGCCCTGGAGCGGTCTCGAGAGAGCTTGGACGACATCCTGGCTGCCAGCCCGGTCGTGTCGTTGCGCTACGACACCCACCGCGGCGTGCTCGTGTACGCCAGCCCAAACGTCGAGGCCATGCTCGGCGTGTCCGCTGTCGACATCGTCAATGCCATCGGCGCCTTCCTCGATCGCCTGCACCCAGACGACGTCGCCACGATCGACGAAGCGGTCCGCGACGCTGCAGCAGGCAAGGGCCATCCCAAGCGGAGCGAGCATCTCCTGCGCTTCCGCCGTCGCGGTGACGGGGGAATGTGGCGTGAGGCGCGGGTCACCACCGCCGTGGTGACCGACTCCGAGACCGCCAGCGTGGGCTACGGCAATGTCGTCGCCTACCTGGTCGATGTCACGGAGCAGCTTCGGGCCGAACGCGAAGCCGAGGAGCGCCGGAATCTCCTGGAGTCCATTCTCGCCGCGTCTCCGGACCACATCGTCGTTCGCGACGCCACCGACGTCGTCATGCTGTCGAGCCTGCACACCGACGACATGCCATCCGACGCCGACGCGTCCGTTGCAAGTCACCCCGACTCGATCGCCGCCCACGGCCCCCTGGCGGCTGTACACGGCCACATGACCGTAGACGACCGGCGCGAGATCGCGGATCTGGTCCGCCGCACCCGGACCGGCGAGGCTGCCCCCGGCGCAGTCGTCAGCACGGTCACCACGGACCTCGGCGAGCAACGGATCTTCGAGACCCGAGCTCGCCCCGTCGTCGCCGACGACGGACGGATCATCGGAACCGTGACCGTTTCGCGGGATGTGACCGAGCGCTTCCTGCTCGAAGCCTCCCTCCGTGATGCTACCGATACCGCCATGGCCGCCAGCGAGGCGAAGAGCGAGTTCCTCTCCCGGATGAGCCATGAGCTGCGAACCCCGTTGAACGCCGTTCTCGGGTTCGCACAGCTCATGGCGCTCGACGAGCTGTCGAGCGATCAGGAGGTGTGCGTCAATCAGATCCAGCGGGCCGGCCGACACCTGCTGTCGCTGATCAACGAGGTCCTGGACATCGCCCGCATCGAGACTGGCAACGTCAACTTGTCGGTGGAGCCCGTGTCGGTCGACGACGTCATGCACGAGGTCGCCACGCTGCTGGGGCCGGTGGCCGATTCCGCCGGGGTGCACATCCGCCTGGCGACCGCAGCCACGACCGGCAGCCACGTCCGGGCAGACCGGCAGCGCCTGCTGCAGGTCCTGCTCAACCTGGGCTCCAACGCAGTCAAGTACAACCGGCCCGGCGGCCTGGTCGCCCTGCGCACCGAGCACGACGACCACCAGCTGACCATCGCCGTGTCCGACACCGGTCCCGGCATCCCCCCCGAACGCCAGTCCGAGCTCTTCGTGCCGTTCTCCAGGCTCGGCGCCGAGCAGACCGGCATCGAAGGGACCGGTGTCGGCCTGGCGCTGTCCAAGCACCTCGTCGACCTGATGAACGGCACCATCGACGTCGAGTCCGAGCTCGGCCGAGGCGCCACGTTCCGGGTGACCCTGTGCCTGGCCGAACCACCCGGCACCCGGGATGTCCCCGAAGCGCACGCTGCCGGCACCGAAGGCGCCGGCCTGGCGACCATCAATGCCGTCACGACCACCCATCTGGTTGACGAACCCCCGGCCACCGCCGCCCCGGCGGCCGCCACCCCAGCAGCCGCCACCCCAGCCGCTGCCACCCCAGCGGCCGCCACCCCAGCAGCCGCCACCCCAGCCACGGCCACCCCAGCAGCCGCCACCCCAGCAGCCGCCACCCCAGCGGCTGCCACCCCAGCGGCTGCCACCCCAGCCACGGCCACCCCAGCCGCTGCCACCCCAGCGGCCGCCACCCCAGCGGCCACGGCTTCAGCGGCCACCAATGGCGCTCCGAGAGCAGCAGGTCCGGCCGAAGGCAACGAACGCCCGGGAACCCAGTCGGGCACAGCGGCCAGCGACGGTGGCGTCGCTCCAACGACAGCTTCGCCGGTCGACACCGCTCTGCCGCATGGCATCCCACCCGCCAAGGGCGATCGGGCTGACTCGCTGTTCGTGCTGCACATCGAGGACGACGAGTCGAGCGCTGAGCTGGTGGCACAGGTCCTGGCCCGCCGACCCAACATTCGATTGTCATCGGTCGGCACCGCCCGGCTCGGCTGGCAGATCGCCCGTCGCCACCGTCCCGACCTGATCCTGCTCGACATCCACCTTCCGGACATGCCGGGCAACGAGCTGCTGCACCGATTGCGGTCCGATCCGGAGCTGTGCGACGTGGCGGTCATCGCTGTGAGCGCCGATGCCACTCCAACCAGGATCCGCCGGATGCAACGCCTCGGCGTGCATGCCTACCTCACAAAGCCACTCAACGTCGGCGCGCTGCTCAACCACGTCGACACGATCGCCCGCGCCAAGGCGGCCCGGCCGGCCACGCCCGCCACCCCACCCGTCGACACTGGTGTAATGCCGCCGGCCACCTCGGAGAACGTCCGCTGACTCCCTGCGGCGCGGTGCGGGACCCCCAGACTTCGCCGCCCATGGCGCGGTCCCATCGGCGTTGCCTGGAACGACAGCCCCACCAGTGCCGACAACGGGCCTCGCTCCAAAGGTTAGGCACGGAAATGCCCTAAGGTAAGAGCGATGGTGGTCAGCATGGACGCCGACCTTGCGACAGTGGCGGACGCGCTTCGGTGCACTGGCGTTCATCCGGACCGGGCTCGCTCGTGCAGCGTGCACACGGCCCGGCAAGTCGGAGGCAGAAGGGAGCAGTCAGTGCTGCGCTGGAATGGTCCTTGGTGGCGGAAATGACGACAGCGGTGGAGAACCACATGATCCTCGTCGCCGAGGACGACGCTGGCAGCCGCACGGCGACCCGAATGTTCCTGCAGCGCTCCGGCTATCGCGTCGGCGAAGCGGCGGACGGCCCCGGAACACTGCGCGAGGCCAGTCTCGGCCACTACGACCTGGTCCTTCTGGACCTTGGGCTCCCCGGTCTCGACGGCGAGGAGGTGCTGGCGCGGTTGCGCCGCGACGGCGCTCTACCGGTGATCGTGCTGACCGGCAGGTCCGAGGAACGCGAGCGCGTGCGTGTGCTCGACCTCGGTGCCGACGACTACCTGGTGAAGCCGTTCTCGCTGCCCGAGCTCGAAGCCCGGATCCGAGCCGTCCTCCGGCGCGGCCAGCCGGCACCGCCTTCATCCCGTATCGAGCGGGGCGACCTCGTCATCGACCGGACCGCCCACCGTGTGGAGCTCTTCGATCGCCAGGTGGACCTCACCCCCAAGGAATTCGACCTGCTGGCTTTCCTGGCCGGAGCGCCGGACCAGGTGTTCACCCGCGAGGAGCTGCTCGAGCACGTGTGGGGGTCCACGCAGGACTGGCAGGACCCGGCCACGGTCACCGAGCACATCCGGCGCCTCCGGCTCAAGCTCGAGAGCGAGCCCTCCAACCCACGGTGGCTCCACACGGTACGAGGTGTGGGGTACAGGTTCGCCGACGTCGAGCCGCAGAACGCCACGGGCTGACGCACCCCGGGCATACCAGTACCGGCAGTACCGGCACGGGAACCGGCACGGGCACCGGCACTGGCACTGGCACTGGCACTGGCACTGGCACTGGCACCAGCATCAGCATCAGCATCAGCATCAGCATCAGCATCAGCATCAGCATCAGCGCTGGTGGATGGGCACCTCGATCTTCACCAGGGTTCCGGGCCCGGAGCCCTGGTCCGGTCTCGCCAATGCCAGGCCGGCCTCTGCCAGGCCGACCATGACCAAGCTGGTTCCTGCCGGGCTGACCATGGTGATCGTGCCGCCGAGCTGGCTCGTCACCAGGTCTCGCACGATCGAGAGCCCCAAGCTGGTCGTGTGCTCGATGGCGAACCCCGCCGGAAGGCCGCATCCGTCGTCGACCACCTCCACGTGCAGCACGCCGCCGTCCTCAGCCAGGCCGACGGCCACCTGCCCGCCGACAGTGTCGGCAACCATGGTGAAGGCGTGCTCCACGGCGTTCTGCAGGAGCTCGGCAAGAACCACCGCGAGCGGTGTCGCCACGTCGGCAGGAACAGCGCCGAGGTCACCCGCGACACGGATGGTCACGGGATGGCCGGCCACCACCGAGTCCTCGGCCATGCGCACGAGCGAATCGACGATCTCGTGGAAGGGGATCTCCTCGCCCGGCTCACGGGACAGGACCTCGTGCACCACCGCGATCGACCGCACCCGCCGCTCCGCCTCGCGCAAGGCCTCCCTGCCGGCGCCCGCTTCGAGCCGACGGGCCTGCAGGCTGAGCAGCGAGGAGATCGTCTGCAGGTTGTTCTTGACCCGGTGATGCACCTCGCGGATCGCCGCGTCCTTCGACAGCAGCAGCCGGTCGAGCCGCCGGAGGTCGGTCACGTCCCGCATGAGGACCATCGCTCCGGTGACCTCCCCCTCCGCCAGCAGCGGGGTGCAGTGGACCAGGACGATCACGTCGGGACGGCGCTCCACCTCCTCGATCACCGGCCGGCCGGTGGCCAGGGCCCGGTCGACCGCTGTGTCGTCGACCCCCAGGTCACCGAGCCAATGCCCTTCGGGGACCGACATGACGCCCATGCGGTGCAGCGCGCTCATGGCGTTCGGCGACGAGTACACGATCCGGCCCTCGGCGTCGACCAGGACCAGGCCGTCGCCGACCCGTGGCGCATCCTCGCCCAGCGCATCCTCCCCTGGCGAGGGGAACCGTCCCTCGGCCACCATGGCGGCCAAGCGGTCGTACAGGCCACGGTAGACCCGCTCCAGGCGGCCACTTCGTCGGCCGTGCTCGAGCGGCGCGATCCGGACGATCGCTGCGATCGATCGCCCCCCGGCAGCAACTGGAACCGCCTCGATACGCGCCTCGCTCGGGACGGCCGGGATCTCGCCCGTCTCCGCCGGTCCTGGCGGCGGCACCGGCAACACCACCGGCGGCAACGGACCCACCCCGGAGCGGATCTCGAAGTCGGCGAGCGCCTCGGTCACAACCGGCCAGTCCGCCGCCCGCATGATCGACCCCACC
This sequence comes from Actinomycetes bacterium, assembly GCA_021803325.1. Classification (GTDB taxonomy): domain Bacteria; phylum Actinomycetota; class Acidimicrobiia; order Acidimicrobiales; family UBA8190; genus JAJZYI01. The sequence goes on from JAJZLP010000143.1 coordinate 6,148, forward strand.
AGATCTCCGGGAAGCGTGGTCGCCGTGGTCGTCGGGCGCATCTGGCCAAGCACGACCAGGGCTTCGTCTCCCTGCCCGACGTCAACTGCCGGTGCCATGAGCACCATGTCCGAGAACGACAGGTCAGCGAGCACGCCCCAGGTCCCCAGCAGGCGCTGCAGGTGAGCGAGGGCCTCGCCGTCGAGGGTGGTGTGCCGGGCGGCCAGCGCCCCCGGCGTCATCAGCGCAGCGGGACGCCCGTCTTGAGGATCACCGGGGTCTCCACCGGCTGTCTCGGGGCTCGAGTCCGCCCTCGGCGCGGATCCATCCGGGATCGCCGGTGGCATGGCGCCGCCACGCCCCCCAAACGGCATTGGCTCACTCCGTACGAGATCAGGCGGCACTGGCTCAGACGGCACAGCCACAGACCGTACTGGCTCAGACCGCGCTGGCTCAGACCGCGCTGGCTCAGACCGCGCTGGCTCAGACGGCACTGGCTCAGACTGTCGAGGCCTTGGTGCAGTGGTCACGGCGACCGGAACCTGTCTCGTCGTGCTCCAGGCAGCTGGGGCGGTGCCACCAGGACCACCAGCTGCACCAGCTGCACCAGCTGCACCAGGACCACCAGCTGCACCAGGACCACCAGCTGCACCAGGACCACCAGCTGCACCAGGACCACCAGCTGCACCAGATGCACCAGCTGCACCAGGACTGTCGCCACCCGTGATCGGCCCCAGGACAA
>JAJZLP010000134.1 GCA_021803325.1 Actinomycetes bacterium
TGGCCCTGATCGCCGCGGCCGTGCACATGGTCGCCTACCTTCTCGGTGGCGGAGCCATCAACGCCATCGGGCACCGCTACGGTCGGCGTCCCCACGACAACAACGCCACCAACAACCAATGGTTGGCGTGGCTGGTCGCCGGCGAAGGGCTGCACAACAACCATCACGCCGTGGCCACCGCCAGCAACCTGGCCATGGCGCGAGGCGAGATCGACCCCGGCTGGTGGTTCATCCGGCTGCTCGTGGCGACCAGGCAGGCGAAGCTCCGGGTTCCCGCCGCGGCACGCTCGGCAGCGCCGACACCAACCTGACAGCACGCACCTGTCGGGTGCGCTCGACCCGGCGCACCAGCCGGTCCTGGACCCCCAGTCCGACCTGGGATCTCGACACACGCGAGCACCAGACCGATCCATCCCTACTCGACGTGGCGAAGCAACAGCGCCACGGGTTGGAGTGGTCGGGGTACCCTCCACGCGTGCCTGCGCCGTCACCGTTGCTCGTCACCGTGTCCGGCACGGACCAGGCGGGGATCGCGGCCGAGCTCTTCCGAGCCCTTGCCGGCTGCACGGCACAGGTCCTCGACGTCGAACAGGTCCACATCCTCGGCCGGCTCCTGCTGGCCGTGGTCACCGATGGTGCAGACCCAGCCGACGTCCAGTCGGCCGTCGCCCCGCTGGCCGCCCTTCGCGGCGTGACCATCGACGTCGAGCCCACGACCGTGCGCACGGCGGTCCCTACGGCGGGCGGGCGGCAGCTGGTGACCGTGCTCGGCCGGGCTCTCGACGCAGCCACGCTGGCGGAAGTCGCCGCTGCCGTTGCCGCTGCCGCCGGCAATATCGAACGGATCGTGCAGCTGGCCAGCACCCCCGTCCTCAGCTACGAGCTGCTGGTGGCCGGAGCCGATCCCTCCGGGCTCCGCCGCCAGGCCGGAGCTGTTGCGGCTCGCCTCGGCATCGACGTCGCCGTGCAGCCGGCGGGGCTGCACCGCCGGGCCCGGCATCTCATCGTCTTGGACGTCGACTCAACGCTGATCCGCGGCGAGGTGGTCGACCTGTTGGCCGAGCGGGCAGGATGCGCTGGGGAGGTCGCTGCCATCACCGCGGCGGCGATGGCCGGCGAGCTGGATTTTGAGCAGGCACTGCGCCAACGGGTGTCGCTCCTGGCTGGTTTGGACGCCGCCGTCCTGGACGACGTTCGCCGGTCCCTGGTGCTCACGCCCGGGGCGCGGACGTTGGTCCGGACGCTGAACCGCCTCAACTACGAAACTGCCATCGTGAGCGGCGGCTTCCTGCAGATCATCGAACCGGTCGCAGCCGAGCTCGGCATCGGCCATGTCGCCGCCAACTCGCTCCAGGTGGAAGCGGGACGACTGACCGGGCAGCTCGTCGGGCCGATCATCGACCGGGCAGGCAAGGCCGCCGCGTTACGGCGGTTCGCCGCCGAAGCGAACATCCCCACCGCCCGCACGGTGGCGGTAGGCGACGGGGCGAACGACATCGACATGCTGAGCCAGGCGGGGCTGGGCATCGCTTTCAACGCCAAGGCGGTGGTCCGCGACGCGGCCGATGCGGCCGTGAACGTCCCCTACCTCGACACCATCCTCTACCTGTTGGGAGTCCCCCGGGCCGAGATCGAGGCCGCCGACGTCACCGGCGGCTGAACGACGTCGCCTACAGCCGGGCGCGCGCCCGACACGGTTGCGGCCATCGGGGCCGAACCTCCTTCTTCCGCCAGCAGCTCGGACACAGCAGCCACCGCCAGTCGCCAGTCGGCGACCATGCCGACGTCAGCCCACTCGAACACCGGTGCGTCGGGGTCGCAGTTGACGGCCACGATGGTGCGCGCGCCGCGGGACCCGATCATGTGGTTGGCACTACCCGAGGATCCCACCACCACCAGGAGGTCGGGGGCCACGCTGTGGCCGGTGATCCCCACCTGGCGAGCGCGAGGAAGCCATCCTCGGTCCGTCACCTTGCGCGTGGCGGCCAACTCGGCACCCAGTGCATCCACCAGCGGAGCAAGTCGGTCGTACTCCTGCCGATCCACACCCTGTCCTACGCTGACCACCACCGCAGCAGCGGACAACGCCGCCACGTCGTCATCCCGGCCCTCTGCCAGGACGGTCACACGACCGGCAGTGGCACCCGGGACGACGGCCATGCGGGGCGGCCGGGCACCTGTCCGCGGCGCTCGCCTCGGCAAGATCCCGGGTCGCACCGTCGCCATCTGCACCGCGCTCGATGCCACCACCTCCACCACCAGACGCCCGGAGAACGCCGGCTTCAGGCAGACCAGCCGGCCTCCGACGACCCGAAGACCGACAGCGTCCCCGGTCAGGCCGGCGCCGAGCCGAGCCGCGATCCGCCCCGCCACCTCTCGTCCCCAGAGCGTTCCCGGCACCAGCACCGCCCAGGGCGGCCGGTCGGCCCAGTATCCGGCCAGGGCTCGGGCGAGGTCCTCCTCCACGGCGGTGTCTGCAACCCGCAGCACGGCGTCGGCACCCCACGAGGCCAGGACAGCCGGGTCGCCGGGGTCGGACCCGGTCGCCACGACCGTGCCCGACAACGCGGCAGCCAGCACGGCAGCCTCGCCGAGCAGTTCCCGGGCCAGCAGGGGCCGGCCCGGCTCCACCACGACCGCGACCACCGGCCCATCGAGGCCCTGGTCCTGGGCCACATCAGGAACCGCGCCGCCGCGGCCACCGTGGCGAGCCGTAGCCACCACGTCGCGCTCACCGCCGACGCCGGCTCCGCCCCGAGGACCGACCCCGGTCTCGCCCCGAACGCCGGTTCCGGGATCCGACGCCCCGCCGCCATCCGCGGTCACGGCGCTCTCGGTCCCCGACGGCGCGCCAACCCGAAGACTGCCGCGCTGGCGCAGCAGCGCCACGACCGCACGGGCCTGGGCCTCGACCGGCCCGTTCAGACGCCGGCACAAGCGGTCCGTAGCGACCACCTGGACCGCGCCCACGCTCGTGGGGCTGGCCTGCTCGCCCCAGGGGCCCGGTCCGACGTCCTGCGCCCCCAACCGGACCAGCCGGTCCTCGGTCACCGAGGCGCGAGCCTCGGGTGGCATCTTGCACGGGTCGATCAGCCGCTCGGCGGTGGTGAGAAGGGCGGGGAGCACCACCCGCAGCCGACGCCACCCGTCGTCGAGCTCGCACCGGACCTCGACCGCAGCAGGCTCGGCCGGCACGCCGGCACTCGTGGGTGGGACCAGCGCCAGCTCGCGCACGGCCGCAGCGAACGGCAGGTCGAGCAGTTCCGCCACCTCCGGACCCACTTGCCCGGTATCGGCATCGATGGCGTTGCGCCCGGCCAGAACCATGTCGAACGGGCCCATGCGCAGCAGCACGCGGGCCAGGACGTGCGCTGTCGCCAGCGTGTCGGCTCCGGCCAGCCGGGGGTCGCTCACAAGGACACCGCGGTCGGCACCGAATGCCACCGCCTCGCGTATGACGTCTTCGGCCGAGGGCGGTCCCATGGTGATCACCGTGCAGGTGCCGGAGGTTTCGCGGGCCAGGTGCACGCCCATGCTGACTGCCCGCCGGCAGTAGGCGTTCATCTCCGAGTCGGCTCCGTCCCGCCGGGCACGGCCGTCGGGCCCCAGCTCCATGGACTCCACCCGGGGTACCTGCTTGGCGAGGACAGCGACGCGCACCGGTGCAGGGTAGCGGCCGCCGCCACCGGCCCCCGCAGCCCTTCGGCCGGAGGCGCCCCACGGTGCTGGTGCCCCCAGGTCCACGCGGCCCAGGACAGCTCGCGGCAACGGGTCCTCGTGGGAACAGACCCTCTCCGACGTGGCCCTCCCGAAGGGTCAGAACAAGGTGGGGATGGCGGGCTCCAGGCCGCGCAAGCGGTCGTAGTCCACCTCGACCCACCCGATGCCTCGCCCGGCTGCCAGCCGACGGGCCTGCTGGGTGACCTTCTGTGCAGCCAGGACGCCCCGCAGCGGCCGCAGGCGGTTGTCACCGGCGAGCAGCTCCAGGTAGCGGGTCAGCTGCTCCACGCCGTCCACCTCGCCGCGGCGCTTGATCTCGACGGCCACGAAGGTGCCGTCGGGCGCTTGGCACAGCAGGTCCACCGGCCCGATCCCCGTCTCGCGCTCCCGAGCAACGAGCACCAGGCCCGGCTCGACGGCTTCGGGGTGGTCGGCCAGGAGCCCCTGCAACTCGAGCTCCGCGCCATCTTTCTCCAGACCGGGCTCGAACCCGAGGTCGTGGGCCACATCAAGGTGGATCTCGTCGATGGCGACCGTCAGGGTCTCGCCTTTGGCGTTGCGCACGACCCACCGATCGGGACACGCCTCGGTCGTGCACGGCGGGCTCATCCAGTTGAGCGGCTTGTAGGCACGATCGTCGGCGTGCACGGACAGCGAGCCGTCGGCCTTCACGAGCAGCAGCCGTTTGGCGCGGGGAAGCCTGGCGGACAACCGCCCCTCGTAGACCACCTCACAGGTGGCGATCACCAGTCGCATGGCACACCTTCCCATCGCCTGCCGGGCTCGATGCCAGGCCGATGCGACGCCGGCCCGATGCGGCGCAGTCTACGGACACCCCGGTGACCGACGCCCACCAGGCGCGCTCGCCCGGCAGGTCGGATACAGCCACGTCTCGGGTGCTTGCCGGTCCACCACGCCGACCGCGTTGCCGACGCCGACCGTGAAACCGATGGCGACGCGCCGTGAGCCACTCATCTTCGGGGCCTGCCATGCCGATGGTCCAACAGGAGAGAGGGGGGTCGACCATGACGCTCGGAGACCGCTGCGACGAGATCGTCCGACTCATCGACGAGACCCTGGGGAGCATCACCACGCCGGTGCCAAGCCGTCTGCGGGCCCGGCGTGACGACAGCCAGTGTTTGGCGGCTCCGGTGCCGACACCGCCGGCTGGGCAGCACGGCCCGTAGGTCGAACGCTCGGTCTGCAGCACACGAATTCAACGCCCGGCACACCTTGACCCACCCGAGGCAGCCTGACGGTACCGGACCTGCGATGCAGACCGTACGGGCACGCTGCACCCACAAAGGCTCGAGCACGCACCTGGGGCTAGCGTGGAGCTGTGCCCGCTGCCGCTGCCTCAGGCCGAGCGCTCCGGCGAGTTGCTGGGGACCACGCTCCCGGTGACGCCCAGCACCGAGACGCCCAGCACCGAGACGCCCAGCACCGAGACGCCCAGCACGGGCGCACTGATCGCCGCGACCACGGTGCAGCCCATGCCGAGCAGCACGCATCATCCGAGCCGGAGCACGCACACCACGACGACCCCGTGAGCGCCGTCCTCGACCTCTTCCGGACCCAGGGCGGCAGGGTCACCGTGTCGCGACGCCTGCTGCTGCGGTGTCTGTTCGACCGACCCGGCCACCGCACCGCCGACGAGCTCGTCACGGCTGTGCGGGCGCTGGACCCCGAGGTCCACCGGTCCACCATCTACCGCAACCTCGACGAGCTCGAGCGGCTCGGCGTCATCGAGCACGTCCACCTTGGGCACGGCCCAGCCACCTACCACCTGTCGACTGAACGCCACGGACACCTGGTCTGCGAGCACTGCGGCACGGCGCTGGCTGTGCCGGACGGATTCTTCGACGAGTTGGCCGGCACCGCCCTGACCCAGTTCGGTTTCCAGATCCGACCCAGGCACTTCGCCGTTCTGGGAACCTGCGCGGCCTGCGCAACCGACGCCTGAGCGCCCCGACCCGAGCGGTGTCGCCGGCCGATCCGGCGTCGGTGGACCCACCCGGCAGCGACACCGGCCGGCTGCCGCACTGGCCCGCTATGCGGCACACCCACTGTGGAACTGGCCTGCTATGCGGCACACCCGCTGTGGAACCGGCCCGCTATGCGGCACACCCGCTGTGGAACCGGCCCGCCGGCTCTCCGGCTCTCCGGTCCTGCAGGGTCAACAGGTGCAGGTCGGCGCGCAGACCTGCACCTGTTCACGGAGACGGACGCTTCACTGCCGCCAGCAGTCGGCGCCCACTGCGGTCTGCGTACCGCCGGACAGCGTCCTCGGCGTCGTCGGGACGCCGACCTGCGACCGCCGTGCGCACGCGCCGAAGATCAGCGAGGACCGGGCGGGGATCGGTGAACGCAGCGCTAAACAGCGGCGCTGTGGCCCCATAGAGCTCTTCGAGCCAGCGCATCATCACGAGGAGCGGGCGGTTGGCCGTGGCATCGACCAGGCACGAGAAGAACGCGAGCTCCACTGCCTGCAGCGCTGCCGCGTCCCCCGGCGCTGTGGCACGGGCCGCCTCGAAATGCTCGTCGAGCTTCACAAGATCCAGCTCGGTGGCCCGCTCTGCGGCCAGCCGGCCTGCCAGCCCTCCCAGGACGCGTCGTACCTCAAGCACCTCGGCCACCAGCTCCGGCCCGGCCGTCACCAGAGCCCGAAGCACAAGTGCCGGATCGGTTGCCTGCAGCGGGTCGCGCACCACCGTGCCGATCCCTTGGCGGGACTCCACCAGCCCGGCCTGCTCCAGGCGGGCGATCGCATGGCGCAGCGACGTCCGGTTGATGCCGAGCTGCACCGCCAGATCCCGCTCCGGCGGCAGCGTGGACCCTGGTCGGTAACGGCCGGCGAGCACCGCTTCGGCGAGGCTGTCGGCGACCTGCGCCGGGACTGAGCGCCGCGACGGAGGTGTGAACGGCATGCCCACGAGCGGACCTCCACCATCGGATGCTTCACCTGTCGTACGGGAGCGCGCGCCAGCCCGCGTCGCACCAGCCTGCGCCGCGGCAAGGGAACTGTCCGGTGACGTACCCATTGGACCAACCACTGTACCAATATGCCGAGCTGGTGCTACCGTTGGGCCCGGGCCAGACCGTCGGCAGCCGGAGCAGCAGA
>JAJZLP010000042.1 GCA_021803325.1 Actinomycetes bacterium
CATCCGGCGTGCCAGGCCAGCCCGGGCTGACCGGCGCCACCAGCGAACCCGGCGCCACGTGCGAACCCAGCGCCACCAGCGAACCCGGCGCCACCAGCGCCACCAGCGCCACCGGCGAACCCGGCGAACCCAGCTCCACCAGCGAACCCGGCGAGCCTGGCGAACCCGGCGGGGCCGCCGACGCTGGCGCACTCGACGTCATCGTGGCCATCGTCAACCTCGACCCCACCAACGTCCAGTCGGGATGGGTCGACCTGCCGCTCCACGAGCTCGGACTGCCCGCAGACCGACCCTATGCTGCGGATGACCTGCTCACCGGGGCTCGCTACCGCTGGCACGGTCCCCGCAATTACGTCGCATTGGACCCCGGGACCATGCCCGCACACATCCTGCACCTCCACCCGGACATCGAGGTCGGCCGGTGACACCACAGACCACCGGCACCCCACCGAACCCGCCCACGGGTTCCCCGGCCCGAACCCCAGCCCCGACCTCAGCGACCGCGACCCCCGAACCCACGGCGCCGGCAGCATCGGCCGCCGAGCCCGGAGCCGCGGACAGGCGCGCCGGCGGGCGGGACCCGCTCCTCGCTGCCCCGCAGCTTCGCATCGATCCGAGCGGCGCCGACGGGTCGGCGCCCCCTGGGGCGGATGTGTCGCACTGGTACCAGGACGCCGTCATCTACGAGCTGCACGTCCGAGCATTCCAAGACAGCAACGGCGACGGCATCGGAGACTTCCGAGGGCTCATCTCGCGCCTCGACTACCTGCAGGACCTCGGCGTCACAGCCCTGTGGCTCCTGCCCTTCTACCCGTCGCCGCTGCGCGACGACGGCTACGACACGGCGGACTACCGCAGCGTCCACCCGTCCTACGGCACCCTGCGCGACGTCCGCGTCCTGCTGCGCGAGGCGCACCGCCGGGGGCTGCGGGTGATCACCGAGCTGGTCCTGGCCCACACCTCGGACCAGCACCCGTGGTTCCAGCGGGCACGCCGATCACCAGCGGGCAGCCGCGCCCGGGACTTCTACACGTGGAGCGACACCGCCGAGGAATTCGCCGACGCGCGGGTCATCTTCCAGGACTTCGAGACGTCGAACTGGGCGTGGGACCCGGTCGCCGGGGCCTACTACTGGCACCGCTTCTACTCGCACCAGCCGGCGCTCAACTACGACAACCCGGCGGTGCGCGAAGCGATCTTCGCCGTGGTCGACCACTGGTTCGAGATGGGCGTCGACGGGCTGCGGCTCGACGCCGTTCCCTACCTGTACGCCCGGGAGGGAACCACCTGCGAGAACCTTCCCGAGACTCTGGCGTTCCTGCGGGACCTCCGGCGCCACATCGACGAGCGGTTCGTCGGCAAGATGCTGCTGGCAGAGGCCAACCAGTGGCCCGAGGACGCTGTCGCGTACTTCGGCGACGGCGACACCTGCCAGATGGCGTTCCACTTCCCGTTGATGCCCCGGATGTTCATGGCTGCGGTCCAAGAAGACCGGTTCCCCATCGTGGACATCTTGAACGAGACACCCACCATCCCCGAGGGCTGCCAGTGGGGCCTCTTCCTCCGGAACCACGACGAGCTCACGCTCGAGATGGTGACCGACGAAGAGCGCGACTACATGTACCGGACCTACGCCACCGATCCACAAGCCCGGATCAATGTCGGCATCCGGCGAAGGCTGGCGCCTTTGCTGGGCAACGACCGCCGCCTCATCGAGATGATGAACGGCATGCTGTTCTCCCTTCCGGGGACCCCGATCGTCTACTACGGCGACGAGATCGGCATGGGCGACAACATCTACCTCGGTGACCGTGATGCGGTCCGCACGCCGATGCAGTGGACGCCGGACCGCAACGCCGGGTTCTCCCGGGCCAACCCGCAGCAGCTCTACCTGCCGCTCATCATCGACCCGGAGTACCAGCCCCCGGCAGTGAACGTCGAGTCCCAGCTGGCCAACGCCAGCTCGCTGCTGTGGTGGATGCGGCGGCTCATCTCGGTGCGCAACGCCCACCATGCGTTCGCTCGCGGCTCCTTCCGCAACCTCCGGCCCGACAACCGCAAGGTGCTCGCCTTCCTGCGAGTGTTGGGAGACGAGCACCTGCTGGTGGTCGTGAACCTCTCCCGCCATGCGCAGGCCGTGCAGCTCGACCTGTCCGATCACCGAAACGCCGTACCCGTCGAGCTCTTCGGGCAGACCGACTTTCCCCCGGTCGGCGACCTGCCCTACTTCCTGACGCTCGGGCCCTACGCGTTCCACTGGTTCGCGCTGGAGCGACGCGACTCCGATGCCATGCCCCCGCGCGGGGTGCTGCATGCGAAGACCCAGTGGACCGAGGTGCTCGAAGGCCGGTCGCTCGCCCGCATCCACGCGTTGCTGCGACCGTACGTGCAGAGCCAACGCTGGTTCCGGGACAAGGCCCGCGGCATCCGGTCCGTGTCGATCGTCGACACCGTGGCCGTGGGCGGTCCGGCCGGGCCGGGCGACGCATCGGGCGCCGTGACCCATCCCCCCCCGCAGGTGGTGATGCTGCGCGTGGAGCTGACAGAGGGCTCCCCCGAGACCTACGTGCTCCCGCTCACCTGGTCCACCGGGGCCCGCTCCGAGGACCTCGATCGTTTCCACCCCGAAGCGGTTGTGGCGGACCTGTACGTCGGCGGGGAACCGGGCGTCCTGCACGACGCCATGTGGGACCCGCAGTTCTGCCGCGCCCTGCTGGAGCTGGCCGGCCGTCGCCGCCGGGTCCGGGGACGCACCGGGCAGCTGACCGGCAACCCCACCGCCGGAGGGCGGCGGATGCTCTCCGCTGTCGGGCCCGACGTCACGCCCGGTGTCCTGCCAGGCGACCAGAGCAACACCTCGGTGCTCTTCGACGAGCACGTCGTCATGAAGCTCGTGCGGCACGTCCAGCGCGGTACCCATCCGAGCGTGGAGCTCGGCCGGTTCCTGGCCGAGCGGGCGCGGTTCCCGCACGCGCCGACGTTCGCCGGCTCGATCGAGCACCACCTGCCCGACGGGCGCGACAGCGAACCGGCCACGATCGTCACCGTGGAGGAATTCCGTGCCAACGAGGGCGACGGTTGGAGCTACGTCGTCGACGCGGTGCGCCACGGTCTGGAGCAGGCGCTGGCCCGGCACGACGACGGCCGCCCGGCACGCGGCCCGCTCACCGGCGACCGACTGCTGGCGCACGTCGACCGCGCCGCGCCCGACGACCCGCTGGTCGCCCCGCACCACGAGTGGGCGTCGGTCCTCGGCGAGCGCACCGCCCAGATGCACCTCGCCCTGGCCGGATCGTCCACCGACCCCGCGTTCACGCCCGAGGCGCTCACCGCCATCGACCGCCAGACCATGTCCCAGAGTGCCCGCAGCCTGCTGCGGCGAACCCTCCGCCAGGCGCGGGCGTCCGAGCACCGGTCGGACGCCGTGCAGCAGGTCCTGGAGGCTGAGCCCCAGATCGTCGCGGCCCTCCGCCCCATCACGACCAGCCGCGTCGACACCCAGCGGATCCGCTGCCACGGCGACCTGCACCTCGGCCAGGTCCTGTGGACCGGCAAGGACTTCGTCATCATCGACTTCGAGGGCGAGCCGGCCCGCTCGCTGAGCTACCGCAGGTTGAAGCGGCCGGCGTTGCTCGACGTCGCCGGGATGATCCGCTCCTTCCACTACGCCGCCTGCGCGGCGGCGATCCCCCTCGAACGCGAGATCGCCACGTCGAGCGAGCCCGACGCACTCGAGCCTCTTGTCGACCTGTGGTTCCGTTCGGTGTCCGGGATCTTCCTGGACGCCTACCTGCAGGCGGCGGGCACGGCAGCCTTCGTTCCACCGGCGGACCAGATCCCCTTGCTGCTCGACTTCCTGCTGCTCGACAAAGCCATCTACGAGCTCGGCTACGAGCTCAACAGCCGGCCCGAGTGGGCGGACATCCCGGCGCGGGGGATCCTGGCGCTGCTGCGAGGACCCGCATGAGCAGCAGCGAGCACGACATCCGGGCGCTGCGACGCCTGGCCCGCCACCACGGTGTGCAGCACAGCTACACCGCCGTCGACGGGCGTCGCCGGACAGCCTCGGCCGAGGTGCTCGTCGCCGTGCTCCGCTCCCTCGGCGTGCCCGTGTCGGGAACTGCCGGCGCCGCCGAGGCCTGGCAGGCCGCCCAAGCGGACAGCGCCCGGCAGGTGATCGAGCCGGTGCTCGTCCACCGGGCCGGTCCCCGGCCTCGGGGCCCGGCGGACATCACGCTCCCCGATGACGCCGACCCATGGATCGAGGTCGCCTTCGAAACGGGCGGCACGGTGCGGCGCCCGCTGAGCGAGCTGCGCACCGGCACCGTCGGGCGCGAGACCAGCGACGGTCGGGTCGTTGTCCGCCACCGGATCGACCTCGACCGGCTCGGCCCCATCGAGCCCGGGTACCACCGGGTCGCCGTCGATCTCGGCAGCACGCGCCCCGAGGCGACGCTGATCGCCGCACCGGCCCGCTGCCCGATCGCGACAGCCACCTGGGGCGTGCTGGCACCCCTGTACTCGGTGCGAGGCTCCGGCGACTGCGGCACCGGCACCTTCGGGGACCTGGCCCAGCTCGCCGACTGGGTGTCCGGGCTCGGAGGTGGCATCGTCGGCACCCTGCCGCTGTACGCCGCCTTCCTCGACGGCCCGAACCTCGATCCCAGCCCCTACCGCCCGGCCAGCCGTCTCGCGTGGAACGAGGTCTTCGTCGACCTTCATGCCCTCTCCGACCTGGCTGCCTCCCCCGCGGCACGCGACGCTCTCGGCTCGCCCGAAGTACGACGGCAGTGCGAACGCCTCCGCGCGTCGGACCAGGCGTCACTCCCCGAGGTGCTGGCCGCCAAGCGGCGGGTGCTGCAGCCGCTGGCCGACGACTTCTTCGCCGCCGGTCCCGGCTCACCTCGGCGAGCGACCTTCGCCGCATGGGTCGACCAGCACCCGGAGATCGTGGCCTACGCCCAGTTCCGGGCCCGGCTCGAACAGTCGGGCGGCAGCGCAGCACCACCGTGGTCGGCTCCCGGGTCACCGTGGTCGGCTCCCGGGTCACCGTGGTCGACTGCCGATACGTTGTGGCCGGCTACCGGGTCACCGCCGCCGGCGGGCCCGTTCGCCTACCACCTCTACGCCCAGTTCGTCGCCGACGAACAGCTCGGCGCCGTGAGCGGTCGCACCGGCCTGCAGCTCGACCTCCCCGTCGGCGTGCACCCCGACGGGTTCGACCCGCAGTGGGCACCCGGCACCTTCGTCACCGGCGTATCGTGCGGCGCACCGCCAGACGACTTCTTCACCGAAGGGCAGTCGTGGGGGCTGCCGCCACTGCACCCCGAAGGCGCCCGCGTCGGCGGGCACGCGTACCTTGCCGCCGTGCTCCGGCGGGCCATGGCGCACGCCAGCGTGCTGCGCCTCGACCATGTCATGGGACTGCACCGCATGTGGTTCGTCCCCGACGGCGCCTCGGCCCGGGACGGGGCGTACGTCTCCTACCGGTCCGAGGAGCTGCGTGCCGTCGCCGTGCTGGAGTCCTCCCGTGCCGGCACCGCTCTCGTCGGCGAAGACCTGGGCACGGTGCCCGTCGCGGTCCGGCGGGACATGCGGACCGACGGCATGCTGCGCACTGCGGTCTGGCAATTCGAGGCCACGCCGGTCGACCCGCTCCCCGCGCCCCCGGCAGAGTCGGTCGCCAGCATCGGCACCCACGACACACCGCCGTTCGCCTCCGTCATCGACCCCAGGCCTGAGGACGCGCTGGCCGGCTACACCGCCGAGCAACCTCCCCCGAACGATGGTCTCCGCAGCGGTGGCGCGCGCTGGGCTGCCGACCTGCCAGCAGGCGCCACCCCCCGCACTGCCACCCCCCGCACTGCCACCCCCCGCACTGCCGCGGCCAACACTGCCGCGGCCTACGCCGCCGCACTCCACAGCGCTGCAGCCAACGCCGCCGCACCCCACACTGCTGCAGCCCACGCCGCCGCCGCGGCCTACGCCGCCGCACCCCACACTGCTGCAGCCAACGCCGCCACCACAGCCCACGCCACTGCAGCCAACGCCGCCGCCGCAGCCCACGCCGCGGCACCCCACACTGCTGCAGCCAACGCCGCCACCACAGCCCATGCCGCGACCGTCGGCGCCACCGGAACCCTCGGCACCACCGATCTCGACCGACGGGCCGCCTGGCAGGCCGCGCTCGGCCCGACAGTTCCCGGGGCGCTCCGACAGGTCCTGCTGCATCTGGCCGGAAGCGCCGCCCGAATCGTGATGGTGGAGATCGGTGACCTCTGGCTGGAGCGAATGCCCCAAAACCGCCCAGGGGAGGGTTGGACCGGGGCCTTCCGGCTCCGCGCCCGCCGAAGCCTGGACGACCTGCGCCAAGACCCGGAGGTGACCAGCGTGCTGGCGTCTGTCGACCGGGCTCGGCGAGGCGCCACCGGGCAGACCAGCCCGACGCGACCCGACCCGAACACCACCGGGCAGACCAGTCCGACACGACCCGACCCGAGCACCACCAGGCAGACCAACCCGACGCGACCCGACCCGAACACCGCCGGGCGGACCAGCCCGACACGACCCGACCCGAGCACCACCGGGCGAGAGGGTCCGACGTGAGCGCGCCAGCCGACCCGTTCGAGCACTCGGCCTTCGGCGACCACGACATCCACCTGATGAGCGAAGGCACGCACCGCTTTCTGGCCGCCAAGCTC
>JAJZLP010000204.1:0-3626 GCA_021803325.1 Actinomycetes bacterium
CGTGGGCCCGAAGGCGACGGTGCTGGTGGCGCCGGCGATGGCCAGGTTCGTCCCTGTGACGGTGACCACCGTGCCGCCGGTCGTCAGCCCCGTGGCAGGACTGACCGAGGTCACGACCGGGGCCGGCGGCAGGAAGGTGATGGTGACGGTCTCGGCGATCTTCACGGACGTGGTGTGGTCGACGGCAACGAAGGTCACGGCCCCGGCGGTGGGGTCGCTCACCTCGAACTCGGCGGTGCCGGTGCAGTCCGACACACCGGGGGGAGCGGCGGTGGCGCATCCCGACACGCTGGTGGGGATGGCGACAGGTGTGATCACCGCCCCACTCGCCGACCCTGCCGTCACCTGGACCTGGTCGCCGACGACCGGCATGCCGGGGTCGAGGGCGACGGTGACCAGGTCGGTCCCGCCGGGAACGGCGCTGCCGCCGGCGGTGGCAGTGGGGCTGGCCGCCGTCACCGTCGACACGGCCGCCTCGTTCGGCACGAAGCGAACCGCGGCCGTCTGGTCGATCACCGCGTGGGTGGTGGTGTCGGTGGCCGTCAGCACCACGGCCTGGGCGGTGGCATCGGTCACAGCGAACTGGGCTTCGCCAGTGCAGTCCGACGTCCCGGCAGCCGGCGGGGTGGGACACCCCGTGACCGGTTCGGCGACGACGACGGCCGACGAGCCCGCCTGGGGAGCGAGCGCCACGTGGTCACCGGCGATCGGTGCTCCACCGGCGTCGCGCAGCACGACGGTCACGATGATGGTGCCGGCGGATCCGGTGGCTGCGGCCAGCGCCTGGGCGGGGCTGGCCGTCACCGACGACTGGCCCGCCTCGGTGGGCACCGCGGTGAACGTCACGGTGGCGTACGGCCCGAGCGGCGAGCCCCCCGGGTAGTCGGTGGTGTCGATGACGCCGTAGGTCACGGTCCCCGCCGCCGTGGCGGTGACGGCGAAGGTGACCTGGCCATGGCAGTCGGTGGTGCCGGCTGGCGCCTGGGTCGGGCACCCTGACGTCGCCGTGGGGATGGTTGTCGCCGTGGCGGTCGACGGCCCGGTACCGGCAGCGGGGCACGGCCCGCCGCCGGGCGCGGTCCCGGTGGCCTGGGTGAGGCAGAGCTGCTTGCCGGGGATCGGGTTGCCCCCGGCGTCGCGCAGCGTGACGGTGACGGTCGACGCCGAGGTGCCGTTCGCCTGTACCGAGCCCGGCGACGCGGTCACCGTGGTCGTGCCGACCGCCGGCGTGGCCGTGAAGCTGACAGTGGCGGTTTGGGTGATGGTGACAGGGACACCGCCGGTGACATCGGTCACGTCGGTGGCGGTGTAGGTGGCGGTCTCGATGGTGCCGTCGGTCACTGCGAACGCCGCCTGCCCGTTGCAGTCGGTGGTGCCTGCCGGCGCCTGGGAAGCGCATCCGGAGCTCGAGTCGGGTATGGCGACGGCGGTGACGACCGAGTGCGAGGCACCTGGCGAGAGGTTCACCTGGCGGCCCACCGCCAGGTTCCCCGCCGCGTCGCGCAGGGTGACGGTGACGGTGGCGGCCGCCGTGCCGTTGGCCAGCGCCGAGGTGGGCGCGGCGACAACGGTGGATCGGGTGGGCGACGCCGGGCCGGCCTCGAACGAGACCGTGGCCGTGCCGCTCACGTCACCGGTGACCAGCGTTCCCGTTCCCGGCGGCGTCCCCCTGTAGGTGGCGGCGAGGACCACAGCTTCGATGTGCGTGTCGGCCACGGAGAACGACGCCTGCCCGCGGCAGTCCGTGGTGCCGGCTGCCGCCTGCACCGCGCACCCCGATGCGGACGTGGGGATTTCGGCGGCGGTGATGGTGGCGTGCGAGGCGGTGCCAGCGGCCGGGCCGAGCGTCACCGCCATGCCCGGTACCGGGTTGCCGTTGGCGTCGCGCAGGGTGACGGTGACGGTCGCCGGGGTGCCTCCAGCCATCGCCGTCTGTGACGACGGTGCGATGGCACTGGTGGCGGTGGTGGGGGCGGTGGCGCCGAACGTCACGGTAACGGTGAACGGCGGGGTGGAGAAGCTGCCGCCGGAAAGCGTGGCAAGGTCGTCGACGCCGAAGGTGACTGTCTCGGCGGTGGGGTCGGTGACGTCGAACTGCACCTGGGCGACGTCCACGGTCTTGCCGCCGATGACGGCGGTGACTGGTGTCGCCCCGGTGCACCCGAAGGCGGCAGTGCCCCCGAGGAGGGAGTCGCAGCCCGTCCCGCCCAGCGTGGTCACCGTTCCCGAGGTGAACAGGCGCTGGCCGGGCGGGGCGGTCCCACCAACGGGGGTCAGGATGATGGGCTGGTTCAGGTCCGGGTTGCCGAACTGGTCGGCCAGGTCCACGGTGACCAGGCTGGCGGTGGTGCCGTTCGCCGGCACCGCCAGGGGGACGGCGGTCACCTGGGAGAACGTGGCCGAGGGAGAGCCGGCTACCCATTGGACCGTGGCGGCAGCCGGGAACGCGAAGTTCTGCGTGATGTCGTAGGCGGTGAACGTCGCTGTCTCGGCCGTGGTGTCCACGTAGGTGAACGTCTCCTGGCCGCTTTGGTCGGTGCTGGTCGGCTGCGGGCTGCTGGGTGCCGGTGTGGCGCTGCCGGTGGTCTCGACGATGGAGATCTGCTCACCGTTCACCGGGTTGCCGTACTGGTCCAGGCTGGTGGCGGTGATGCTCACGCCGTTCGCCGTGCCGACCACAGCAGTGGTCTGTGACGCCGTCAGGCTGCTGAACGGTTGGTACCCGGTGGAGCTGTCGAACGCCAGGCCCTGGGACGGCTGGCCCGGGATCGGGTCCACCGACGAGGAGACCATGAAGTCACCTGCGGGGTACTGGTAGGGGTTGGACGCCGAGGATCCCTGCTGGAGCTCGGCGGGGTTCTGGACGCCGGCGACGAACACGCCGAACGTCGCGTTCTGGGCCACGCTGAACGGCACCGGGATGACGACCTTGTTCTTCGCCACCCGGTCGACCGTCGGCGGGTGCTGGACCGGCACATGGTTCTGGCTGGTGCACAACCAGGCATTGAAGAAATTGAAGCACAGGTTCGTCAGCACGTAGGAGCTGGCGGCGGCGGGGAAGACCGTGCCGGCCGGAGCGGTCAGGGTCACGGAGTCGTCCCCGCTGCTGTTCGCCACCAGGCCGCCACTGTTCAAGGGGGTGATGCCGTACTGCCAGACTGCGGTGGACGTCGCCGCCGGGCAGCCGGCCACACCGGGACAGGGCGTGTTCCCGTAGGGGAGGTTCTGGGCGGTCGTCAGACCGAACGTGGACGGCCAGGTCGCGGACAGGAATGCTTCGCTGGCCGAGATGGTGTTGTTCCCGTACCCGTCGTTGTTGTTGACCGTGCCGTCGCTGGCTGTCTGCAGGAAATTGACCGCCACCCCGGGGCCGCTGGCCGCCGCCGCGGTCGGCCCGAGGCCCAGCGCGCCGGTGCCGGCGAGCCCCCCAAGGGCACCGGCGACGAGAGCCAGACCGGCGGATAGCTGCGCGGCCCGGCGGAGCACAGACGCAGGGAGTTTGGCGAGGGCACGCGGTGCTCGGAGCATCGACTGGACGGTACGACGGCGACTGTGAGCGAAGAATCCGGGCTCTACCCGGATCGTTAAGCACAACGCCCGCGCAACGGGCGCCATGGCGGTGGCGT
>JAJZLP010000204.1:3726-27167 GCA_021803325.1 Actinomycetes bacterium
AGCTGGCCCGGCCCGGCCCAGCCCGAGGTGGCCCGAGACCACGCCAGGCACCGGCGACAGCCCGCCCGGTCTATGGCGTCGGCGCCATCTCCCTGCGACGGAGCTCGGCCTTCGTCCGCACGCCGAGCTTGCGGTAGACGGCGGCCAGGTGGGTCTCCACCGTGCGGGGCGACACGTGCAGCGCCTGGGCGATCTCCCGGGTGGTGGCGCCGGCGGTGGCGAGCTCGGCCACCCGTGCCTGCTGCGCGGTGAGCGTGCCGTCCTCGGGCCCGGACCGCCGACGCCGGCCGCCGGCAGCGGTGAGCTCGGCCCGTGCGGCGGCAGCGAGGTCTGCGGCGCCAGCCGCCTCGGCGACGGCAAGTGCTTCGGCCAGCAGGGGCCGGGCCGACAGCAGGCGGCGTCGGCGCCGCAGCCACGACCCGTAGCGAACCACGATGCCAGCCCGGTCGAGCGGGTTCACCACCGGCAGCGCCAGCGCCTCACCGTACAGGCGGTCGGCCGCCTCGACGTCCCCGTGTGCAGCCGCTACGCCACCGCGAGCAGCGAGAGCGACCACCCTCGGCCATACGAGCGCAACCGGACTGCGCTGGCCTGGCACGCTGGCAGCTCGGGCATCAGCAGCTCGGGCGGCGGCTCGGGCGGCAATTCGGCCGTCAACAGCTCGGCCGTCGGCTCGGGCGGCAGTTCGGTCGACGGCAGCTCGGTCGACAGCTCGGCCGGCAGCTCGGCCGGCAGCTCGACTCCCGGCAGCATCGCCGGCCGGCATGCCGTCGAGGTTGGCCGCCAGGCGCTCCACCAGGCCGATGCGCCCACACGCGAGCCATGCCTCGGCGGCATCCGCTGCCCACGGCAGCATCCCGGGTTCCCTGATCCCCAGCCGAACGACACGCTCGGCGATGGCGGCGTACAGGTCCCCCGCAGCCTCGGCCCGCCCGGTGACCAGCAGGTGCCGCGCTTGGGATGTCGCCGAGGTGATCGCCACCATCCACGGCAGGGACGCAGCCGGCGGCAGCGCCGCGCGGGCCTGGGCCGCCTCGTCGTGCCGTCCCAGCCAGGCGAGGGCCCACGCCTCGAAGGCGGTCAGGTAGCTCTGGAGCAGCGGCACGAACGGTCCCGAGGCATCGAGCGACCGGAGCACGTCCAGGGCTTCGACCGGACGCCCGCGTCGCATGAGCATGCCGATGCGGACGATGTGCAGCGGGGCCGTCGCCCACAGTGCACCCTGGGCGGCGAACCGCCCGGTCCCCTCGTCGATCACGGCCGTCGCGTCGTCGAATCGCTCCACCGCTCCGCACGCGCCGGCGTACATGAAGAGGACGTTGTGCGAGGAGGCTGCGACGGCGTCGCCGCGCGCCAGGCGACGCAGGGCCGCTGCAGCCTGGCGTTCCAGCTCGGCCAGCCCGCTGCGGTCGCCGCAATGGAGCCGGAAGGTGGCTTGCGCCGCCCGGAGCTGGCGGTGCTGCGCGAGGGACACGGTGGGCGCCAACGGGACGTCGAGCGACTCGAGCGCGGCGGCGGGACCGTCGAGCTCCCAGACGACGTGGGACCGCTCCAGTACCAGGTCGAGCGGCAGCGGCCCGTGCTGGCGAAGCTCTTCCACCGTGTCGTCGTAGGCAGCCAGGGCGCCATCGAGATCCCCGGCAAAGGCCTGGGATTGGGCCGCTCCCACGAGCACGCCGGCGCGCGACGCCACCGGGGTGGGCCCGCCGAGCACCCGCCGCCACACGTCGTACGCCTCGGCAGGCTGGCCGGCGGCGAACAGCGCCCGGGCATACTGCTCGAGCAGTGGTGCCGGCGGCGACACCCCGGCCAGCTCGATCGCACTGTGCATACGCGCCAGGCCGGTGTCGACCGCTCCGGCCTGCAGCGCACGTTCGGCGGCCTGCGTGAGCACCGCCACGGCGCCAGGATGTCCGGTGAGGCCGGCGACCACCGCATGTGGCGCCGCAGCCTCGGGATCGCCGAGAGCGACGAACGCCTCAAAGGCCCGCTGGTGCAGCAGCCGCCTGCGGGCCGGTGCCATGTCGTCGTAGACGGCGGACTCCAGGAGATCGTGGACGAACGCCACCTTGGCGTTGTCGCACTGGCGGAGGACACCGGCGAGCACCAACGTGTCGATCCCGTCGGCCACGGCGTCGTCGTGCAGCGCGGCGACAGCCTTCAGGACCCCGACCGGTGCCCGCCCGCCGACCACGGACATGGCTCGGGCAGCCGCCAGCGACGACTCAGGCAGGCCGGCCAGGTGCCGCAGCAGCAGGGCCGTCTGCAGCACCGGGGTGCTCCTCCCTCCGGACGGTGGCAGCCTGCCGTCGAGCGCGACCGATCGAGCGGCCTGGACGACCAGCATCGGGTTGCCCTTCGTGATCGCCCAGCCACGCCAGACGACCTCGGCGTCGAGAGGTCGTGCCAACAGGGTGCCGAGCAAGGTGGCCGTCGCTTCGGGGCTCAGCGCGCCGACCGGTTCGACGAGTGCCAGGTCGGGGTCCTCGGCACCGAGGTTGCGTACCGCTGCAGCGGCGGCCACTGGCCATGCCCGCAAACCGGCGACGATGGCCACCGGCAGGCGCTGCACCCGGCGGGCCAGGAACCCGATGAGCGCCAGCGAGTCGGGATCGGCCCAGTGCAGGTCGTCGAGAACGACCAGGACCGGGCCCTCGTCACTCATGCGCCGGAGCTCGGCCCGGGCCTGGCCGAACACCGCCGCGCGTCGTTCGATCAGGTGCCCGGCTCCACCGCCGGTGTCGCCGCCCGGACCCGAGACCGGCGTCACCAGGGCATCGACTCCCAGGAACTGCTCTGCGTAGGCGAACGGCAGATCGCGCTCGGGGACGCTGCCCCGGGCCCGAGCGATGCGGAACCCGCACGCCAGGGTCGCCGCCTCGCCGATCAAGGCGGTCTTGCCCGTGCCGGGATCGCCGACGAAAGCGACCAGGCCCCCTCGACCCGCCGCCGCTGACGCCAGCAGGCGGCGCACCGCGTCCAGCTGCCGATCCCGTTCGACCAACGCAGGCGACGACGGCCAGCTGCGCGCACCAGGATCAGGCCTCGTCAGCGCGTCGGACCACGGCCGTGCGAGCACACCGGGCTCCGTCCGTCCGAGCACACCGGACGCCCGGTGCAGGTACACCGCCTGCGTGTGCAACTCTGCCGCCGCCGCATCGGCGCGTCCCGACACGTGGGACCCCGTCCCTGCTCCCACCGCCGATCTGGGTCCACGCATCGGCCCGGGTCCTGCCGCAGGCTCGCCGACGCCCGGCCTTCCGGGCCCCCGACGGCGTCCGATGCCACCCGCGGCGCGGTCTTCTCCAGGAGCGGGGCGCTCCGTACGCACGACCATGTGGCCTCCACGGCGTGTCAGCTGGCTCGGATCGCAGCGGGCCGCACGTGCCCTGGCTCCCGAGTATCACCACTCTTTGTAGCAGACAACGCACAGGGTGATCAATCGGTTCTCCGGCTGCAGACCACGCACACCAGGCGCAACAGGAGCCGCTGCGGTACGGCGCGCCGCCAGCTGGCTGGCTGGCTGGCTGGCTGGCTGGCTGGCTGGCTACAGCTTGGCCAGCACCGTGGAACAGGCGCTGACGTCGACGCCGGCACCGGGCTCCACGTCGAGGGAGGTGACCACCCCGTCTTCGATCACCGCGGCGTAGCGCTGGGAGCGCGTGCCCAGACCGAACCCGGCGCCGTCGAGCTCCAGGCCCATGGCCCGAGCGAACTCCCCGTTCCCGTCGGCCAGCATGGTGATGCCCTCGGCGCCCTGGGCCTCGGCCCAGGCCTGCATGACCCACGCGTCGTTGACGGCGACGCAGGCGATGGTGCTGACACCCTTCGCCTTCAGCTCTGCACCGTGCTCCACGTACCCGGGCAGGTGGATCTTGGAGCAGCCCGGGGTGAACGCTCCAGGCACGGCGAACAGCACGACCTTGCCGGTGCCGAGCACGTCACCGGTCCGCACCGGCTGGGGCCCGTCGGGGCCCATGGTGCGTAGCTCGACATCGGGGATGCGGTCTCCAACCTTGATGGCCATACGGCAACCCTAGCGACGCGATGCCGACGGGCGACCGCGTCCCAATCAGCCGCCGTGGGTCAGACCCCGTCGAGGCCGAAGGCGGTGTGCAGCGCCTGCACGGCCCGCTCGACGGCGTCGGCCCGCACGACGCAGGTGACACGGATGGTGCTGGTCGAGATCATCTCGATGTTGATCCCCTCGGCCGCCAGGGTCTCGAACATGGTGGCGGACACCCCAGGGTGGCTGCGCATGCCGGCTCCCACCAGTGACACCTTGGCGATGCCGGCGTCGGCGACGACCTCGCCGGCGCCGATCTCGGCGCCGAAGTCCCGCGCTGTCTGCAACGTGACCGGGACGTCGGTCGTGGGCACCGTGAAGGAGATGTCCGTCGTCCCGTGCTGGGAGACGTTCTGGACGATCATGTCCACGTTCACCGACCGATCCGCCAATGCCCTGAACAGCCGGGCAGCGAGGCCGGGGTGGTCCGGCACCCCGCTGACGGTCAGCTTGGCCTCCGACGTGTCGTGGGTGACGGCGGTGACGACGGCGTTCTCCATGGTGGGCTCCTCCTCCACCACCCAGGTGCCCGGCTCCCAGGTGAAGCTGGACCGGACGTGCAGGGGCACGTGGTGGTTGCGGGCGAACTCGACGGAGCGCAGCGCCAGGACGCGGCCCCCGCTGGCGGCGATGTCGAGCATCTCGTCAAAGCTGAGCCGCCGCAGGCGCTGGGCCTGGGGCACGACCCGGGGATCGGCGCTGAACACGCCGGTGACATCGGTGTAGATCTCGCACACCTCGGCGCCCAGCGCAGCAGCCAGGGCGACGGCGGTCGTGTCGGATCCACCGCGTCCGAGCGTGGTCACGTCACGGGTGGTCGAGACCCCCTGGAACCCGGCCACCACCGGCACCCGCCCCTCGTCGAGCGCTTGGCAGAGGCGGTCACCCCGGATCTCCAGGATCTTCGCCCGGGTGTGGGCCGTGTCGGTGATGATGCCGGCCTGGCTCCCCGTGAACGACACGGCGTCGATCCCGGCGTCGGCCAGAGCCATGCACATGACCGCCATCGAGATGCGCTCCCCGGCGGTGAGCAGCATGTCGAGCTCGCGCGGCGGCTGGGTCCGGCTGACGTCGTCGGCCAGGCGGATCAGATCGTCGGTGGTCTTGCCCATGGCGCTCACCACCACCACGACCTGGTTCCCCTGCCGGCAGGTGCGGGCGACATGATCGGCGACGGTGCGGATGCGGTCCGCGTCGCCCACCGAGGTTCCCCCGTACTTCTGCACGACCAGTGTCACGGCGCTCGACGCTACCTCGCTCGGGACCGGGCCACGCCCGACCGGTCACAAGGGGCCTCGACGGTCGACTACCGTGGTGCGCCGTGCCCAGCGACAAGCGAGCCCGCAAGCGGGCGAACAAGCAAGCCCGGCAGCAGCAGCTCGAGCAGGCGCGGCGACGCCGGTCGATGACGCGGCGGGGGGCGATCGTGGCCGTGGCCGTCGCCGCAGCTGTCGGCATCTACTTCGCCACGTCGGGGTCGAGCTCACCTGCGTCCAAGAACGCAGCGGCGAAGACGTCGGCCAAGACCTCGAGCGGCCGCCCGCCGAACAGTTCGGCGAGCAGTTCGAGCGCCGGCTCGTCGAGCGGGTCCGACACCCAGGCGGCATTGGACAAGATCGCGGTCGCCGCCGGCTGCCCGTCGAACCCGAAGACCGTGCTGAAGCGGCCCAGCTACTCGTTGCCGCCGCTCACCATCAGCGCCGCCAAGACCTACACCGCCACGGTGCAGACCGATGTCGGCACCTTCACCGTGGCGCTCGACGCGGCCTCGGCCCCGACCGCGGTGAACAGCTTTGTGTTCCTGGCGAACCACGGCTTCTTCAACTGCGTCACCTTCCACCGGGTCATCCCCGGCTTCGTCGTCCAAGGCGGTGACCCCACCGGGACCGGCACCGGCGGCCCTGGCTACCAATTCACCGAGCACGGCCCCGCACCGGCATCCAACCCGGCCCAGCAGTACCCGCTCGGTTCGGTGGCCATGGCCAACAGCAACGCACAGGGCGACACCAACCCCAACACCAACGGCAGCCAGTTCTTCATCGTGACCGGCACCCAAGGCGAGTCGCTGCCGCCGGACTACGTGCTGTTCGGCCACGTCACCTCGGGGATGTCGGTGGTGCAGAAGATCAGCCAGGACGGCACCAGCACCGGCACCCCGAACGTCATCCACCGCATGCTGAAGGTGACGGTCGCCACCTCCTGACACTGCCGCCACCTCGCTGATCCCGGCGGAGCGAGCTCCGGGCGCCGCTGACGGGCGCCACGCGCACCGGAGCACCAGGCGGTACACCCCAACGCACCCAAGACCCGCCGACCCCAGGGCCGACGGGCGAACATCACGGATCGAGGGACCACCCGCCGGCTGGCGGCCTCGACCGACCACTACCGACCCATGGGCCCCGGCCGAGGACCCACCAACCCGAGGAGCGGCCATGACCGTCCCCTGCCCCGCCGCCGACGGATCGAGCCCGGCGCGTCGCGAGTTCGACGCCGAGCCGCCCATGTGCATCGACCCGGCACACCGCTACACCGCCGAGATGGTGACGTCGAAGGGCACCATGACCATCGCCCTCGACCCCCAGGCAGCGCCGCGCACGGTGAACAGCTTTGTGTTCCTGGCGCGGTACCACTACTTCGACGGCATCGTCTTCCACCGCATCATCCCCGGGTTCGTCCTCCAGGGCGGTGACCCGACCGGCACCGGCACCGGCGGTCCCGGCTACCGGTTCGCCGATGAGCTTCCGGCACCCGGCCGCTACGAGCTGGGCTCGCTGGCGATGGCCAACGCCGGTCCCGACACCAACGGCAGCCAGTTCTTCGTGATCAGCGGTCCCGACGGCATGCGCCTGCCCCCCAGCTACTCGCTGTTCGGCAAGGTGGTCGCCGGGCTCGACACGGTGGCGACGATCGACGCCGTGGGCACCCGGTCGGGCAAGCCGAGCGAGCGCGTCACGATCGAGTCGGTCACCATCACCGAGCACGCCGACTGACGCCCGGCCCGGCCCGGCCCGGCTCCCGACCCCTCGGCGGAGGCACCAGCCCGCCGACAAACACACCAGCCGCTCGGTGGAAGCACCAGCCGCTCGGTGGAGGCACCAGCCCGCCGACGAACACACCGGCCGCTCGGTGGAAGCACCAGCCCGCCGCGCCGAGCGAGATCGTGGTCGCTTGGTCACCGCGCTCGCTCGCCGGGCTCACCGGCAAGCGCCTGCCCCACACAGTCAGTGGGGCAGGGCCTCGAACCCGGCGGGCTGGCCGCCCAGATAGACCTGCACGCTGCCCGAGCCCGCTGATCGCCACGCCCCGTCGGGACCCCGCAGGAGGGCGCACCGTTCGGGGACTCCGACCACGGCGAGGTCCGGTGACGCCAGGGTGATCGCCCGGTGCACCTTTTCAGCGTTCTCGTGTGCGAAGTGCGGCACCACCGCCATGCCGGTCAGCAACCCGAGCCCGACGGTGAGCGCCCCGCCTCGAGGGTCGACCATCGGATCGGTCAACACCATGGCGCCCGCCGACGACCCGGCCACCACTGCGCCCCCGGCAAACGCCTCGACCAGCGCGTCCCACACCGCCGACCCCTTCAGGACCGAGCGCAGGTGGAGTGGCGATCCACCCCCAAGGTAGATGAACCGGCTGGAGCGCACCTGGTCCGCCAAGCCCGCGTCCTGGGCGTCGGACCGCGTCAGGACCGTGGCGGGGGTCACCCTGCCGCCAAGCTTGGCGAACCATCCTGCAGCGGCGGCAACTGCCTTCTCCGGGTGCGTGTAAGCGGCGGCCGTGGGCAGCACCGTCACCTCGTCGCACCCCGACGCCGCCAGGAGCTCGGCGTCGAACACCTCGCACCCTGGGGTCCACTCCTCGCCACCCACCAGGGCCAGCAACCCGCTGCGACCGGTCATGGTCGACACTGTAGGAGAGCGGGAGCATGCGGCCGCACCACCCATTCCACCCGGACCCCCACACCACCCCGCACCCCACCTCAGCCGCACCACCCACTCCACCCGGACCCCCACACCACCCCGCACCCCACCTCCCCCCGGGCCAGCAGCGCGTGACGGTGCGGTGGTCCGACAGGCCTTGTTGACCTGTGCTCAGTAGCCGTAAGCTCTGGTCATGACCACGGCTGCTTCCCCATCTACCCCCCGCACCCCGGGTCGCGACCCCTACACCGGCCGCACCGCCATCGTCACCGGGGGCGCATCCGGCATCGGCCGGGCACTGGGTGCCGAGCTCGTCGCCCGAGGCGCCACCGTGGTGTTGGCCGACATCGACCACAGCGCCGCGAAGATCGCGGCCGACGAGATCAGCGCCGGCGCCGGGGGTCGGGCGACTGCGGTCGAGCTCGACGTCCGCGACGCGGCTGCCTTCGCCGAGCTCGTCGAGCAGGTTGCCACCGACAACATCCGGTTGGACTACCTGTTCAACAACGCCGGGATCGCCGTCGGCGGTGACACCAAGGACCTCACGCTGGGGCACTGGGACCGGGTCATCGACGTGAACCTCCGGGGTGTCGTCCACGGGATCGTCGCCACCTATCCCCGAATGGTGCGCCAGGGTTCGGGGCACATCGTCAACACCGCGTCGCTTGCGGGGATCTTCCCTGCCCCGAGCCTGGTTCCCTATGCCGCCACCAAGCACGCTGTCGTCGGCCTGAGCACCAGCCTTCGGACCGAGGCCGCGCGGTACGGGGTCCGCGTCACCGCGCTGTGCCCCGGGTTCGTGGACACGCCGCTGCTCGACCGGGTCAACGTCGACCTTCCACCCACACCCGGGCGCCGCTTCGGCCGAGACATGCTGCGCCACATGCCCGGCCGCCTGTACAACGTCGAGGCGCTGGCACGCGACGCCCTGGACGGGGTCGCCCGCAACCGGGCGCTGGTGGTCGCACCGTCGAGCGCCCGGGCCGTCTGGCGCGCCTACCGCCTCGTCCCCACGACGGTGCTCGCCGTCGCGACGATCACGGCACGGCGACTCCTGGACGACCTGCACGGGAACTGACCGAACGCCGCCCGGCCAGCCCGGCCGCTGCGGCCAGGCCGCAACGAACCCGACCGCGCCGCAGTACCGCCCCACCGCCCCGCTCGGTGCGACCGCGTCGCCACACCCAGGCCGCAGCGAACCCGACCGCAGAGCCGCCCCAACGCCCCGCTCGGTGCGACCGCTCCGCCGCCCCCCGGACCGGCCCGCCAGCGGGGAGCCAACCCACCGGGTTCGCCCGAGAATTCCCGTTGACCGCGCGGTAACATCGATGTCCATGTCGATCAAGCGTGTGGGAATCGTGGGCTCGGGCATCATGGGTGCCGGCATCGCCGAGGCCGCCGCCGTCAACGGGTTCGAGGTGGTGCTGCGGTCCCGCGCCCAGGCCACGGCGGACGCCATGCTCGCCGGCATGGAGAAGTCCCTGACCCGCCAGGTCGACAAGGGCAAGCTCGCCGCCGAAGACCGCGATGCGGCCCTGAGCCGGGTGCGGGCCGTGTCGGACCTCGGCGAGGTGGCGGCCTGCGACCTCGTGATCGAGTCGGTCGTCGAGGACCTCGCCGTGAAGAAGCACCTGTTCAACGAGCTCGACCGCATCTGTGCCGACGGGACCATCCTCGCCACCAACACCTCGACCTTGCCGGTGGTGGACCTCGCCATGGAGACCGGGCGCCCCGACAAGGTGTGCGGCGTCCACTTCTTCAACCCGGCCCCGGTGATGACCCTGGTGGAGCTCGTGCGTCCTTTGACGGCGAGCGACGACACGATGACCCTTGTCCGCGAGTTCGCCGAGGCGTGCGGCAAGACCCCGGTCGACGTAAAGGACCAGGCCGGGTTCGTCGTCAACGCCTTGCTGTTCCCGTACCTGAACAACGCGGTGCGCCTGCTCGACCAAGGTGTCGCGTCGATGGAGGACATCGACACGGCGATGAAGGGCGGCTGCGGCTTCCCGATGGGGCCTTTCGCCCTGCTCGACCTCGTCGGCCTGGATACCAGCGTCGCCATCCTGGACGCGCTGTACGACGAGTTCCGCGACCCGAACTTCGCCGCCATGCCGCTGCTGCGACGGATGGTCGCGGCCGAGCACCTCGGGCGCAAGTCGGGCCGCGGGTTCTACGACTACCACAAGTAGGCTCCCCTTTCGAGCGCCACCGGCCGAGCGCTGCAGCCCGCACGCCCTGGCAGTGACATCATGCAGACACGCCCCGGCGGTGGCACGATGCAGACACACCTCGGCGGCGGCACGATGCGGGCAGCGCTGCCACCGCTGCCAACCGAGCAGGCAACCCGCCATACCCAGGGAGATCCCTCGCTGACAGGCGGGTCTCGGGCCGCAAGCCCGGCACCGGACCACCGGCCGCGGTTCAGAGGCAACGGAAGAACGCAGGCCGCCAAGCAGCAGACCGGCGCTCGACCAGAATGGAGATGTGCTCGTGGACCCCGATGTCAGACGTGACAAGCCCTGGGTGATGCGGACCTACTCGGGCCACTCTTCGGCCCGGGCCTCCAACACCTTGTACCGCACCAACCTCGCCAAGGGGCAGACGGGCCTGTCGATCGCCTTCGACCTGCCGACCCAGACGGGCTACGACCCCGACTCACCGCAGGCCGCAGGAGAGGTCGGGAAGGTGGGAGTGCCCGTGGCCCACCTCGGCCACATGGCGGAGCTCATGGACGGCATCCCCGTCGGCGACATGAACACGTCGATGACCATCAACGCCACCGCCGCGTGGCTGCTGGGTCTGTACGTCGCCCACGCCGAGCGGACCAGCGTCGATCCGGCGGTGCTGCAAGGGACGACACAGAACGACATCGTGAAGGAGTACCTGTCGCGGGGCACGTACATCTTTCCGCCCGAGCCGAGCCGCCGGCTCATCGTGGACATGGTCGCCCACACCGTCCGCCACATGCCGAAGTGGAACCCGATCAACGTCTGCAGCTACCACCTGCAGGAGGCCGGCGCCACACCCGTCCAGGAGATCGCCTTCGCTCTGGCCACCGCCATCGGCGTCCTCGACGCCGCACGCGAGTCCGGCAAGATCGAGGCGGACGAGCTCCCGGCGGTGGTCGGCCGGATCTCGTTCTTCGTGAACGCCGGCATCCGCTTCGTCGAGGAGACCTGCAAGCTCCGGGCCTTCGGCGACCTGTGGGACCGGATCTGCGCCGAGCGCTACGGCGTGGCGGACCCCAAGCTCCGGCGGTTCCGCTATGGCGTGCAGGTGAACTCGCTCGGGTTGACCGAAGCCCAGCCGGAGAACAACGTGCAGCGCATCGTCCTCGAAGCCCTGGGCGTCACCCTCTCCAAGCGGGCCCGGGCCCGGGCGTTGCAGCTCCCCGCCTGGAACGAAGCGCTCGGGCTTCCCCGGCCATGGGACCAGCAGTGGTCGCTCCGGATCCAGCAGGTGCTGGCGTTCGAGACCGACCTGCTCGAGTACGGCGACATCTTCGACGGCTCGCATGTCGTCGAAGCACGGACCGCCGAGCTGGCCGAGGAAGCATGGACCGAGTTGACCGAGGTACTCGAGCTCGGCGGCGCCTTCGGCGCTGTCGAGGACCTCAAGCGCCGCCTGGTCGCGAGCCAGGCGGACCGCGTCCGTCGGATCGAGTCCGGGGAGCTCCAGGTCGTCGGAGTCAACTGCTTCACCACCACCGAGCCCTCGCCGCTCGCCACCAGCGACGCGGACACCCCCGCCATCATGAAGGTCGATCCTGCGGTCGAAGCCGAGCAGCGGGCCGACATCGTCCGATGGCGAGCCGAGCGTGACAGCAGCGCGGTGCGAAAGGCGATCGACGACCTGCGCCGGGTTGCCGGAGAGCCAGGCACCAACATCATGCCGGCCACCATCGCCCTCGCCCTGGCCGGCGGCACCACCGGTGAGTGGGCCGACGCGCTGCGCGACGTGTTCGGCGAGTACCGGGCGCCCACGGGCGTTGGCGGCGGCGTCGGGCATCGCGGCAACGAGCTGGCACCCACGGTCGCCCGGTCGCGCGCTCTGGCCGAGCGGACCGGCACCCCGCCTCGGCTGCTCGTGGCCAAGCCCGGGCTCGACGGGCACTCCAACGGCGCCGAGCAGATCGCCGTCGCCGCGCGCGACGCCGGGTTCGAAGTGGTGTACCAGGGCATCCGGCTGACCCCCGAGCAGATCGCGGTCGCCGCGCGCGACGAGGATGTCGACGTGGTCGGCATCTCCATCCTGTCGGGCAGCCACCTGGAGCTGGTCCCGGACGTGGTGGAGCGCCTCCGCGCACACGGTGTCGACGCTCCAGTCGTCGTAGGCGGCATCATCCCCGCAGACGACGCCGAGGTGCTGCTGGGCAAGGGCGTGGCGGCGGTCTACACGCCCAAGGACTTTGAGCTGGCCCGCATCGTCGAGGACCTGGTCACACTGGCCGAACAGCACCGATCCGCCGGGGTCTGACCGGCGGAGCCTCGGCACAGCCCCGAACCCCGAAGCCATCAGGAACAGGACCTGACCGGCTGAGCCTCGGCACAGCTGCGTCCGGCCGAACCGCTCAGCTGTCCTCCGCCAGGTCCCGTCGCCCCCGGCGGCTTGCGGCTGCCGCGTGGGCGAACAGGTTGGCTGCCATCGACGACCGCTCGACCGCGGCGCGTGCCGCGTAGATCTCCACCCGGACGCGGTGGGCGTCGGCATCGGCCGGATCGGCCAGCATCGCCATCTCCACCAGGTGGGCGGCCATCCGAAGGTCGCCGTCGGCGGCCAGCGCCCGGGCCCGGGCGCACACGGCGCCGGAGCCGCCGGCCAGGGCCAGCCACTCGCGGGCCTGCTGGGCGCGTGGTGCCGGCAAGAGCTGGTCGGGGTCCCCGTCGTACCAGCCGCCATACAGCCGCCATATGTTGCGCACCACGAACTGCGGGTGGTCGTAGACCGGCTGCAGGTACGGCCGGTCGGCGAGCTCGGCGGGCACGACCACCTGATGGATCACGTCGTCGAGCCGCAGGCCACGGTTCATGAGGGCAAGGGTCTGGGACTCGAGCGACTCCAACAGCGTGGCGGTGTCTCCCAACGCCTGGCGGATCCGGTCCGCCCCGATGATGGGCACACCGTGGCCGGCCACCATGATCTCGGCACCCAGTGCAGCCATCTCGCGCAGCGCGGCGGCCCACGCTCCCGCATAGCGCTGCACCTTCTGCGGGTTGCCGGCGTTGGGAACCGCCCAGATGAACAGGTCACCGGGGTGCAGCAGACGGAGCTCGGGCACCCACGTCCAGGTCGCGTCGTCGGTCTCCCCCCGGGCGTGGTGCAGCTCGAAGGCGAGCCGCCCCTGGGTGAAGCGCAACGAGCGGTCGTAGGTGACGTCGGGTCGGCGCCAGGTGTCGGGCCAGGCGAAGGCGTCGGACTCGATCGAGAACTGGCGGGCGTTGATGGCCCGGTTGAGGCCTCGGGTCCGCAGGTACCGGTCGAAGTTGGCGTCGAGCCCCTGGTGCCCGTACACCACAGGCGCTGGCCACCGGCGCTCGGTTGCCTCCGCCTCGAAGCGGGCGGTGCCGAAGACGTGGTCGATGTGGTGGTGGGAGAACACCGCGGCAGCCAGGCGCTCGTCGGGCCGCCACGCCCGGACGTGGTCGTAGAGCGAGACGACATCGAACGGCCCGCCGGCATCGAGCAGGACCAGGCCGTCGCCGCTGTCGACGGCGGTGACAGAGGCCAGGCTGAGGTACACCAGGACCCCGTCGGCGATCTCCTCGGAGACATAGCCCTGGGCGTGGACCGGGTGATCGCCGCCGGTGAGGTCCGCGTCGCCGGACCACAGCCGCTCGGCCAGGCTCGTGACCGGATGGGACGGAAGCGGCGTGGTTGTCATCGATGGCCTCCTCGCCCGGTCCGCCAGCGCCCGCCGACCCGGCACATGCCCGCCCGCTCCGGGACGCACCGCAGCGGCACGGCCTCCACTCTCGATCGCTACGGCCGGGCTGTCAATACAATGCGCAGCGCGACCCGGCGCTGGACCGGTACCGGCCACCTGTCACCACCGCGGTATGGCCCAGGCGGCCCTATCGATCTGACGAGGGACCGGGCACCTGCCACCAACCACCAACCACCAGCCGCCAACCACCCACCACCCACCACCCACCACCGCGGTATGGCCCAGGCGGCCCTATCGATCTGACGCGGGACCGGGCACCTGCGAAGATCCGTGCGCAACGGTCACCGGGCTCGTCGCACCGGAACCAGCCGCAGCCCCGCCGCAGCGTGGCGCCACGATCCAGCCGGCACCGAACCGTGGCGGCACGGAACGTCGGGGCTGAAGCGCCTCGGCCTGGTACCGGCGGGACGGGAACGCCCCAGCACGCACGCCACACGGAACGGCAGGACGAAAGCGACAGCCATGGCTTCGGACATCGAGCACGAAAAGCGCCTCGCCGCCGAGGCCGCCGCCACCATGGTCGACCCGGGCAGCGTTGTCGGGCTCGGCACCGGGTCCACCACCGCCTACCTGATACCAGCACTGGCTCGCCGCGGCCTCGATGCCATCTTCGTCGCCACCTCGCCGGCAACAGCCGCGGCCGCCACGGCGCTGGGCTTGGACGTCCGACCCTTCCACGGTATCGACCGGCTCGATATCGCCATCGACGGCGCGGACCAGGTCGACGACCGGGGCTGGCTGGTGAAAGGCGGCGGCGGCGCCCACACCCGCGAGAAGATCGTTGCCGCCGCGGCCCGTCGCTTCGTGGTGATCGTGTCGTCGGACAAGCTGCGGCGCGTGGTCGAAGGTCCCGTGCCGCTGGAGCTCGCCGACTTCGGCGCGGACGCGACCCTGCGGTCGCTGCGCGCGCTGGGCGAGGCCCGGCGCCGCGACGCACCTCCGACACCCGACGGCGGCGTGCTCGCCGACCTGTGGCCCGACACGGGTACGGGGTTGGCGCCCTCCGAGCTGGCCCGCCAGCTCGACGCCGAGCCAGGTGTGGTCTCCCATGGCCTCTTCCCGCCGGCGATCACGGCCGTCGTCATCGTCGGGACCAATGACGGGGTCGTCCACCGGGCGGTCACCGCACCGGCAGTCTGACGAGCCGAACCGCCCCACCCGGCAGACTTCCGAGCCACCCGGCCTCCCGTCGCCCCACCCGGCAGGCTTCCGAGCCACCCGGCCTCCGGTCGCCCCACCCGGCAGACTTCCGAGCCACCCGGCCTCCGGTCACCCCACCCACCACCTTCACGAGTCGGCAGGATCACCCGGTCACCCCACCCGCCGCGCCCACGAGCCACCCGCCACCTTCACGAGCCACGGTCACGAACCACCGGGCCTCCCCACCCGTCACCCCACCCACCGCGTTCACCATCCACGTGCACGAGCCGGCAGCCGGTTCAACACCTGCCGGACACCGTTCGATAGGGTGCGTCACCAGAGCACCTGCCGACGGAGACGAGCCGGCAGCGGTCGCCAGCAGGTCGCCGGAGGGTGCCCGCGTGGAGCGATCCTCACGCCGCGACGGCCGCACCCGCCGTCGCAGGTGCCACAGACGTCGGCTTGTGCAGGAGAGAGGACGACATGACGAGGATCGGGCTGACGCTCCGGCTGACCGCTATCACGGTGGCCTTGGGTCTGGTGGCAACCGCGTGCGGCGCGTCGAACACGATGGTGGCCGCGGCAGCCCCTGCAGGCCTGCCGTCGTTCTACGCCGTTCCCAACGGGGTCTCGAACGACGCACCGGGCACCCTGCTCAAGTACGCGGCTGTGGCCGCGCCCGGCGTCGACGGCACTGCGTACCGAGTCATGTACGTCTCCAGCAACGAGCAGGGCAAGCCGGTCCCCGTCACGGGGCTGGTGTTCGTGCCCCACACCGCACCGCCATCGGGCGGTTACGACGTCGTCACCTGGGCGCACGGGACCAACGGCATGACCAACGCCTGCGCCCCCTCACTGCACCCCGCGTCGGCCGTGCCATCGATCAACGCCCTGCTGCAGCACGACTGGCTGGTCACCGCCAGCGACTACCAGGGAGAGGGAACGCCCCCGGGGCTGCTCGCCTACCTGGTCGGGTCGCTGTCGGCCCGTAACACGGTCGACATCGTGCGAGCGGTGCAGAACATGCCGGTGCACGCGAGCCGCAACTACCTGGTCTGGGGCCACTCCGAAGGCGGCCAGACAGCCATGTTCGCCTGGAACATCGGACCGACCTACGCGCCGGGGCTGCACCTGGTCGGCACCGTGGCCGGCGCCCCGCCGTCACAGTTCGGCTTCATCTACAACTTCTTGAAGACCAGCCCCTACCGCTTCTACCTGTTCATGGCTGCGGCCGGCTTCAACGCCGCCTACGGCAACGCCAAGGCACCCCTCGGTGCCGTGATGACAGCCAAGGCGCAACGCCTGCTGCCGGTGCTGCGCTCCGGCTGCTTCACCACGCTCGAGTCGAAGCTCGACAAGTACACGCTGCAGAGCCTGGTGAAGACCAACCCCTTCGACGTCCCGGGGTGGAAGCAGCTGATCGAAGCCAACGACCCCGCCAACCTGCCGGCGAGCACTGTGCCACTGCTCATCATCCAGGGCGGGGCGGACAAGCAGATCCCCGTCGCCTCGACCCAGTTGCTGGCCAAGCAGCTGTGCGCCAAAGGCCAGGACCTGGAGCGGTGGATCTACCCGGGCCTCAGCCACACCGGGGTGATCCCGGTGTCGACCAACGACATGGTCCACTGGATGGCCGACCGGTTCGCCGGCAAGCCCAACCCCGATCCGTACAAGCCGTTCGGCCAGCTGAACGTGCAGACCACCACCTGCCCGTAGCGGCTGACGGGCGGCACGTCGGGGTCCGTGGGGCGTCAAGCGGTCCGGTGCCAGCCCGGCCTGCTACAGGTACGCCTGCCGCCGTCACTGCTGGTAGCTCTCGACCTCTTCCACGGTGCGGGCTGCGGCCTGGTCCGGGTCTGCGCCGAATTCGAGGCGGGCCCGCCGCTGGCGGAGCAGGTCCCAGCACTGGTCCAGGTGCCCCTCGACGGCGGCCAACCGGGCCTGGTCGGCGTCGGAGAGCGGCTGGCCGCCCGATGCATGGGTGCGCAGGCGCCGCTCCTCCTCCACCAGCTCGGTGATACGTGCCAGCTCGTTGCGGTCGTCCATGTCGCCACCACCTCCTGCTGCCATCCTCACCCAACGCGAGCCGAACCGCACGCCGGGGCAGGCGCCTGTGCCGGGGCCGGCGCTCGGCGTCGTTCAGGACGGACGGGTGATCACCGACCGATCCGGGGCCGGTCGCGGCGCGCCACCGTGGGCCTGGACCACCAGCGCCCGCTGAACCGCCACGCCACGTGCGGCGCCGGGGCGTCCACACCCTTCTCGACCGCCGGCGAGCGCAGCAGCAGCGTGGCGGCAGCTACCACGGCTGCCAGCACCTCCGGCTCGGGGGCAGCCGGACCGGCAGCGCACCCGGGTCGCCCGCCGGCCACGCGACCGGATGTGGCGGCGGGTGCGGTGGTGGTCGTACCGCCGGAAGCCGCGGACCCGTCGGCGACATGGCCAGGTGCGGAGCCCGTCACAACGGCACGTTCCCGTGCTTGCGCCGAGGCAGCTCCTCGCGCTTGGAGGCCAGCATCCGCAGGCTGCGCACCAGCACCCGCCGGGTCTCGGTCGGGTCGATGACGTCGTCGACGTAGCCTCGCTCGGCCGCCACGTACGGGTTGGCGTAGCGCTCGGTGTACTCCTCCACCAGTTCGGCCCGCCGGGCCGCCGGGTCCGCGGCCTCGGCCAGCTCCCGGCGGTAGACGATCTCGACCGCACCCTGCGAGCCCATGACCGCCAGCTCCGCCGACGGCCAGGCGAACGCCAGGTCGGCGCCGATCGACTTGGAGTTCATGACGACGTACGCCCCGCCATAGGCCTTGCGGGTGATGACCTGGATGCGGGGGACCGTCGACTCGCAGAAGGCGTACAGGAGCTTGGCGCCGTGGCGGATGATGCCGCCGTACTCCTGGTCGGTGCCCGGCATGAAGCCCGGCACGTCCACGAAGGTGATGAGCGGGATGTTGAAGGCGTCGCAGGTGCGGACGAAGCGGGCCGCCTTCTCCGACGAGTCGATGTCGAGGACGCCGGCCAGCACCGCCGGCTGGTTCCCGACGACCCCAACCACCCGGCCGTCGATGCGAGCGAACCCGCAGGTGATGCTCATGGCCCAGTGCGGGTGCACCTCGAAGTAGTCGCCGTCGTCGACGACCGACGCGATGACCTTCTTCATGTCGTAGGGCTGGTTCGGCGACGTCGGCATCAAGTCGACGAGCTCGGGCGTGCCCCGGTCGGGGTCGTCCTCGCAGATGGCAGCCGGAGGCTCCTCGAGGTTGTTGGATGGCAGGAACGACAGCAGCACCCGCACGTCGTCGAGGCAGCTCTTCTCATCGGGGGAGACGAACGTGGCCACCCCGGACTTCGTCGCGTGGCTCATCGCCCCGCCCAGCTCCTCGAGGGTGACCTCCTCGCCGGTGACCGTCTTCACCACGTCGGGGCCGGTGATGAACATGTGGCTGGTCCCGTTCACCATGAAGATGAAGTCGGTGATGGCCGGCGAGTACACGGCCCCACCGGCGCACGGCCCGAGCACCACGCTGATCTGCGGGATGACTCCCGACGCCAGGACGTTGCGATGGAAGATGCCCCCGTACGAGTGCAACGACACCACGCCCTCCTGGATGCGGGCGCCGGCGCCGTCGTTCAGACCGATCATCGGCACGCCCAGCGAGGCGGCCAGGTCCATGACCTTGTGGATCTTCTCGGCGAAGACCTCGCCCAACGCGCCGCCGAAGACGGTGAAGTCCTGGCTGAACACGCAGACACGCCGGCCGTCGATGGTGCCGAACCCGGTGATCACCCCGTCGGTGTACGGGCGCTTCTCCTCGAGTCCCATGCCGTGGGCCCGGTGGCGGGCCAGCATGTCGAGCTCCTGGAAGGAGCCCTCGTCGAGCAGGTACTCCACCCGCTCGCGGGCGGTCATCTTGCCCTGGGCATGCTGACGCTCGACCGCATGCGGCGAGCCTGCGTGCAGGGCCTCCTCCCGGCGGGCCTTCAGCTCGGCCAGGCGCTGCGACATCGGGTGATCCATGGGCTACGAGGCTACCGGAGGTGCCGGGGGCTGC
The DNA here is from genome assembly GCA_021803325.1 of Actinomycetes bacterium. Classification (GTDB taxonomy): domain Bacteria; phylum Actinomycetota; class Acidimicrobiia; order Acidimicrobiales; family UBA8190; genus JAJZYI01. Next base: position 22,846 of record JAJZLP010000204.1, read on the forward strand.
ACGAAGCCGGGGCGCCAGCACCGCTCCGCCAACCGCGTGCACGTCTGGGCTGCCCGTCCCCGCCTCATCACGCTTCGCGCGCAAGGTCGGGACCACCGGCTCGTTCTCCCGTCATCGCCTGTCACCAACGGGCACGGGCCACCACCTCCGGTGCCCTCCCGTTGGCCGGCGCTGGCCCGGCACAAGGGACCCAGCCGGGCGAGAACGTGGGAGGAGCACCGTGGCACGACTCCAAGTACGGGGGATCGACGTGCGGTTCGGGGGTGTCACCGCGCTCAGGGATGTCGACGTGGATGCCTCGGCAGGAGCCATCACCGGCCTGACCGGCCCCAACGGCGCCGGCAAGACGACGCTGGTCAACGTGATCTCGGGCCTGCGGCGCCCGCAGGCCGGCACCGTCGTGCTCGACGGCAACGACATCACGGGCCTGCCGCCGCACCGCCGGGCCCGGCTGGGCATGGCCCGGACGTTCCAGCGCCTCGATGTCTTCGGCTCCCTCACGGTGCGCGAGAACATCCTGGTGGCCGCCGAGATCCGACGGCGGTGGTCGCACGACGGCATCAACACGCGGCGGGTGACCGACGAGGTGATGAGCGAGGTCGGCCTGCGCTCGCTCTCCAGGGAGCGCTGCGACACCCTGCCCACCGGGCTGGCCCGCCTGGTCGAGGTCGCCCGGGCTCTGGCCACGCAGCCCAGCCTGCTCCTGCTCGACGAGCCGTCGTCGGGGTTGACCGAGGAGGAGACCGCCGATCTGACGGGACTGCTCGAACGCCTCGCCCAACGCGACATGGCTGTCCTCCTCGTCGAGCACGACATCGACCTGGTGATGTCGGTGTGCGAGACCGTCCACGTACTGGACTGCGGCCAGATCCTGGCGGCAGGGCCGCCAGCGGAGATCCAGCGCGACCCGGCAGTGCGTGCCGCCTACCTGGGACCAGAGCGCGGTCGCGTCCAGGAGACGGCGGGCGTCTCGGCCTGACGGCGGCGGTGGCCCAGGACCCGGCGCCTTCCTGTGGGGCCGGGACGATGCGGATGCTGACCCGATGCCCGCGCAGCACCCGGCGGGCCAGCTGACGCGGCTACTCCTGGACGAGCTCGATGAGCGTGCCGAATGCCGCCTTGGGGTGCACGAAGGCGACCGTCGTCCCCCGGCTGCCCGGGCGCGGCGCCTCGTCGATGACCCGACCGCCGTGGTCCTTCACCGACTGCAACGCGGCCGCGCAGTCCGCCACCCGGTAGCCGACGTGGTGCAGGCCTTCGCCCCGCTGCGCCAGGTACTTGGCCACGGGAGAGTCGTCACGCGTCGGGGTCAGCAGCTGCACATACGAGTCGGCCACCTGCACCAGCGCCTCTTCCACCCCGTCGCTCTCCACCCGCTCGCGGTGCACCACGCGAGCGCCGAAGGTGCCGGCGTAGTAGGCGATAGCGGCCTCGAGGTCGCGCACGGCGATGGCGACATGGTCGATCTCGGTGAGCATGCCGCCGGCCGCCGAGCTGCCGGTCGAGTCCACGGCGCTCACGCCCCGTGCCGCCGGAAGGCGGTGATCCGGTCCTCGCCGATCTCGGCCCGGCGCTCGGGGTCGTCGATGCCGAGACCCTCCTCCGGGGCGAGGCACAGCACCGCGATCTTGCCTTCGTGCAGGTTGTGGTGGACCTGGTAGGCGGCCTCCCCAACCTCGTCGAGCGGGTAGACCGCGGACAATGGCGGCTGCACCTTGCCGTCGCAGATCAGCTGGTTGGCGTCCCACGCCTCGCGGTAGTTGGCGAAGTGGGATCCCTTGATCGTCTTGAGCTTCATCCACAGGTGCCGGTTGTCGTACTCGATCATGTAGCCCGACGTCGCCGCGCAGGTGACGATCGTTCCGCCCCGCTTGCACACGAAGACCGAGGCCCCCATCGTCTGGCGGCCCGGGTGCTCGAACACGATGTCGGGGTCGTTGCCGACCAGCGCCCGGATGTCCTTGCCCAGGCGGCGCCACTCGCTCTCGTCCTGCGTGTGCTCGTCCTTCCAGAACCGGTAGCCCGCCGCCCGGCGGTCGATCACCGCTTCCACCCCGAGATCACGCAGCAGGTCGGCCTTGTCGGCGGAGGAGACCACGCCGATGGGAACGCCGCCGCCGTTCAAGACGTGCTGCACGGCGTAGCTCCCGATCCCGCCTGTGGCCCCCCACACGAGCACCCGGTCGCCCTGGGTCATGGCCGCCCCGTTGCGCGACACGAGCATGCGGTACGCCGTGGAATTGCACAGCGCGTTGACGGCCGCCTCCTCCCAAGAGAGGTGAGTCGGCTTGGGCATGAGCTGGTTGGCCTTCACCAGCGTCAGGTCCGCCAAACCGCCGAAGTTCGTCTCGAAGCCCCAGATCCGCTGGTTGGCGGCCAGCATCGAGTCGTCGTGAGCGGAGGGGTCCTGGTCGTCGACGTAGTTACAGTGGATGACGACGCGGTCGCCGGGCTTCCAGTTGCGGACGGCCGAGCCGACGCGCACCACGACCCCCGAGGCGTCGGACCCCACGACGTGGTAGGGCAGGGCGTGGCGGGCGCCCCACTGGCCCTCACGGCCGAGCCGGTCGAGGAACCCAAAGGTCGACAACGGCTCGAAGATCGACGTCCACACCGTGTTGAAATTGACGGCGCCGGCCATGACCGCCACGTACGCCTCGTCGGGCGCCAGGTCGGGCACGGCCACTTCCTCCACGTGCAAGGACTTGCGGGGGTCCTTGTCGCTCGAGTCGACCCCGGCGAACATCTCGGCGTCGTCACGGCGCACGAAGGCCGCCCGGTAGGTGTCTGGGAGCGGCAGGCCGGCGATGTCATCCCCGCCCGCACCGCTCATGATCGCGTCGCGGAATTGCTCCATGGGCGAGCACGATACCCGCGGCTGGCACAGGCCGGTCGAGGGTCCCGGGCGAGCAGAGCCGACCAGCCGGGCTCGATCGCACGACGGCGGCCCTTCGAGGCGCGCCGGCAGGCACGATCGGCGGCAGGTGACCCATCGGCCCGACGGCGGAGCGCACCCGCAAGTCCCGGACCTACAATGAGCCGGTCCTGGCAATGGCGTGGTCGTGGCGGACGCCACGGTCCCAACTCCGGAGGTCCCCCATGCCCGGTTCCGTGATCGTCGCAGGTGCCCGAACGCCGATCGGCAAGTTCTCGGGTGGACTGGCCGGGTTCACGGCCATGGACCTCGGCGGCGTGGCCATCTCGGCAGCCCTCGAGCGGGCGGGCGTCGCTTCGGACCGCGTCCGGTACGTGTTCATGGGCCAGGTGCTGCAGGCCGGCCAGGGCCAGATCACGGCCCGCCAGGCAGCCGCCCGAGCTGGGATCCCCCTGGACGTGCCGGCCACCACCATCAACAAGGTGTGCCTGTCGGGCCTGAACGCCATCTACCTGGCGGACCTGCTCATCCAGGCGGGCGAGGTGGACCTCGTCGTCGCCGGCGGCATGGAGTCCATGACTCAGGCGCCCTACCTGCTGCCCGGGGCCCGCGCCGGGCTGCGCATGGGGGACGCCACCGTGGTCGACTCCATGATGTACGACGCCCTGTACTGCCAGTTCGACCACTGCGCCATGGGCCTGGGCACGGAGAACTACAACCGGGACATCGCCATCTCGCGTGAGCGCCAGGACGCCGCCGCCGCCATGTCCCACGAGCGGGCCGCCGCTGCGATCAAGGACGGCCGCCTGGCCGAGGAGATCGCCCCGGTCACCGTGCCCCAGCGCAAGGGCGACCCCATCGTGGTCGACACCGACGAAGGCGTGCGCCCGGGCACCACGGTCGAGTCGCTCGCCGCGTTGAAGCCGGCCTTCGCCAAGGACGGCACCATCACGGCCGGGAACGCCAGCCAGATCTCCGACGGCGGCGCCGCTGTCATCGTCGCCTCGCGGGCCGTGGCCGACTCGCTCGGCGTCACCCCCCTGGGCGAGGTCGTGTCCTACGGCCAGGTGGCCGGGCCCGACGCCTCGCTGCTCCACCAGCCGGCAGCCGCGATCGAGCAGGCGCTGGGCAAGGCCGGCCTGGCGGTGGGCGACGTCGACCTCTTTGAGCTCAACGAGGCATTCGCCGTCGTCGGCCTCGCCTCGTCGGACCGGCTCGGCATCACCGACGACGTGGTGAACGTCAACGGCGGTGCCATCGCCCTGGGCCACCCAGTCGGGATGTCCGGCACCCGGCTGGCGCTCACCATCCTGCACGAGCTGCGCCGCCGCGGCGGCGGGCTCGGTGCCGTCGCCCTGTGCGGCGGCGGCGGGCAGGGCGACGCCATGCTGCTGCGCACCCTCAGCTGATCGTCGGCACCGCACACCGCGGGCTGTCGGGCGGCTGG
>JAJZLP010000204.1:27267-34741 GCA_021803325.1 Actinomycetes bacterium
CTGTCGGGCGGCTGGTGCCCGGGACTGACGGGACCACGCTGTGCCCGATGACCGGACCCTCGTGACCGAGCTGGGCACGGCGCTCGGCATGCTCGGTGCCGACACACCCGCTGCCGCGCTGGCAGCGGGCCCAGGCCCGCTCGTGCTGGAGCCCGCAACGTGGGACCGGCTGGTTGCGCTGCACAGCGACGGCGGGCATGCCGACGTCCTGCAGCACGCCTTCGCGAACGGTCGCGCCTTTCTGGCCAGCCCGGACGCCCTGCGCTGCCGGCTGCCGGCCCTGGTGGAGTGGACCGGCGGACGCCGACCGCCCGGCGACGAGGTGGCTCCCGTCGACCTGCGCGTCGACCACGTCTACCTCGTCAGCTGCAAGTACCTCTCCCGGGCGATCGCCAACGTGTCGCCAGCACGGATCTTCGACGGCCTGCTGGCCACCACCGGCAGCTGGGACCGCAGCGACTGGTACGAGGTGGTGGCACCCGAGGAGCACCGCCACTTCTACCAGGCGTGCCGGGCTGCGGCGGGCCTTTGCGACCTGCCCGACGAGCCGTCAGCCATGGACGGCGGGGAGCGCCGACGGCTCCGAGCCGCGCTGCCCGCCCGCCGGCTGCCCGACGAGGCGAGCGCCGCCGCCTATCGCGCCCTGTGCGACGCTGTCAGCACCCGCACCGCCCGACGCTGGCAGGATCACCTCGACGATGTCGCCGAGCGGCAGCGACTGGCCCGGCGCCTGCTGCGAATCGGGAACGCCACCTACTTCCTGCTCGGCTCCGACGAGCGAGGACCCCTGCGCCTGCGCGTTGCCGACGCCTGGGACTGGCACCGCCATCACCGCCTGCTCGGGCTGTCCATCCGAGCCTCGCGCGCTGGGCAGCCGCAGGTCGACTGGACCATCGAGCTCGCCGAACCCGGCGGGCGGCGTGTCGACGTCCACGGGCACGTGGAGATCCGCTGGAGCCACGGTCGATTCGCCCAGCCCCCCGAGGCGAAGGTCTACGTCGACACCGCCACCGGCGACCTCCCCGGCTACGTCCGCCTGGCCGACGCCGGAACCGCGACCGGAACCGACCAGCTGCCGCTCTGGCTCTGACCGGACGGAAGCCCGGGCGAAACCACGGTCACCAGACAGAGCCCGGGCGAAGCCAGGACCACCAGACAGAACCCGGGCGAAGCCAGGACCACCAGACAGAGCCCGGGCGAAGCCAGGTTCCTCAGGCAGCGGCGGACGGGGCCCGGGGAGGAAGGGCCAGACGGGACCCGCAGGCGCAAGACTCCGGAGCGGTCCAGCCGAGGAAATTCCACGAGCATCCGCAAGGGCTGCGCCCGACGGGCGTTCCTTGTGCAAAGCCATTCGCCACGCCCAGCACCGGCACGGGTCGCCCCCCGACCGTGCCGGTGCTGGGATGGCGCCCACCGCAGGCACACCCGCCCGCTGTTGGGTGCAGTCCGCCGATGCATGAGCACCGGTCGGTGCTCAGCGACCGGGAGCTGGCCTCCTTTCCCACGGCAGCGCTTCCCACCACTGCTGTGCTCCCGGAACAACGGGAGCGCAGCCGGCATACCTGTCTTCCACCGCACCGCCACTGGAGGCCCAGGACCGTGGCGCGTCCACTCGGACCTCGCCCACTCGTTGCCTACCGTGCTGTCACTCGCTCCGGTGTCATCGGACCACGACCGCCTCGTCGGCAGCGATCAGCCATCCTCCACGGGAGGCTTCCGTCGAAGCAGCTCACGAATCTCCTCCGGTGTCAGCGCGCTCGGCGCGGTCGTCCGGATGAAGTCGCCAAGGATCGCGGCGAACCGAGTGGGATCCTCCGCGTGTGGGAAGTGGCCGGCTCCGGGCATGATCTGCAGCTGGCTGCCCGGGATGGCGTCGCGAGCTCGATACGCGTGGGAGACGGGGATGATGCGGTCGTTCTCGCCCCAGACGATCAAGGTGGGCATACCGGCCGCCAGGTAGAGCCGGTTGACGGCGCTCACCGACTGGCCACCGGGGTCGATGACCGCCCGCATGGTGCGGACGAAGGCTCGGCGGCTTGGAGGGTCGGTCAGCGAGCGGTATGCCCGCCACACCTCGAGCGCCGCAGCGTTGCGCACGCCGTGGTCCGCGAGCACACGCGACACCGCGTCACCCCACGGGCGCACCAGGCCGGGGAACACTGCCGGCAGCACGTACTCGGCTCCGGGCAGGACAGCCAGCCGCAACAGCCACGAGACCTCCCGCCCCAGCCCGCCTGCGTCCACCAGCACCAGGCGCTCGCACCACTCGGGGAACTGGTAGGCGAACTGCATCGCCACCCCGCCGCCGAACGACTGGCCCACGACCGTGGCCCGCTCGATCCCGAGGAGGTGCAGCAGGTCCCGCACCCCGCTGGCCTGGTTGCCGAGGGAGTAGTCCCCCGCCGGCTTCCCCGAGGCGCCGTGGCCGAGGAAATCGGGGGCCAGCACCGTGTAGTCACGGCGCAGCAGCTCCATGACGGGGATCCAGGTGTCGGAGCTGCCGGCGATGCCGTGCAGCAGCACCACGACGGGGCCGTCGCCCCCTCGGCGGTACGCGACGTCCTCCCCGTGGACGTCGACATGCTCCACGGCGAGCGCTGCTGGCGCCGTCATCGTTCGGTCTCGGTCATCTACGCATCGTCCCCCGCTGCGCCGGTCCGGCGATCCCCGACACCGACCTCGCCACCTGCGTGGTTCGGTCGGCACCTGGTGAGATGCCGGCAATCCCCGGTTCTGTACCGTGGTCGGGCAACCAGCCGGCGCCCGACCACGGTACGGTACCCGCCCCAGACCAGGTCCTCGGTCAAGCGAGCCTCAGGGCATACCGGCCAAGCCGACCACGTCGGAGACGTGGACGCCGATACCCGGAAGCGACCCCTCGTACCCTGCCGCGCCGAAGGCGAAGATGCCGCCGTCGGCCCCGGCCAGCCAGTAGCCATCCCCGGAGGATGCGGCCACGATGGCCCGGACGTCGGCGACGTGAGCTCCGGCGCCCGGCGCGGATCCGAAGTACCCGGCGCCGCCGAAGGCGAACACCCCGCCGTCCGCGCCCACAAGCCAGTAGCCGGTGCCGCCGGGGGCCGCCGCCATGCCGACGACATCGGCGACATGGACACCGTCGGCTGGCAGCGACCCGTGATAGGCCGCGTCACCGAAGGCGAACACCCCACCGTCGGACGCAACCAGCCAATACCCCTTGCCGTCCGGCGTCGCCGCCATCCCCACCACGTCCGACACGTGCACCCCGGCAGCCGGCAACGACCCCTCATAGGCCGCGTCACCGAAGGCGAACACCCCACCGTCGGACGCAACCAGCCAATACCCCTTGCCGTCCGGCGTCGCCGCCATCCCCACCACGTCCGACACGTGCACCCCGGCAGCCGGCAACGACCCCTCATAGGCCGCGTCACCGAAGGCGAACACCCCACCGTCGGACGCAACCAGCCAATACCCCTTGCCGTCCGGCGTCGCCGCCGTGGCAACTACCGGCTCGTTCAGGTGGGTGGCACCCAAGGATCCGTAGAAGGCAGCGGCCCCGAACGAGAACACCCCGCCGTCGCTCGCCACCAACCGGTAGCCCTGGGCACCGGAAGCGGCCTTGGTCGACGGCGGCGACGACGCCGGTGCCGTCTTGGGCGCCACGACGGCGAACACCGTGCCGGTCAGCTGGGCGATGGTCGGCGTCGACGAGGAGCTGAGGGAAGCGGTGACACACGCGGGCGGCCCTGCGCTGTAGCTCGCCGGAGACACCGCCACCCAGGACGAGCCGGTCCAGTACTGGAGGCTGGTGCCGCCATTCAGGTTGCAGTCGGTGATAGTCAGGCTGCTGAACCTGCTACCGGTGGCCACTTCGACGTCGAAGTACTCTCCGGCCGACGCGAAGGTCGGTGCCCCGGCCGGATCGGACCCGTACTGCGACACGGTGAGCGACCCCTCGCCGATCCCGCTGGCGGTGGTGCCGCCGACGGAGGCGGTGGCGGTTCCGGTTGGGCTGTCGGACGAGCCGCTGTCCGAGCTCGTCGACCCCGGCGGAGCGGGGGGCGGCGTGGGCGGGCCGGACACAGGTGATGCCGTCGGCGGCGACGAGAACGTGACGGTCGCACTGCCCGACGGGCCGGCCGCTTCAGCACCGGCAGCGGTCGGGTCGGTCCCGAAGGTGAGCGCTGCACTGACATCGACGGTCCCAGCGCCAGCCGACGACACGTCGAACACCGCTGATCCAGCCCCGGCACCCGCAGTGGCGAGGGCCACGACCCCCGAGCCGACCCCCGGCGTCGTCGTGTACCGGACGCCGAGGGGAGCGGGGACTGCTGCTCCGGTGTTGTCCTGCAGCGTCGCCGTCAGCGTGGCGGTCGCACCCGACGCGACGGTCTGTGACGCCGGGGCGATGGCCAGCGCGGCCAACCAGGTCGTGGTGGTGACGGAGCCCGCCGTCGTGGCGCACCCCGCCTCGTTCGGACCGCCGGCACACCCCCACCAGTTGTCGGTGGCGTTCACCGCGGCCCCGGTGACGGACCCGGGGGCAACGGTGACGGACCCGGCGGCAACGGCGATCCCGACGGGAGCGACGACCACGTGTGCGCGCAGGAAACCACCTGGTGTGCTCATCCTGCCGAGCGAGTCGTAGCGGACGGTGACGGCACTGTTCGGACCCCCTTGGACCTTCTCCACGTGCACCGCCGCCCCGCCCGCGGCAACAGGGCCAACGAGGTCACCCTGCACGGTGATGCCGGCGTCACCGCCGCCGATCAGGATGCCGTCGTTGCCGCTGCCTGTCGTGATGCGACTGTCGTCGATCGACGCGTTCGACGTGTCGAAGAGGACCACCCCCGTTCCCGGCCCGCCGAACGTGTCGTCGGCGACGGTGATGCCCGTCTGGGTGCCGGCTGGCCCGGCCAGCACGATGCCGGCCGAGTCGGTCCCGATGTGCTGGAAGGAGTCACCCTGGATCAGGGCATTGGTGATCCCCTGATCCGAGTAGATGCCGTCGCCGCTGGCAGACCCCGGGGCGGTGTTGGCGTCGAGGACATCGTCTTCCACCACGGTCTGGGCGGTGGCGCTGCCACCGTTCAGGTAGATGCCGGCGACGTTGCCGGTGATGAAGTTGTCGACGATGTGGGTGCCCGACACGTTCTTCGCCACGTCGATGCCGAAGCCGTAGCCGGGAGCACCGGTGTCCTGGTAGGGGTCGGCGACGGTGAAGCCGGCGATGGTGACATCACTCGCCTGCACACCGAACCCGCTCGACCCGGAGCTCCCGCCGGCGCTGGTGCCGGCCAGGATCGACTGACCGCCGGACGTCGGGCTGGTGGTGACGGGGTCGGTGCCCGCCTGGGCGCCGTCGATGGTGAGCGGCTTGGTGACCGTCACCCCCTCGGCGTAGGTCCCCGGAGCCACGTCGATCGTGTCGCCCCTGGCGGCCCCGTCCACCGCCGCCTGGATCGACGGGTAGCCGGTGTGACTGGTGGCGTCGGTGACCGGCGCGAACCCGGTCAGGCCACTCGCCCCCAGTGCCGGTGCGGTGGTGAGCCACGGGGTGAACGCCACGTTGCCGGCCACCGCCACGGTCTTGGCGTCACCTGCGGGGTCGGTGTAGGTGTTGCCCGGGCTCGCCGGGCCGCTGGCACTGGCCCACCAGTTGTCGGTGGCGACCATCGGGAGCGTCCCGGTGGGGGCGTTCAGCTCTGCGGCCCCAACGCTCGTGACGTCGCTGCCGGCTACTGCTGTCGCAGGGACGGTCAAGCTGTTGTCGCTCACGCTGACGCCGACCGTGTTCCCGCTGTACGACGCCGGCATGCCCGCTCCCCAGCTGGCGGTGTTGTTCAGATAGACGGGGTCCTCGCCGGCGTAGACATCGTGGACGAACCCGCTGACGGCATTGCCGGCCACGGTGTTCTGGCTGCCGTCCCACACGAGCACGCCGTCCACAGGAACGCCCGCCACAGCCGAGGCCGGAGTGGAAGTGCCATCGTAGGAGAGGGTCGACGCCTCAGTGGTGGTGCCCGTGATGGCGTTGTTGGTGACGCTGTTGCCGCTGCTGGGAACGGCCGGACTGCCGGTGTAGCTCGGACCGATCTCGACGCCGGCGGAACCGGCGGAGATGTCGTTGCCCGAGATGGTGCAGCCACTGGCGCCGTGCAGGTCGACGCCGTTGTCGTTGGCGACGAGCGTGTTGCCGGTCACACTGCAGGCGGCGCCAGCCGACTGGGCATCGAGCCATACCGCGCCCACGCTCCACGGGGACTGGAAGTCGGCGATGGTGTTGCCCGCTACGGTGAGCCCGGCGAGCCCACCGGCGGCGACCCCGAACTGGGCGACCGGCGTGGTCGTGGCTACCGGGTCACCGGTCAAGGTGTTGCCGGTGACAGTGGCGGTGAGGTCGCCCGGCGCCGACATCAGGTCGACGGCAACGTGGCCGGCGTCGTTCTTGGCGGTGTTGCCGCTCACCGTGACGGCAGCGGAACCCGCCGTGGCCTTCACCTCGATGCCGTGGACAGCCGCCTGGCCCATGGCGCTGGCCTGTTCGATGTGCTCGACGGTGTTACCGATGATGCCGCCGCTGGTGTCGACGAAGGCGATGCCCTCGAGCTCGCCACCCGGCGGCAGACCGCCGAGATTGACGCCGCTCACGGTCAGGTTGGCGACGGTCACGGGGACCGGCTGGGAGGTGGCCGTGGCGACACCCGCAGCGGTGTCGGGCGACCCGGTCTGCACGCCGATGATGGCGGCGGTGTCACCGGTGTTGTCGTCGAAGAAATTGCCGGTGGAGCCCTCGGTGACGTTCTGCACGAGCGACGCCGGCTCGACGACGGCGGGCGGGGATCCGAGGACAGGGCCCTGCAGGGTGAGCGAGGTCATCGGCGACGACCCGCCGGGAGCGATGGTCACCTGCTCGCGGTAGGTGCCCGAGGCGATGTCGACCTGTACCGAGCCTGGCAGGGTCTCGGCCTGCAGGACCGCGTGCTGGATGGTGGCACACGGGGTGGCCTGGCAGTCATTGGACCCGTCGCTGCCGGTCGCCGCGTTCACGAACAGGGTGTGATCCGGCGATGGCAGCCCTGTAGAGGCGCTGACCACGGTGCCGGTGAGCGTGGAGGGCGTGGAGCTCGTGTTGTAGTGGAGCTGGAGCGCCTCGTTCGGATTGGTGCATCCCTGGGGAAACGCTAGGGGCACGATGCCGCCGGAGGCCACCGGCCCGGTGGGCCCGGCGACCTCACCGACCAGGGTGCCGGCCGACACCAGGGTGTAGGTGGTGCCCATGGCGGGGGTGGTGCACACGGGTGTCGGCGATGTCGCCGGGGGTGTGGGAGGGGCGTCGTAGCCGCTCGCCACCTGCAGGCCGACACCGCCGAGGTTCACCGTCCCGGAGGCGTCGAGCTGAGAGTAGTCGGCGCCGGGCGTGGTGCCCGACTGGGTGATGGTGAGATCGAGGACGCTGTGGGAGTCGAACGCGGCCCTGCCGGCGATGGCCAGC
>JAJZLP010000340.1 GCA_021803325.1 Actinomycetes bacterium
GCCTTCGACGACACCCCGCTGGCATCGACGGAATTCGCAGCCGACCAGGACCTGCTCCCACCCCCACCAGCCGGGGACACCTTCGACGACACCCCGCTGGCATCGACGGAATTCGCAGCCGACCAAGACCTGCTCCCACCCCCACCAGCCGGGTACACCTTCGACGACACCCCGCTCCCACCCCCACCAGCGCAGCTCATCGCCACCGACACCCCGCTGTCGACGATGGAGCTCGCTGTCGACGACACCCCGCTCCCATCCCCACCGGCCGGGTACGCCCCCGGGCCGACGACTCCCCTGCCGGCCCCGCCGGCGGGGTTCACACCGGAAATGGCCGGCGAGATCCTGGCCGCCGAGGTCGTGGAAGACGAAGCACCAGCCGACCCGACAGCGCCGATCACCGAGGACATGACCATCACGGCCCGCGGACATCGCCGCCGGCTCCGCCTGCACTGACCGATCAGTCTGTGCTGAACCGATCAGTCTTCGCTGAACCGGCCAGCTTGCGCTGCACCGATCAGTGCTGGTCGAGCGACGTCCGGCGCCAGGGCCCCCGACTTCCGCCCGTCTTCTCCCACAGCGCCAGCTCGCCCATGACCATCGACCGGTCTGCCGACTTGCACATGTCGTAGATGGTCAGGGCGGCGACGGCGCACGCCGTGAGCGCTTCCATCTCGACGCCGGTGCGGTCGACGGTCTCGACCTGAGCCTCCACCTCGACGTAGTCGTCGCCAATGGTGAAGGTGACCTGGCACGCGCTGACGAGGAGCGGATGGCACATCGGGATCAGGTCGGGTGTCCGCTTGGCTGCTTGGATGCCGGCGATCCTGGCCGTTCCGAGCACATCACCTTTGGTGATGGCGTTGCTGGCCACCTTCGCGGTGGTCTCAGGCTCCATCATCACGCGGCAGCGCGCCAGCGCCCTGCGGTGGCTCGGCTCCTTCGGGGTGACATCGACCATCCGGGCACCGCCCAGGGGGTCGAGATGGGTCAGGCTGCGGTCTGCCACGGCATGAGTGTAGTCGCCAGAGCCGGAGGAGTTCCGGCTAGACTTGGCAGTCGATGGTCGCGAGTGCCAACATCGGTGCCCCTGCCGGCAGTGCCGATCCCACGACCGCCGATCCCACGACCGCCGATCCCACGACCGCCGATCCCACGACCGCCGATGCCACGACCGCCGATCCCGGCGCCACCGTGCTGACATCACGGTCCCGCCCCCCGGGACCCGAGGAAAGGAGCAGCTAGCCGATGCCGACGTACGAGTACGCCTGCACATCGTGCGGCCAGCATCTCGAGGTAGTCCAGTCGTTCAAGGACGACCCGCTCACCACGTGCCCGAACTGCGGCAGCGAGCTCCGCAAGGTGTTCAGCCCCATTGGTGTGGTGTTCAAGGGCAGCGGTTTCTACAAGACCGACAGCCGGTCCGGCAGTTCCGGCTCACGGCGCGAGAGCGTCACCGCCGGAGACAAGACCGGTCCGGCGAGCAGCGACAGCTCCGCGAACGGCGCCACGAGCAGCGTCGCGACGGGGTCGACCTCCGCCGACACGGGCAGCTCGACGGCCACCACCAGCGCCAGCTCGACGGGCAAGGGCAAGGGCAAGGGCAAGGACAAAGGCAGCTCGTCGACGGGCTCGGTCGCCGCCGCTTCCTGACCCTCCTCAGCCACCGATCCTCGTCCTCGTCAACGGGCCACGCTCAGCATGTGGCCAACGTCGCGGGTCACCCGTGCCCCAGGCCGGTCACCCGTGCTCCCCGGCGGGTCACTCCCCGCCCACGGCCATGTCGGCGATGGCAATGGTCTGGCCCGCGGCCAAACCCGGAAGCCATTCGACATCAGCCCCGATGTGACTGATCGAGTGGAGCATCCGCTGCAGTGTCGACGCCACGGTCACCTCGCGCACCGGGGCGTCGAGCGACCCGCCCCGGATCCACAGACCCTCCGCCCCAACCGAGAAGTCCCCGCTCACCGCGCTCACCCCTGAGTGGACGCCGGTCACGGACTGCACGAAGAGCCCCTCGCCGACTGCGGCCAGGATCTCCTCGGCCGACTGGTGGCCCGGCGCGAGCTGCACGGCCCGGCAGCCGGCGACAGGCGTCGACGCGTACCCTCCGCGGACCGCCGAGCCGGTGGACACGGTCCCAGCACGCCTGGCGGCCACGGTGTCGAACACGAACCCCTGCAGCACCCCACCCGAGATGAGCGCGTTGCGCCGGCAGGCCAGTCCCTCCCCGTCGAAGGCAGCCGACGAGAACGCCCGCGGATCGGTCGGGTCGTCGACCAGTGCCACCGACGGCGCGGCGACATCCTCGCCGACCCGCCCGGCGAACATCGAGCGGTTCTTCGTGACGGACTCCCCCGAGAGCGCCGAGGCCACCACCGCGAGCAGCGTGGCGGTCACCCGGGGATCGAAGACCACGGTGCAGCGACCCGAGCGGCCCTTGCTCGCACCGATGAGGCGCGTGGACCGGAGCACGGCATCGGCGACAGCCCGCTCCAGATCGAGGTCCTCCAAGCGGCGGCCGGCGCTGATGCCGACGCCGGTATGGCCACCGTCGCCCGCCAGAGCGGAGACGGCCAGGCTGCACACGGTACGGCGGCTCCCGACCAGCACGCCGGTCGACGTCGCCACCGCCGTCTCCACGGCCAGGTCGCCGTAGTCCGCCGACGACACCTGGCGGATGCGCGGGTCCGCGGCGCGAGTCCGACGCTCGAGCTCCAGGGCCAGCTCGGCCTTGCGCTCCGGCGGTGTCGACGGGACGCTGTCGTCCCACAGCTCGAGCCCGGCTGGCGCCACGCCGTCGGGCCTGGCCAGCCCGACGTGGTCGTCGGGAGTGGCGAACACGGCGTTGTCCCGGGCCTCGCGCACCGTCTCGGCCACCACCGCGGCGTCGAGCGAGCCGGCCGACGCGAAGCCCTGGCGACCGCCGACGACGACACGCACCCCGATGCCGGCGGAGGCAGCCTGCGACAGCACCTCGATCTCACCGTCGTAGGCGCGCACGTCCGTCTCGACGCTGCGGCTGGCGTACACCTCGATCTCTTCGCCGGAACCGGCCTGCTCCGCGACGGAGCGGGCCAGCCTGGCGAGGTCCACGGATGTCTCAGGCACCGGCCGTCCCCCCGATGGTCACCGACGAGATCCGCAGCGTCGGTTGGCCGCAGCCGACCGGCACGCTCTGGCCATCCTTGCCGCAGGTGCCCGGCGTCATGGCGAAGTCGCCGGCCACCGCGTCGATCCGGCTGAGCACCTCGGGGCCGTTGCCGATGAGGTTGGCGTCGCGCAGCGGCTCGGTCAGGTGCCCGTCCTCGATCAGGTAGGCCTCCGTCGTCCCGAAGACGAAGTCGCCGGTGGCCGTGTTCACCTGGCCACCGCCGAGCTTGGCCACGTACACGCCGTGCGGCGTCCGGGACACGATCCCATCTGGGTCGTCGGCGCCGTCGAGAAGGAACGTGTTCGTCATCCGGACCATCGGCAGGTGACGGTAGCTCTGCCGGCGGCCGTTGCCCGACGAAGAGCGCCTCTCCTTGCGGGCCCGGACGCCGTCCCACATGTAGTCGACCAGGACACCCCGCTCGATGAGCACGGTCCGCCCTGCCGGATGCCCCTCGTCATCCACGGCGAACGCCCCCCACTCACCGCCAACCGTGCCGTCGTCGACCAGGGTGACGAGCGGGCTGGCCACCAGCTCCCCCATACGACCCGCATAGACCGACGTGTCCTTGGCCACGTGGTCCGCCTCGAGCCCGTGACCACATGCCTCGTGGAAGAGGATGCCGCCGCTGCCCGACGCCAGGACCACGGGCACGGCTCCGCTCGGTGCCGGACGGGCCGCCAGCTTGCCGAGCGCCCGTCGGGCCGCGGCCCAGGCCAGCTCGGCGACGTCGGTGCGGTCGAAGAGCTCGAACCCGCTGGTGGCGGCGACCGACTCGAACCCGGTCTGGCGGCCGGTGTCCCCGACGGCGACCACGGAGACAGCCAGGCGGCTGCGCACCTGGTCGTCCACCGCCAGCACACCGTCGCTGTTGGCGACGAGGAACCGGCGCCGGCTGTCACCGTAGGAGGCGGAGACCTGGGCGACGGCCGAGCCGGCGGACCGGGCTGCGTCGTCAGACCGGGCCAGCAGAGCGATCTTGTCGGCCTTGGGCACCGAGTCGCCCGGGCGCAGCGCACCGGACACCGCCACCCCCTTCCGGTCGCCGAAGGCCACGGTACGGGACTCGCCGTCGCGGGCGACGCTGGCAGCCGCCTCCGCCGCAGCCAGGAGCCCCGCCTCGGACAGGTCAGCCGTGTGCGCGAACCCGGTCGTCTCCCCGACCACCACCCGGATCCCGGCACCTCGGTCGCGGCTCGACGCGAGCTCCTCGACCCGGCCGTCGTCGAACACGGCCGAGGTGGCCCGCCGGTCCTCGGCGAACACCTCGGCGAAATCCCCCCCGCGTCGCAGGGCCCGGGCCAGCACACGCTGTGCCAGGTCCGGGTCGACCAGCATGTCCGGCTGTGCTGCCACGCGGTTCCTCCTCGGCTCGCTCACGCCGTTGGGTGGGGACCCGGCCACCGACCGGGCCACCCCGCGCCGCCGACGCCGTGTTGGCCCCACCACCGGTGATTTCGTATCGTACCGACCGTGGACCTCCAACCGGGCGTGAGCGGCCGGACCGTGCTCGTCGTCGCCGCCGCCGACACGGCCTCGTCCCTGCACACCGGCGTCGTACCGGTCCTGGCCACCCCACGGCTGGTCGCCCTGTGCGAAGAGGCGGCCTGCTGCGCCGTGGACCCGCTGCTGCCCGAAGGCACGACCACCGTCGCCTGCCGGGTGCAGTTCGACCACCTGGCACCCATCCGGGTCGGGTCCGAGGTCCAGGCCGAGGCCGTCTTGGAGCGGGTGGAAGGCCGGCGGATCACGTTCACCGTATCGGTCACCGACGCGTCCGGCCTGGTCGGGGCGGGCCGGGTGACCCGAGTGGTGGTCGACCTCGACACGTTCATGGCCAAGGCCCGCTGAGCACGAACCAGCACGGTCCACCATCTCTGGCCACAGCCCGGCGCTCGGGATCCGGGCCCGTCCGGGCGTCCTTGGGCGCCTGTCGCGGTAGCGTGAGCGTGGGTGACCGCGCCCGCGGGCGCCGCCAGCCGGCGTCCGGTGACCGTTCGCACACCGAGGACCAGCATGCTGCTCGACGACATCCACCAACCGGCTGACCTGCGGCTGCTGTCGGAAGACCAGCTCGCCGCGCTGGCCGAGGAGATCCGGGACGTGATCGTCCGGACGGTGACCACCACCGGCGGGCACCTCGGTTCCAACCTCGGCGCCGTCGAGCTCACCCTTGCCGTCCATCGGGTGTTCGACTCACCACGCGACGTCGTCCTGTGGGACACGGGCCACCAGGCGTACGTCCACAAGCTGGTCACCGGTCGCCTGGAGCGCTTCGCAGACCTGCGCCAGGCCGGTGGGCTGTCGGGCTACCCGTGCCGCGCCGAGTCGGCCCACGACTGGATCGAGAACAGCCACGCGTCGACCGCGCTGAGCTATGCGCATGGCATCGCCGCCGCCCTGCGGCTGCGCGGCGAGCTGGACCGGCGGGTGGTGGCGGTCGTCGGCGACGGGTCGCTCACCGGCGGCATGGCCTTCGAGGCACTCAACAACCTGGGCCACAGCGGCAGCCGGGTGATCGTCGTCTTGAACGACAACGGCCGATCGTATGCACCGACGGTGTCCAGGCTCTCAGGCCACCTGGCGCACCTGCGTCTCAATCCGTCGTACGTGCAAGCCCGGGAGCGGGTCCGGGACCTGCTGCGGGGCATCCCCGGGCTCGGGGAGATGGCCTACTCCGGCGTCCACGGCCTCACCAGCGCCTTGCGCGAGGTGGTCACACCCCACCAGTTCTTCGAGGCGCTGGGCATCCGCTACGCCGGCCCCTTCGACGGCCACGACATCGCCAGCATGGAGCAGGCCCTCGCCCACGCCGCGGAGTGGGACGGCCCCATCCTCGTGCACGTGATCACGCACAAGGGTCGCGGCTACGCGCCGGCCGAAGACGACGACGTCCAACGGCTCCACGACCTGAAGGTGCAGCCGAAGGTGGCCAACGCGTCGGGCACCGCCAGCGTGGCACCGCTCTCCTACACCGACGCCTTCACCCGGGCCATCCTGGACGAAGCAGCACAGCGACCCGAGCTGGTGGCCATCACCGCAGCCATGCCAGGGCCCACCGGGCTGCTCCCGTTCCAAAGCGCCTACCCCGACCGGTTCTTCGACGTCGGCATCGCCGAGCAGCACGCCGTCACCGCCGCGGCCGGGATGGCCATGGCCGGGCTGCGTCCTGTGGTCGCCGTCTACTCGACCTTCTTCAGCCGCGCGTTCGACCAGGCCAACCTGGACGTCGGCTTGCACCGGCTGCCAGTGGTCTTCGTGCTGGACCGGGCCGGCATCACCGGCGACGACGGTCCGAGCCACCACGGTGTCCTCGACATGGCGCTGGCCCTCGGCATCCCGGGCATGACCGTGTTCGCCCCGTCCTCGGCCGAGGAGGTTCCGGTCATGCTCCACCAGGCGCTGTCGCTGCCGGGTCCGTCGGCCATTCGCTTCCCGAAGACGCCTGCCCCCCAGGCAGATGCCGTCGGCCACGAGATGCGG
>JAJZLP010000087.1:0-1388 GCA_021803325.1 Actinomycetes bacterium
TCGGCGTGTGGGCCATGGGAGCTTGGGCCATCGGCACCTGGGCGCCCGAGGCGTTCTGAGGTGACCTGGTGGCGTTGCCACCGTGGCTGGCGCTGCTGGCGCTACTGCCACCGTGGCTGGCGCTGCTGTCCTTGTCTGCGCTGCTGGCGCTGCCATCCCTGTTGGCGCTGCGCGTCACCACATCAACCCCCGACCATCCCACGGACGCCCCAGCTCCGCGCCGCAGCGCTGGTCGTCGATCTCGTGCCCCGATCCCGCTCCCGGCCCCCACGGCCGGGTCGTTGCTTCGCCCCGTCAGCTGCTGGCCGAGGCCGCCCGTCGCCGACGGAGGACGAGCACCGCCAAGCCGACGGCGGCCAACGCCAGCGCACCGCCGCCGACGACCTCGGGTACGAGCCCGTTCCCAGGCAGTGGCCCGGTGGCGCTCGTCCTCGACACCATCGCCACCACACCGCTCGACGACACCCGGACGTCACGGACGCGGCCCGACGGGAAGGTCAAGCCGACCAGCGTGCTGTGCGGACGGTGGAAGAAGCCGGTGGGGTGGCCGAAGAACCCCGACAGGTTGAACGGTCCGGGCAGGACCAGGATGGTGAACCTGGCGGTGCTGTGGCTCGACGATCCCCGTGCCACCAGCATGTGGAACCCCAGGAAGATGCCCGACGGGAACGTCACCGGAACGGTGAAGCCACCCGTCGGGCTGGCCGTCGCGGTGGCCAGCGTGCCCCGGCCGGGCATCGACAGCGTCACCTGCTCGCCCGGCGCGAACCCTGTGCCGGTGACGACGATCGTGAACGACTCGTTGGAGTGGCCGATGTCGGTGTTGCCGGTGATCCGGGGGTGCAGCGGTCGGGGCGAGTAGCCCGGGCGGCAGGAGCGACCGGCGCCGAACAGGAACCAGAAGAAGGGCGGCGCGTCCGCACAGGTGCAGCGGTCGTCGGGCAGCCAGCGGCACATCGTGGCCGCCAGCACCGCCTGGTGCACGGTGCCGGCCGGAGCGGCGGTCTGAGCGGTGGTCGAAGCGGCGGTGGCGGTCACCACGGCAGCGTGACCGGTAGCGGGAGCAGGGCTGGCACCGGCCGGGGCGGCGGCGAGGGCCCCGCCCAGGGTGAGCAGCGCGACCACCAGGGCGGCGAGCGCCGCCCTGACCGCAGCACCGACATGGAGCGAGCCGCATGCCGCGGCGGAGCGGACCGCTGCCTGTCCGGGAGCGCCGACGTCGGTCGGGACCGGGTGCACCCTGTGCAGGCGGTGCACCGACCGGGCGCGACCGAAGGAGCGCTGCACTGCTGTCGCCCTCCGCCTGGTCATCATGCGTGACCTCCCCGCCCGTCTCACCGTTGTGTGTTGATTGTGAGTGAGCACGAACCCGGAGTCAATACCACGGA
>JAJZLP010000087.1:1488-6627 GCA_021803325.1 Actinomycetes bacterium
GAGGACGATGGTGGTGGTGGACCGGGCCGGCACCGTCACCCACTGGCGGTAGACGGGGGTGCCGAGCTCCTGGCCCGTGCCCATGGTGCCCGGCACCCCGCCGATGGTGACGCCGGCCAGGCCGTACGGCGAGTACACCGATACCAGCAGCGGGTCGGCCCCCGGCGGCGTCCCCGGCGCCAGGGGGCTGTCGATCACGGTGGACGGCAGGCCCGACGCCGGCACCGCGTTGCGCAGCGTCACGGTCAGCCGGGCCCGGACGGCGCCGGTGGTCGGGTCGACGGTGACCTGGTCGGTGATCGACTGGTGGATGTAGGCGTCGAGCTTGTTGGCCCCGGCGTTCTGGGTGGTGACCGACACCAGGTCGCTCGAGCCCGGGGCGGGGAAGGCGTCGGCCAGGTGCAGGCCGGCGACGAGCCCGGCGTCGCGGGGATCCGCGCTCCACAGGCCGATGTGGCCGCCGAGCACCGCCGGCTCCAGCGCCTGCGACAGGGCGGCCGGGGCTGGCAGCGAGCCGTCGACGAGCCGAGAAAAGGCGGCATGCAGCAGGTCCTTCAGCACCGCGTTCTGCGCGACGTCGGAACCGCCGTCGAGCGCAAACAAGCCCCGGAGCAAGAACGGCACCGCGGTGGTGCTGGTGAGCGGCTGCGCCAGGCCCGGCACTGCCACCGGCCCGGTGATGGCAAGCAGGCGGGCCAGCCCGTAGGGGTCGACGACCAGCACGCCGTTGACGTGGTCGCCGCCGGCCTGCGGGAACATCTGGGACACGACCGCCCCGACGGTCGGCAGGTCCGGCGACAGGGTCACATCCTGGAAGAACCGGCCCGGATCGAATTGCCCGTAGCGGGACAGGAAATTCGCCGGGCCGGTGAGCGTGGCCCCTGCCGCCGGCAGCGCCGCGTTCAAGTCCCCCTCCGACCCCGACCGGGTGAGCGTGACCCGCCCGTCCTGGGCGGTGAGCTCGGCATAGGCGCCGACGATGCCGCCGAGCCCGCGGCTCTCCGCCAGGGACATGAACAGCACCACGTAGTGCCGGGGCCCCGACGCGCCGAGCATGGCTGGCAGCCGGGCCGTGGCCGCCACCGCCAGCGAAGTGCTGGTGCGGGCCCGGCCCACCTGGCGGGCGAACCGGCCCAGCTCGGCCGCCACCGGTCCGGCCAGCCACGGGCTGCGCACCGCGGCCACCCGGTCAGCGGCCACGGTCAGCGCCCCGTCGAGCACCCGCGCCGGCGGCCCCATCGCCGTCACCGCGGCGAGGTCGATGGCACCACCGTGGTAGGCGAGCCGGCTGGTGTCGAAGCTCGGCGCCACCGAGGCGGCGACGGTCCCCAGGCGGGCGGCGGCAGCCGTGGCGCCCGCCAGGGCGGTGCGCTGCTCGGACACCACCGGCACCAGGCGGCTCGGCTCGGTCCACCACGCCCCGAGATCGTGCGCCGCCCCGGCGAAGTCCGCGGCCGCCACCCGCAGCGGCTGCACCGCCGATGCCGCCGTGCCCTGGCCCACCGCGTCGAACGCCTGCCGGGCGGCGTCCGCGCCCGAGCGGACCCGCGACGCCGACAGGGCCGCGGCCACCAGCAGCGGGACCGACAGCACCACCCCGGCAGCCACCACGCCGCTGGCGATCCGCCGAGCCCGTCGCCGCCCGGCGGGCGACAGGTGCCGGTAGGCCGAGACCGCGGGGACCAAGACCACTACCGCGGCGATGGCGGACGGAGCGCCGTGGAACCCGATCGGCGACCAGCGCAGCATGGCCTGCACCCCGAGTGCGCCGACCAGCGCACCGGCTGGCGCACCGGTCAGCAGCCCGGGGACGGCACTTCTGAGCAGCCCCGTCCGCAGGTCCACCCGCCCGTCCCCGCCGGTGCCCGCAGGCCCCTCCCCGCCGGTACCCGAAGAGCCGTCCCCGTCGGCACCGGCCTGTGCCGCGCCGGCACCCGAAGACCCGTCCCCGCCGGCACCGGCCTGTGGCGCGCCGGCACCCGCCGGCCCGTCACCGACGGCACCCGAAGACCCGTTCCCGCCGGTGCCCGCCGGACCGTCCCCGCCGGCACCGGCCTGTGCCCCTCCGGCAGCACCGACAGCACCACCGGGGTGGGGACCGCGGGCCACCAGCACCGAGACGAAGCCCGCCACCACCGCGACAGCAGCGAGCACCTGCGGCCAGCCCCGTCCCAACAGGGCACACACGGCCGCGAAGCCCAGGAGCGACCCGCGCCCGGCCCGGCTGCACGCCAACGCCACCGATCCGGCGAGCACAGCCGTCTCGACGGCATCGACTGCGGCCACGCCTGTCGGATGGCAGCCCGCGAGCGCCCCACCGGCAGCCGCCCCGAGCGCCAGCCCGACCACAGCGACAGCGGAGCCCGGCGTCCGGAGCCACCGGCTCGCGCCCGCCGCCGCGCCTGCGCCCGCACCAACCAGGGCCTCCCCCGGAGCTCGCTCGCCACGTCCGGCAACCACCAGCTCTGCCACCGCACACCCCTCCGCTGCCCAATCCCGGCCCCGAACCGGGCTTTCCCTCCGCCCCTGCCCGATCCCGGGGCCGAGCCTCCCCCGAACTGCGCCTTCGCTGCAGCCCTGCCCGAAGCTCCGGTGCGGGCCTTCCCCGAACCGAGCCTTTCCTCTCCTCCGTCCCTGACCGATCCCGGACGCCGAGCCTTCCCCGAACTGGGCCCTCCCTCCGGCCCGGTCCTGCCCCGGCGCCGGCACCTGGGTCGCCGTTGCCGTACGCAGAACCGGACCGTAGCCCCACCCCGCGTGCAGACAGACGGAAAACATGCCACGCTATGTGCTCAACATTGGGACGATGTTGACGGTGAGGTCATAGCATGTCGCCCGAGGTGCCGTCCGGGCTGGCATTGCGCACCACGACCCGATCCGGTGCCAGGTGTCCGTGGACGGCGACCGCGTGCCTGCGGGCCGGAAGGCGTGGTCGACCGGTGGTCGAGCGTCCGACCGGCTCGGCAGACGATGCGGGCCCGGGGGAACGAGGGAACGAGGGAGCTCCCATGGCGACGAGCGGAACGCCGGCTGATGCGGACCTGCGGACCTACGGCCGCATCCTGTGGCGGCGCAAATGGTGGGTGGTCGGCATGGCCGTCGCCGCCCTGGCCGGGGCCATGGCCTATGTGAGCACCACACCCAAGGAGTACTCGACCTCGGCCCAGCTCCTGGTGCAGCCGATCAGCGGGTCGGTGCCGCTCAACGGCACCGCCGCCGCCATCAGCCCGACGGACGTGGCCACCGAGCTCCAGCTGCTGAGCAGCACGCCCGTGGTCGACGCGGTGGAGGCCGCGCTGCACCTGACCAATGTGGGGGTGTCGTCGAGCGAGGTGGGCACCACCGACGTGCTGTCGGTCACCGCCACCAACGAGGACCCCGTGCTCGCCGCGCACATCGCCACCGCATACGCCAGGGAGTTCGTCACCTACGAGACCACCCAGGTCGTCGACAGCCTGACCGCGGCGGAGCTGCAGCTGGCGAAGCAGGTCAACGACCTGGAGCTGAAGCTCCAGCTCACGCCGGCCGGCTCGCCGCAGGCCCTGGCCCTCACCAACCAGCAGGCGGTGCTCAACGGCCAGCTCGGCCAGCTGCAGGCGTACGGGGCAGCCGCGTCGGGCGGCGTCCGCCTGGTGTCCACGGCTCCGGTCCCCGACCTGCCGAGCTCCCCGAAGAAGAAGACCGATGCCATCATCGCCCTCATGGCGGGCCTGGTCGTCGGCCTCGGCGTGGCCTTCACCATCGACTTCGTGGACGACGCGCTGCGCACCAAGGACGACGTGGAGCGCGCTGCCCCCGACGTGGCCGTGCTGGGCACCGTCCCGACCGTCGACGCCTGGTCGAAGAAGGGCGGCCCGGTCGTGGTGACGCTGACCGAGCCGGCCTCAGCCGCCGCGGAGTGCTACCGCTCGTTGCGGACGTCGCTGCAGTTCGCCGCCGCCACCGGCGAGCTGCGGACGGTGCTGGTGTCGAGCCCGGCTGCCGCCGAAGGCAAGACGTCGACGGTCGCCAACCTGGGGGTCACCCTGGCTCGCGCTGGGCAGCGCGTCGTCCTAGTCTCCGCCGATCTGCGCCGGCCGCGGCTGGCGTCGTTCTTCGGCCTCGACGAGCGGACGGGGCTCACCTCGGTGGTTCTCGGCCAGCTCCCCATCGAGCGCGCCGTGCGCGAGGTGGACGGGGTCCCCGGCCTGTCGGTGCTGCCGTGCGGCCCGATCCCGCCCAACCCGGCCGAGGTCGTCGGCGGTCGCGGGGTGGCCGACCTGCTGCAGCAGCTCGGCGAACGCTACGACATGGTGCTCGTCGACAGCCCGCCGGTACTGGCGGTGACCGACGCTGTCGTGCTCGCCCAGCGCGCCGATGCGGTGATCCTGGTGGTGGCGGCCGACCGGTCCAAGCGGGCCCAGCTCGCGCAGGCCAGCGAGCGCCTGCACCAGGTGGATGCCCGCCTGGTCGGCATCGTGCTCAACGAGGCACGCTCCGGCCACACCGGTGGCTACGCCTACGGGGCCTACCAGGCCGAGGCGTCGCCGACGGCGGGGTCCAACGGCCATCGGGTGGAGCCCGCCGGGCGTACCTGACGGCGCTCATGTCCGACATGCACCTCACCGGGATGCCACCGAATTTCGTTGCTGGCACAAGGATCTGCTCGGATCCTCCCGTCGGCAGGCGGTGCTCTCCCAACGACGCTCACTGTGCGTTGACAAGATCTTCACTTTTCTCACGGAGGGCGTGCGTGTAGGGTGTCTGTTGTGCTGACGTGAGCCGGGGGGGCTCACTGGTGCGGGGCGGAGGACCTTCCCATGGGGAGCAAATCGGGCAACATCGGTTCGGCGCCTGACCGGTCGGGGCGCACCACGAAGGTCCCCCACCTGGCGGTGTCCTCGCCGGTCGACCGGACCCCAGGCAACGGCGCTGCTACACCAGGCACACCACACAGCAGCGCCACACCGGGCACACCAGCCACACCGGGCAGCAGCGCCACAGTGAGCACACCGGGCACACCGGGCACACCGGGCACACCGGGCACAGCGGGCAGCAGCGCCACAGCGGGCAGCAGCGCGACCGACACCCGCGCCGACATCCTGCGCGAGCAGGCGGTCGACGCAGCCAGCTCGCTCGCCCGCAGGCACCAGGGCACCG
>JAJZLP010000110.1 GCA_021803325.1 Actinomycetes bacterium
TGGTGGAAGGCACGCAGCTGGCCTCCCAGCTGGGTGCATGCGCTTCGCTGTACCCACGCTGATCCGTGGGGGCTACAGCAGCAGCGTCACCAGGTTGCGGGGGTCAGTCGAACACCACCAGGTGCTGTTCGCGCCGGCCTCGACGTAACACCAGGTAGCGGCCGTGCAGGAGGTCCCCCGAGCCGATCATCATGTCCACGTCGGTGACGCGCCGGTTGTTCACGTACGCACCACCCTGGGCCACGGTGGACCTCGCCTGGCTCTTGGACGACACGAGCCCGCTCCGAGCCAGGGCGTCGACGACCCCGATCCCGCCATCGATCTCCTGGCGGGCCCACTGGTCGGTAGGCGCCTCGGCGCACACGGCGAGGAGCGTCGGCTCGTCGAGACCGGCGATGTCTTCGCTGAAGAGGGCGGCAGCAGCCCGCTCGGCCCGCTCGGTCTCGCCCTGCCCGTGCACGAGCGCGCAGACCGAACGGGCCAGAGCCCGCTGGGCGGCCCGCCGCTCCGGGTGCTCTGCGGTCTCGCCGTCGAGCGCGGCGATCTCCTGATGGTCGAGGAAGGTGAACCTGCGCAGGTAGCTGCCCACCATGGCGTCGTCGGTCCGCAGGAAGAACTGGTAGAACGCGTAGGGGCTGGTGCGGGCCGGGTCGAGCCAGACCGCCCCGGTCTCGGTCTTGCCGAACTTGGTGCCGTCGGCCTTGAGCACGAGCGGCGTGGTGAGCCCCCATACCTCGGCACCACGCAACTTCCGTACCAGCTCGATCCCCATGGTGATGTTGCCCCATTGGTCACTTGCTCCCAGCTGCACCCGGCAGCCGACCGCGTCGTAGAGGTGGACGAAGTCGTATGCCTGCAGGAGCATGTAGCTGAACTCGGCGTAGGAGATGCCCTGGTCGGGGCGGTCCAGCCGGGCACGGACGGATTCCTTCGCCACCATCTGGTTGACGGTGAAGTGCTTGCCGACGTCCCGGAGGAACCCGATGACATCGAGAGAACCCAACCAGTCGGCGTTGTCGAGGAGCACGGCGCCGCCGTCGAAGTCGATGAGCCCGGCGAGCTGCGAGCCGATGGCGGCAACGTTGGCCCGCACCTCCTCGCGATCGAGCAGGGGTCGCTCCGCCTGCTTGCCGCCAGGGTCACCGATCATGCCGGTCGCCCCGCCGGCCAGGGCGACCGGCCGGTGCCCTGCCACCTGCAGGCGGCGGAGCATCAGGACCTGCACGAGATGCCCAACGTGGAGACTGTCGGCCGTCGGGTCGAACCCGATATAGGCAGTGAGCGGCTCGGGCCGGTCCAGACGGGCGAGCAGGCCGGGGTCGGTCGCCTGGTAGACGAGGCCCCGGAATTCGAGGTCTGCGGACAGCGTGGGCACGCCGCAAGCCTGCCACGCCCCGCTCACGGTGCCGACCCGCACCCCACCCATCGGCACCCCGATCCCCTCCCGCCTTCGTCACCCGCGGCCCGCTCCGCCCCCGGCAACCACACCCCCCCGGCACCGCCCAGGGCGCGCTACCGTGCCGAGGGGACGTGGCGCTGCCTGGCACGACGACCGGAGGGCCCACTCCCGACTGGAGGTTTGCCATGCAGCAGCGCCCGCTCGGGGTCCGGGGTCCCGCCGTGTCGGTCGTAGGCCTGGGCTGCAACAATTTCGGCATGGCTCTCGACGAGCCAGAAGCCCGGGCGGTGGTGGCAGCGGCGCTCGATGCCGGCATCACCCACTTCGATACCGCCGAGGGCTACGGCGGTGGGCGCTCCGAGGTGATGCTGGGTTCGGCTCTGGGCGCCCACCGGGACGAGGTGGTGATCGCCACCAAGGCGCTGCGCAGGTCCGAGGCGGTCGCGTGGCGGCCCGGGGACCTGGCCCGGCGGATCGAAGAGGGCTGCACGACCAGCCTGCGGCGGCTGCGGACCGATCACATCGACGTGTACTACGAGCATCACCGGGACCCCGACGCCCCGGTGGAAGAAGCACTCGGAGCACTCGACCATCTGGTCCAGGAAGGCAAGGTGCGCGTCGCCGCCTGCTCCAACTACGCAGCCGACGACATCCGCCACGCGGCTGCAGCCTGGGAAGCCGCTGGATGGGCGCCGCTCGGGGCCGTCCAACTGCACTGGAACCTCCTGGTGCGCCAGGCGGAGGACGACGTGGTCCCCGCTGCACACGCCGCTTCGCTGGGCATCGTCCCCTACTATCCGCTGGCGTCGGGGCTCCTGACGGGCAAGTACCGGCCGGGCAGCCCGTTCCCGGCAGGCAGCCGCTTCGATCGGCTCCCCAGGTTCTCCACCGTCGCCACCGCCGACAATTTCGCCGCCGTGAACCGGTTGTCCGCTGTCGCCGACACGATGGGCCACAGCGTCGGTGAGCTGGCCATCGCATGGCTTGCCGCTCAGCCCGGCGTGGCCTCGGTCATCGTCGGTGCCACGACCCCTGAGCAGGTTCGGGCCAATGCGCACGCCGCCGAATGGGTCCTGGACGCCGACGAGCTCGCTGCCGTGGACGACGCGGCGCCGAGATGAACCCATCGGCTCCCGGGCCGCCCGCGGGCGAACCAGCCCCAGGGGAACCGGCCCGAGGCGAACCAGCCCGAGGCGAACCAGCCCGAGGCGAACCAGCCCGAGGCGAGCCGGACCCCGCTGGGCGTGCCGACCGGCCGGCCGGCCCTTCCCAGGTGCTACCGATGTTCCCGCTACAGACCGTCCTCTTCCCCTACGGATTGCTGCCTTTGCACGTGTTCGAGCCCCGGTACCGGGCGTTGACGCAGCAGTGCCTGGCCACCGACCGGCGTTTCGGCGTGGTGCTCATCGCCCAGGGGTCCGAGGTGGGCGGTGGAGACACCCGGCACACCGTCGGCACGGTGGCGTGGATCGACCAGGCCGCCGATCTGCCCGACGGCCGGTTCGCTGTCGTGGCCAGCGGCCAGGACCGGCTGGTGGTCCGGCAGTGGCTGGCCGACGACCCCTTTCCTCGAGCGGAAGTGACCCTCACCCCGCCTGACCCCGTCGCACCGGCCGTCACGTCCGTCGAGCGGGCCACGATCGCCGTTCGTCGCGCCTACGCCATGCGCTCCGAGCTGGGGCACGGACCGGCGTTGCCCCCAGGCACCCGGTTCGCCGACGATCCCGCCGTCGCCGCCTGGCAGCTCTGCGATCTCGCCCCGATCGGCCCCGCAGACCGCCAGCGCCTGCTCGAGGTCGAGCTCGCCGAAGACCGCCTGGCCCTGCTGTGCTCGTTGGTCGATGCCATGGCCGACGACCTGGCCCGGCTGCTCGCCGGCGGTTGAGCGACACGCGTCGCCCCGGGCCGGCTTGACCGGCTCAGCTCGCCGGCACACAGGTGCAACGCAGCGACCGGAGCACCGTCCGGTCCGCCTTCTACCTGCTGGCACCCGGGCCCTCGGCGCGGCCGTCGCCGCGGGGAACCCCTCCAGTGAGATCCCCTCCGGCACCCCCGCCACCGGCCAGCCCGCCATCGGCCGGCACGGCGCCGACAGGAGCCCTTCCGACACGCCCGCCACCGGAAGGAACGGGTCCGACGGCCATGCCAGCGGACCCGACAGCCGTGGCCGGCACCGGGGCGCCACCTGCCTCGGCATCCTCGACCCTGCCGTTACCGGGCCCGGCGGCCGACCCCGCCTCGCTGTACACGTACCGACCGCCGCGCAGCCACGACGCGCCAGCCGCCACCAGGCATGCGATGGTGGCGAACAGGAACGCTTCGTGCAGACCGTTGCGGAACGGCGCTGAGATGAGCGACGGGAAGAAGCTCCTGCCGGTCACCACGGCCTGCCTGGCCGCCGGGAGGGCATGGAGAGCCGCCGGCCCGAGGAGGTGCTTCATCGGGCTGTAGCCGAGGAAGGCGGCGAACAGGATCGACACCGGCGGCAAGTGGGCCACCCGGGCCGCCAGCTGCGGCGACACGCCCTGGCGTACGAGCCCGGTCGTGAGCGCCCCCGGGAGCGTGCTGGACAGGCCCGCGATCATGAGCGTGAAGAAGATGCCGATCGACAGGACCTGGGCCGCGTTCTGGAAGGTGGAGTTCATGCCCGAGCCGACACCGCGATGCTGGGGCGGCAAGCTGTTCATGACGCCAGCCCGGTTCGGCGCGGCGAACGCCCCCATGGACAGGCCGTTCAGCAGCAGGAGCAGGGCGAACAGCGGGTACGGGAAGTCGACGGGCAGCAGCTCGAGCAAGGCGAACGACACTGCTGCGGCGACCATGCCGCCCGACGCGAACGGGCGCGAGCCGTAGCGGTCCGACAGGATCCCCGACACGGGGCCGGCCAGCAGGAACCCGACGGTCAGCGGCAGCATGTAGATGCCCGCCCACAGAGGCGTCTGGGCGAAGGTGTACCCGTGCCGGGGCAACCAGATCCCCTGCAGCCAGATGATCAACATGAACATGAGGCCGCCGCGTCCGATGCTCGCCAGCAGGGTGGACAGGCTGCCGGCGGTGAACGCTCGGATACGGAACAGCGCCAGACGGAACATCGGGTCCGGCGCCCGGGTCTCGAACACTGCGAACAGCACCAGGAGCGCACTACCACCGGCCAGGAGGCCGTCGACCATCGGGTTGGTCCAACCCATGGTGTGCCCGCCGTAGGGCTGGATGCCGTAGGTGATGCCCACCATGATCCCGACGAGCCCGAGGGCGAACGTCGTGTTGCCGACCCAGTCGATGCGGGCGTGGACACGGCGGGGCACCTCGCGCAGCTTGCGGTACGCCCATACCGTGCCGAACAGCCCGACGGGAACCGACACCAAGAAGATGAGCCGCCACTCGATCGGCGCGAGAAGGCCACCGAGGATGAGGCCGATGAACGATCCGCTGATCCCGGCCACCTGGTTGATGCCCAGGGCCATGCCTCGCTGGTGCTCGGGGAAGGCGTCGGTGAGGATGGCCGAGGAGTTTGCGATCAGGAAGGCGGCACCGACCCCCTGCCCCACGCGCATGAGCACCAGCCACAGCGCTGCACCGCGGCCGTTCATCCACGTGACCGTCAGCAGCAGCGAGAACGCGGTGTAGACGGCGAACCCGAGGTTGTACATCTTGACCCGGCCGAACATGTCCCCGAGCCGTCCGAGGCTGACCACCAGCACACTGCTCACCACCATGAAGCTGAGGATCATCCACAGCAGGTAAAAGCTGTTGCCGGGCTGCAGCGGATCGATGTGGATGCCATTGAAGATGTCCGGCAGTGCGATCAGCATGATCGACATGTCGATTGTCGCCATCAGCACGCCGAGCGTGGTGTTGGACAGCACGACCCACTTGTAGCGGTCGTCCCCGACCGCGGCGGAACCGCGGCGGCTCGCAGGGGCGACTCGGCTGGCGCGGGCACGTCCCCCGGCTCCCCCGGGCTCCTGTCCCCGCGCCGCCTCGGCGGGTTGATCGGGCGTCATGGCAAGAACCTTCCGTTGACGTAAACGTAGTGACGTTACCCCGACCGGCCGCTCGTCACCAGCACGCCATGGATGCCCAGCATGCCCTGCGCACTCCGCGCACCCGGCACGCCACGTCTCCACCCAACCCGTCCCTCACACCCGACAGTCCGTGTGCACCCGACACGCCCCACACCCCGCACGCCCAGGCCGGCCCCGCACGCCCATGCCGGTTCCGCACGCCCATGCCGGTTCCGCACGCCCAGGCCGGCCCCGCACGCCTGGCCTCCGCCACCAGCGCGCCCCAGGGCGCCCCGACCGACGCCGAGCCGCCCGAGGTTCGAGACATCAGGAGCTGAGCGCGTGCTCCACAGCTTCGGTGACGGCGGCCTCGAGCTCCCCGTGGATCCGCACGTTCGCGCGGTGGTCCGGCGCTCGCACCACCAGGACGCGCAGCCCGTGCGCAGCAGCCGGAACGTCACCCGACCCCCCCAACAACACTGCCAGGTGAGCGGCATCGCTCACCTCGGTGGTCGCCACGCCGAGCCCCCGGGCAGCAGCGGCGACGTCGACTGCCTGCGGTGTCGCGAACAGCGCGGCAAAGGTCTCCGGAGCCAGGGCACCGGCCTGCGGCAGGAACGAGAAGATCCCTCCCCCACCGTTGTCGACCACCACGACGGTGCAGCCGGGTTCGCCCGTCCCTGCCGGCCGCACCCAGGCGGTGAGGTCGTGCAGGAACGCCAGGTCACCCACGAGCGCCACCACCGGTCGCCCGGACATCGCCACGCCCATCGCTGTCGACACCACCCCGTCGATCCCGTTGGCCCCCCGGTTGACCAGGACCACCGGATGGTCACGGCGCGGCGCACTGAACCACTCGACGTCACGAACCGGCATCGAGGAGGCCAGGACCACGGCGTGATCGGAAGGAGTCGCGCCGAGCACGGTACGGGCCACGACCGGCTCGGTCAGCTCAGATCGGTCGTCGAGCCGATCCTGCAACACCCGCTGGGCGGCAGCCTCCGCCACTGCCCACCGCGCCGCCACGCCACCCCGGCCTGCATCGCCGGAGCCAGAGCCAGAGCCAGACCCGGAGTCGGACCCGGAGCCAGACCCAGAGCCAGAGCCAGAGCCAGAGCCGGACCCAGACCCAAGGCCGGAGCCAGACCCGGAGCCGGAGCCGGACCCAGACCGAAGGCCGGACCCGGACCTGCTCTCGCTGCCAGGCGTTCCCGAGCCCCGCC
>JAJZLP010000069.1 GCA_021803325.1 Actinomycetes bacterium
CGAACTTGAGTGCCGACGTCCAACTCGGCCGGGGAACCCGCACGCGACGGTGACGAGCATCCCGAACGTCACGCCGTACCACCACACCCACCAGACAAGGTGCAGCTCCGCCACGACGGTCGTCGCCCCAACAGCAGCGGCAGCGACGGCGAACCGCTTCACCCCTGCTCTCCCCGACGCGGTCGCAGCTGCCAGCAGACCGACCCCGAGCGGCGGCCACAGGTAGTACGGGTCCATCACCGACTCCGTCAGGCACCGCAACGACAGCGCAACAGCGAGTACCCATACGACCGCCGGTCCCCCCACAGCGAAGGCCGGGCCGGCCTCCGCACCTGCGGTCGAGCCGGCCGCCGATCCGGTCGCGGGTCCTGCCACAGGGCATCCCACCGTGTCGGTGCCCGAGGTTGGCTCCGGCGCGGCTATCAGGACCGCTCCCGGGACGTCGCCCGGCACGCCCATCGGGCTCGCACCCACGTCATCGCCCGGCACGCCCATCAGGCTCGCACCCACGTCATCACCGGGCACGCCCATCAGGCCCCATCCCGGGACATCGCCCGGCGCGCCCATCAGACCCGCAGCACGGCAGGATCGTGCCCAGCGAAAACGGTGACGGGCACCGACTGCCGTCGCCCACCGGCGCCACCACAGGCCTGCGCCGACTGCGACCGCACCGGCCAGCGCCACCAGCCGGCCGGGACCCGCCGCCACCGCCAGCGACCGGCCCCGGCCGCCGAGGCGCGGAGCCAGTGCCGTCCACGGCGTCACCCGGTCGATACGAGGGAAGTTGGGCTGGTCCAGCAGTGCATGGATAGTGGCGTGCTCGGCGCCCACCAGGCAGACCGCCACCAGAGCGGCGGCAGGGAGGGCGGCGCGCACGACCAGGCCCGGCAGCCGGCGCCAGCCGACCACCGCGGCGAGGACCGGCAAACCCAGCAGCACCAGCGGTTGCACGGCGACGGCCGCGCCAGCCAACCACCCGGCGCGCACGAACCTGCCGTCGAGACCCGCCAGCAGCGCGTACAGCAGCAACCCGACCGCCACCGCATCCTCGGGGTGACCCCACAGCACGTCCACCGGGAACAAGGCGATCGCCCCGGTCACGCTCAGCCAGGCGCGCCGGCCGGCGGGCACCGCCAGTCGCCGCGCCAGCGCGTCCACGGCGAAGAGCGCCACGGACGCCAGCATCACCTCGTAGGGACCGAGCACCAGCCATGCCGTCGGATGCGGCAGGGGATAGGGGAAGCTCTCCGTCAAGCCGAGCGCGCTGCTCACCAGCGCGACCGGCACGAGCAGCACCGCAGTACCGGGGAACGACACCAGACCGGTGCCAGAGCGGTAGACGCCGCCGATGTCGCCCCAGGCGACGACGTGGGCGCCGCGCAGGGTGCCCCAGATGTCGCCCGGCACCCGCCACATCGCGAGCCCGTCGCCGTGCACCACGGCCAGCAGCGACCAGCCCATGGCGCCGACGACGCTCGCCACCGTCATCGCCAGCGGCCACACCCGGCTCCGCAAGCGACCGCCGGTCGAACGGCTCTTCGGTCCGACCGCGGCGCTTCGCCCCAGGGCGGGCGAGCTGCCTCGCGTGCCATCTCCGGGGTCGGAGCAGGCCGGTGCTGCCGGCTGTTCGCCGGCCCGGCGCTGCGCGGACGAACCCTGCACCAGTGTCATCGGCCTGGTCCGCGCGATTGAATCGGATCAGGCCGACGGGATGTGCTTGATGTAGTCAAACATCGGCAGGTACATGCAGATGACCATGATCCCCACGCCTGCGCCCATCACGACGGTCAGCATCGGCTCGAGCAGCGACGTCAGGTTGGCCACGGTGTTGGCCACCTCGCCGTCGTAGAACTCGGCCACCTTCCGCAGCATGCCGTCGAGGGCACCGGTCTGCTCGCCCACCTCCACCATCTGCACCACGAGCGAAGGGATCACGTCCTCGCTCTCGCGCAGCATGTCGGCCATGCTCCGCCCCTCGCGGATGCCGACCTTGGCTCGCTGCAGCGCATCGGCGATGGTCTGGTTGCCTGCCGTGTCGCTCACGATGTCGAGCGACTCCAAGATGGGGACACCGGATTGGACCAGCGATGCCAGGGTGGCGGAGAACCGCGCCAGGGACACCTTGTGGATCAGCGGGCCGAACACCGGTGGCCGCAGCTTCATGCGATCCCACTTTCGACGCCCGTCGTCGGTGGCGATCCAGCGCCGGAGCAGCACCACGCCGATCACGACCACCGCCAGCAGGACAAGCACCCAGGGACTGAGAACGATGGCCGACAGGTGCAGGATCACCTGGGTGGGCCCGGGAAGCGTGGCGTGCAGCTGGGTGAAGATCTTTTTGAAGACGGGCACGACGAAGACGAGCAGGGCGGTGAAGATGAGCACCATGACACTCAGGACGACAGCCGGATAGGTCATGGCGGAGCGGATCTTGCGGTTCAGCTCGGCCTGCTTCTCCATGGTCTGAGCCAGGTCGAGCAGCACCGTGTCGAGGCTGCCCCCGGCTTCCCCTGCCTGCACCATGGTGATGAACAGGTTGTTGAAGACCTTGGGATAACGCGCGCACGCGGCCGACAGCGACGAGCCGTGCTCGACGTCGAGGCGCACTTCGGCGAGGACACGAGCCAGCTCCTTGTTGTCGACCTGGGTGGCGAGGATCACCAGGGCCCGTACCACCGACAGCCCGGAGTCGATCATGGTGGCGAGCTGCCGTGTGGCAACTGCCAGCTCCGACAGCTTCACCCGGTTCGACAAGCCGGGGATGGTGATCTCCATCCGCGCGTTGAAACGCGACCGCGGCGTCACCGAAATGGGCAGGTAGCCCATCTCGCGGAGCTTTCCCACCACGAGCGACATGCTGTCGCCCTCGAGCTGGCCCTCGACCAGCTTTCCCGAGCGGTCCCGGACCTTGTAGTCGAACGTCAACGCCATCGTCGCCCCTAGGAGCTCAAGTGGTTGCGGAGGTCGTCCTCGTTGCGGCAGCGATCAAAGGCCACCGCCTCGGTGACACGGCCCTCGCGCACCAGACGGGCCAAGCCCTGGTCCATGGTCTGCATGCCGTACTGCGCGCCTGTCTGCATGAGCGAGTAGATCTGGTGCGTCTTGTTGGAGCGGATGAGGTTGCGCACCGCGGAGGTGCATGCCATGACCTCGCAGCACGCCAGGCGCCCGGTCCCGGCCGCGTTGACGATGAGCTGTTGCGTCACCACACCTTCGAGCGACGCCGCCAGCATGGTGCGGACCTGCTCCTGCTGGTTGGTGGGGAACACGTCGATGACACGGTCGATGGTCTGCGGCGCGTCCTGGGTGTGCAGGGTGCCGAACACCAGGTGGCCGGTCTCCGCCGCGGTGAGCGCCATCGAGATCGTCTCGAGGTCGCGCATCTCGCCGACCAGGATGACGTCCGGGTCCTCGCGCAGCACCCGTCGTAGGGCTTCGGAGAACGACGACGTGTCCTGGCCCACCTCGCGCTGGTTGACGATGGAGCGCTTGTGGTTGTGGAGGAACTCGATGGGGTCCTCGACCGTGATGATGTGCAGCGGCTTCGTGCGGTTGATGATGTCGACCAGTGCGGCCAACGTCGTCGACTTGCCCGAGCCGGTCGGGCCGGTGACGAGCACCAGCCCGCGGCGCAGGTCGGTGAAGCTCCGGATCGACTCCGGGATGGCCAGCGAGTCGAAGGGCGGGATCTCGTGGGGTATGGCCCGCAGGACCGCCGCCACCGTCCCCCGCTGCAGGAACACGTTCACCCGGAACCGACCCACGCCGGCGATCGAGTGGGAGGTGTCGAGCTCTTTGGCATCTTCGAACTGCTCCCGCTTGGACTGCGGCAGGATGCCGAACACCATGTCCCGGATCTGCTCGTTGGTGAGCCGGGGACACCCCTCGATCGACCGGATGGCGCCGTGCAGGCGGATGCACGCCGGCATAGCGCTGGTGAGGTGGAGGTCTGAGGCGCCGACCCCGACCGCGTAGCGCAGCAGATCGTCGATGTGCAGGGCGACATCCGCCTCGGGAGCGACAGCGACGGACGTCCCGCCGGCGGTCGAGCCGTTGGCAGTCGAGCCGTTCGAGGCCAAGCCGTTCGAGGCCGAGCCGTTCGCAACCGAGCCGTTCGCAACCGAGCCGTCGGCAGTCGAGCCGTTGGCAGCACCGGCGGCGGCTGCCTCCGCGTGCCGGGCGACGGCGAGGGGGTCCGCCAGGACCGGCACGACCACCAGGCCGACGAGCGACGAGAGCGCCCGGAGGTCGTCGGGTCCCGGGGGCTCGGCGAAGGCAGCGGCGAGCTGCTCGCCTTGGGCCCGGAAGCCGACGACGCCGTACTCGCGGGCCACGGCCGGTGGGATGGCAGCGAGCGCTTCGGCGCTCGGAGGATCGGCATCCAGGTCCACCATCGGCAGCTGGGCGAGCTGGCTCATGGCACTGAGCACGACCTCCCGGGGAACCAGCTGCCGGGCGATGAGCAGCCCGGCGAACGGGGCTCCGGACGTGCCGGCCTCGTCGAATACCGGCTGCAGGTCGGCCTCGCCGGCGACACCGGCGCCGACCAAGGCCTTCGCCAGCCGGCGGGCCCATTCGTTGCGCGTGACCGCGGACGGGCTCATGCCACCACCCGCAGGACTTCCTCCAGGGTGGTCGTTCCTTCGAGCGCGCGCCGCAGACCGCTCTGTCGCAAGGTCACCATCCCCTGTTCCACGGCCAGACGATGGATGTCATCGGCCGACCCTCCTTCGACGATCATGTGCTCGACCTCCTCGGTCACCACCAACAGCTCGGCCAGCGCCTTGCGCCCCCGGTACCCGGTGTGGGAGCAGGCCGAGCATCCGATCGCCCGGTACAGCTTGGGCGTGGAGCCTGCCTCCGACAGCTCGTCCAACCGCCAACCGGCCGCAACGATCTCGGCCTCGGTCGGCTCGAACATCTCCCGGCAGTGCGTGCACAGCCGCCGGGCGAGGCGCTGCGCCACGACGGCGCTCGCCGCCGTGGACACCAGGTAGGGCTCCAGCCCCATCTCGACCAGCCGCATCGGCGTGCTGGCCGCGTCGTTGGTGTGGAGCGTGGCCAGCACCAGGTGGCCGGTCAGCGCGGCCTCCACGGAGATGAGCGCCGTCTCCCGGTCGCGGATCTCGCCCACCAGGACGATGTCGGGGTCCGCTCGCAAGATGGACCGCAATGCCGACGCGAAGGTGAGGCCGGCCTTGATGTTGAGCTGCACCTGGTTGATGCCCTTGATCCGCAGTTCGACGGGGTCCTCGACGGTGATGATGTTCTTCTCCGGCGAGTTCAGCGCGGCGAGCGTGGCGTACAACGTGGTGGTCTTGCCCGACCCCGTCGGTCCGGTCACCAGGATCGTGCCGTACGGTTTGGCGTAGACGGCCCGGTACCGCTCCAGCAGCTCGGGCTCGAACCCCAGCTCCTCGAAGCTCAGGACCACGTTCGACTTGTCGAGGACCCGCATCACGATCTTCTCGCCGTAGATGGTGGGCAGGGTGGCCATCCGGAGATCGATGCCCCGCGTGCCGATCTTCAGGGAGATCCGGCCGTCCTGCGGGATGCGGTGCTCGGCGATGTTCAGGTCGGCCATGACCTTCAGCCGGGTCGTCACCGCTGCGGCGATGGAACGCGGCGCCGTCGACATGTCGTGGAGGACGCCGTCGATCCGGTACCTGATCCGCAGGTTCTCCGCCGTCGGCTCCACGTGGATGTCCGAGGCCCGCTCGTTGATGGCCTGTAAGACGAGCAGGTTGACGTAGCGCACGATCGGCGCGTCGTCCACCACGGCCTGGATGTTCTCGATCTCCTCGCCACCGAGGTCCTGGGCGAAGTCCCCGGCAGCGCTGGTCGCCACCTCGGCCGCGTTCCCACCCTGGCTGTAGGCGCGGTCGAGGAAGGCGTTGATCTGGCTGCGGGTCGCCACCACGGTCGAGAAGTGGCGTCCCAGGATCGTGCGCAGGTCGTCACCGGCCAGCACGTTCGTAGGGTTGGCGGTGGCCACCACCGGGTGCCCGTTGCTCTGGCCGATGACGAGGACGCCGTGGTACCTGGCGGTGGCCTCGGGCAGAACGTAGGCGGAGGTGAGGTCCACGCCGGCCAGGTCGAGGTCGACGAATTCCAGGCCCATCTCGCTGGCCATGCCCCACATCAGGTCGGCTTCGGTGACCAGCCGCATCGACGTCAGCGTGCGAGCCAGGCTCTGCCCGGTCCTGTCCTGTTCGAACAGGGCCTCGCGCATGGTGTCGATCGGGACGCGCCCCCCCTCGACCAAGACGCGGGCCAGGGGTGGGAAGGCGCCCAGATCCCCGTCGAGGCTGACCGAAGACGACGCACCGGCAGCGCCCGCCGTCTCCTCGAACTGTGCGACCGCCTCGTCGACCAGGTCGGCAGCCGCCTCGTCGAAGACCGCTTCCACCGGGGACGACTCGCCGGGACCGGGAGCGGACCCGACGTCCAGGGCGAGGATGGAACCGGGGTCAGAGCCAGAGCTCACGGCGGAACCGGGGTCGGAGCCAGAGCTCACGGCGGAACCGGGGTCGGAGCCAGAGCTCACGGCGGAACCGGGGTCGGAGCCAGAGCTCACGGCGGAACCGGGGTCGGAGCCAG
>JAJZLP010000102.1 GCA_021803325.1 Actinomycetes bacterium
TCAGACGAGGGACTCGTCGATGACCGCCCCGCGTCCGCCGCACACCGTGCACGTCGTCGACAGGGACTCCACCAGGCCCTCGGAGATCCGCTTGCGGGTCATCTCCACCAGGCCGAGCTCCGAGATGTCGAACACCTGGGTCCTCGTCTTGTCACGCGCCAGAGCGGCGCGCAACGCGGTCGCCACCTTCTCACGGTTGTCGCGGATCTCCATGTCGATGAAGTCGATGACGATGATGCCGCCGATGTCACGGAGCCGGAGCTGGCGGGCGATCTCCTCGGCCGCCTCGAGGTTGTTGCGAAAGACGGTCTCCTCCAAGTTGGAGGTGCCCACGTTCTTGCCGGTGTTCACGTCGATCACCGTGAGCGCCTCGGTCCGCTCGATGATGAGCGAACCGCCAGACGGCAACCACACCTTGCGGTCCAGTGCCTTGTGGAGCTGTTCGTGCACGTGGAACCGCTCGAACACGGGGACCTGCTCGGCCACCTGATCGTAGAGCTCGACCCGGTCGACGAGCTCGGGGTTGACCTGCTCCACGTACGACCTCACCTGGTCGTACATGGCGGGATCGTCGATCACCACCGCCCGGTAGTCCCGGTTCAGCTCCTCGCGGACGATCCGGACGGCGATGTCCGGCTCGCGGTACAGCAGGGCAGGCGACTTCGCCTTTGCGGCGGCCGCTTCGATGCTGCTCCACCGCTCCATCAGGCGGGCGATGTCGGTGGCCAGCTCCTCGCGGCTCGCCCCCTCGGCGGCGGTCCGCACGATGAGCCCGTGCCCGGCTGGGCGGACCTCGTCCAAGATCCGGCGCAGCCGGCGCCGTTCGTTGTCGTCGAGGCGCTTGGAGATGCCGAACGCCGAGGAGCTCGGCACCATGACAGCGAACCGACCCGGGATCGACACCTCTTGGGTGAGCCGGGCCCCCTTGGCGCCGATCGGGTTCTTCGTCACCTGGCAGACGATGAGCTGCCCGGGCACGAGCATCTCCTCGATCCGTGGCAGCCCCTTCGTCGCCGTCTCGACGTCGTCGGGGTCGTAGCGGACGTCGCCGCGATACAGGACGGCGTTCTTCGGCGTGCCGATGTCGACGAAGGCTGCCTCCATGCCGGGCAGGACGTTCTGCACTCGGCCGCGGTAGATGTTGCCGTCGATCTGCGTGGCGTCGTCCGCTGCCCGCGACACCATGTGCTCGACGAGCGTCCGGCCTTCGAGCACCGCGATCTGGGTGGCGTGCGGCTGGACGTGCACGCACATCAGGTACCGTCCGACGGCGCGTCCCCGCCGCTCTCGGCCGCTTCGCCTCCGTGACTGCCCACGGCCGCGCGCTGCCCCACCGTCTTCACCGGCTGCGTCCAGCTCACCCGATGCGCCCGGGGCGTCCGGTTCGCCCGACCCGCCCGCTGCCGCTCGCGCCGATCCTGCGGGCACCGGTGCGCCGCCGTTCGCGAGGCCGCGCCCGGGCCCAGCCTCGGCCAGCACTGCGGACACCAGACCGTCGGCACCCGCAGTCGTCCTCTTCGGGCCGCCGGATCCCCGGGTGCCGGCGCCCGGCGCTCCTGCTGCCCGGTCGCCGTCCTGCTCGGTCCCCGCTGCTCGTCCAGCCCGGTTGCCCGCTCCCCCGCGACGGCGCCGACTCCGACTGCCGCTGCGCGAGCCACTCCCGGCTCCGCCCCGGGCCGCACCAGCACCTCCCTGGCCGGCGCCCTGGGTGCCGCCGTCGCCAGATCCCGCACCAGCAGCGCTCACCCCCGAGGGCGGCGCCGGTCGGGTATCGCCGATCCTCGGCCGCTCAGGAGCTGGGCGGTCGTCAGCGGCGCGCCGCTGCGCTCCGGGCGACGGCAGCTCCCCGGGCGATGATGGTGGCACCTGCCCTGCCCCTGGAGCGGGCCCGGACGCGTCAGGACCGTTCGGCGCTCGTGTGGCGGGACCAGGGCCCCGCTCGGTCTGGGCTGCGAAGCCTGCGGGCTCAGAAGCAGTGTCTGCAGCCGGGCGGTCGGTCGGCCGGGCCAGGGGGGATGGGGCAAGCGAGCTGTCGCGCTCGGTAGGCGGCATCCCGGCGGGGACGTCGGGCATCGGGTTGGTCCCTTCTCGTCGCAGTCACGAGGCGCATCCCAGCATCTCGACGCCGAGCGCCGGCCTCGTGACGACGGGCTCCTCCTGGGAGCCGTCGCGTTCGATCCATTGGTGGGTCCGGCATGCGGTGCCGAAGCTGGCACCGAGCACGCTGGCGATCTCGGCCGGACGGACCCCGCGCGGGCGGGTGGCCGTCTCGACCGTCAGGGTGGCCCGCTCGGCGGCGGCGTCGGGGACGACGCGCATCGCCAGCAGGGATGGGCGGAGGTCGTCGACCTCGGTCCGTCCCTTGCGCTCGCGGGACACGAGAAGCGATCCGGCGGCCAGTGCGGTCTCGACCGCCACGACCAGCGGTGCCGGGTCGCCGGGCACGTCGATCCGCCACGTGCACGACGTGACCGCCTGCTGCAACGACGGCGTGCCGGCGGTCACGCTCCGAGCGGCGATCACGTCGACGCCACCGGGCAGCAGCGGCGTCAGGTGCGCGGGGAAGCCAGCCGCCATCCGGGTCGCCCAGTCCTCGGGCTCCTCGCCGGGGTCGGCCGTCCACCATGTGTCGCCGCCGGTTCGTGATCGGTCGGGGTCGAGCACGACATCCACGTACTCGGCCGTCGACTCACATCCCGTCGGAAGCGCAAGCCCGAAGCTCAACAGGGGGTGCGGCGAGAATCCCCCGGAGTAGGCCACGGGCAGGCCGGCACGACGCAACGCTCGTTCCCACATGCGAGCCACGTCACGGTGGCTGGTCCACCGCACCTTGCCGAGCTTGGCGAACCGTGCCCGGACCCGGACCATCGTGGAGGGGTTCGGCCCGGCAGGTCCGGCGGTGCTGCCCACAGCGGTGCCCACCGGACGGCCGTCGGCGGTGCTGTCCTCAGCGGTGCTCACGGTATGGCCACCGGCGGTGCTGCCCACAGCGGTGCCCACCGGACGGCCGTCGGCGGTGCTGTCCACGGCGGTGCTCACGGGACGGCCACCGGCGGTGTCTCGAGGAAGCGCACCGGGACCGCGCCTCCGGTCGACAGGTCCTGTCCGGTGCCCTGGCTGCCGCCCGCTGGCGCTGCCGCCGAGGCGACCACGTGCTCCACGCCGATGCCGGTGCACGCTCCGCAGTCGTAGCAGGGGGTCCACCGGCAGTCCTCGACGGGCGCTTCGGCCAGCGCGTCGACCCAGTCCTGCCACAGGAAGTCGCGGTGCAGGCCGGCAGACAGGTGGTCCCACGGCAGGGTCTCGCCCTCGGTCCGGTCACGGTGGACCACGTCGTGGACGTCGAGGCCACAGGCGGCCAGGGCGTTCTCCCAGAGCGACAGGTCGAAGTGCTCGGACCACTCCTGGAACGTGCCGCCCGCCCGCCAGACGTGCTCCACGACGGCTCCGATGCGCCGGTCACCACGGCTGACGATGCCTTCGGCCACCGAGGCCTTCGGGTCGTGCCAGCGCAACGTCAGGCCCCGTACCCGGCTGGCAGCGTCCCGCAAGAGCACCACCTTGCGTCGCAGCTCTTCGGCGGTGTCCTGCCCGAACCACTGGAACGGCGTGTGCGGCTTGGGCACGAAGCCACCGACCGACGCTGTGACCGTGACGCCGCGGTGGTACCGGCGGCCGATGTCCACACAGGTCCGGGCCATCTCGACGATGCCGAGAACGTCCTCGTCGGTCTCCGTGGGCAAGCCGATGAGGAAGTACAGCTTGACCCGGCGCCATCCCTGGGAGAACGCACTCTCGACGGCGCTGTAGAGGTCCTCCTCGCGGATGAGCTTGTTGATGACGCGCCGCATCCGCCAGGTACCACCCTCGGGGGCGAAGGTGAGCCCGGTCCGCCGGACCTTCTGGATCTCCGCGGCCAGGCCGACGGTGAAGGCGTCGACCCGCAGGCTGGGCAGACTGACCGAGACCTGGCCGTTGGAGCGCGGGTCGTCGACGATCTGGGCGACGGTGTGCTCGATCCCGGAGAAGTCCGCGGTGGACAGCGACGTGAGCGCGACCTCGTCGTACCCGGTCCGGGCGAGCCCGTCCCGGACCATGTCCGCCACCTGCTCCGCAGGCCGCTCCCGCACCGGACGCGTGATCATGCCGGCCTGGCAGAACCTGCATCCCCGGGTGCAGCCCCGAAAGACCTCCACGTTCAGCCGATCGTGCACCACCTCGATGAGCGGGACCAGCTGGTTGCGGGGATAGGGCCATGCACCCAGGTCGGCCACCACCCGCTTTTCGACCCGATCGGGCGTGTCGGGGAAGCGGGGGGTCACGGCGACCAGCCGGCCTTCGTCGTACGCCACCTCGTAGCACCACGGAACGTACACACCCGGGACACGAGACAGCGCCCGGAGCAGCCGGCTGCGGTCGCCGGTGCCGGCAGCCTGCCAGGCCGCCACCACCTCGTTGATCTCCCCCACTACCTCCTCCCCGTCGCCGAGGACGAATGCGTCGACGACATCGGCCAGCGGCTCGGGGTTGAAGGCACAGTGCCCGCCCGCCACCACCAGGGGGTGGTCAGAGCTGCGGTCCGCGACCCGGACGGGCACGCCGGCCAGGTCGATCAGGTTCAGCACGTTGGTGTAGGTGAGCTCGGCGGAAAGGTTGAAGGCGACGACATGGAACTCGCCGGCGGGGAGGTGGCTCTCGAGGGAGAAGAGGGGCACCCCGGCGGCGCGCATCTGCGCCTCCATGTCGGTCCAGGGCGCGTACGCCCGCTCGGCGGCGGCATCGCCGCGCTCGTTCAGGATCTCGTAGAGGATCTGCAGCCCCTGGTTGGGCAGGCCGATCTCATAGGTGTCCGGGTAGACGAGCAGCCAGGACACGCGCCCGGCCCCGTGCACGGGCTGCTGGGCGCCCAGCTCGCCACCGATGTACCGAGCCGGCTTGACGACCTGGGCCAGGAGCGGTTCGATCTGCGGCCACAGGGATGTCATCGCTGCGTCGAGTCTAGGTCGGCGCACCCACCCCCTGGTACGACCCCCGCCGCGCCGCGCCCTGCCCGCCTGAGGACAGCGCCCGAACAGGTCACCTGACGGCTACGGGACCGGGCGGCAACCGCCCGTCACCGGCTGGTGGGTGTCGGTCGGCGCGATGCGACGGCCGAACCCCCGGCACCGACGGCCGATGCCTGGGACGACCCTGGTACCGGCACCGCCCAGCGGACGGCGGCCACGACAGCCGGCGCCAGCACGACGCCACCGGCCGCGGTCATGACGAGCGCCGGCACCAGGTAGGTGTGCATCAAGTGGGGTGCGCCCAGCACCGTGGCGAGCACCGCATAGCCGAACGTGCCGGC
Source organism: Actinomycetes bacterium (assembly GCA_021803325.1). Lineage (GTDB taxonomy): Bacteria > Actinomycetota > Acidimicrobiia > Acidimicrobiales > UBA8190 > JAJZYI01. Next base: position 5,348 of record JAJZLP010000102.1, read on the forward strand.
AGCAGCCCCGGCGCCGAGCACCAACGGGGCTGGCCACCACGGCGACCGCACCAGACCGGCCGACGCGAGCCCCGCGCTGTAGCCGAGCAAGCAGCCGACCAGGGCCGACAGACCGAACGTGGTGGGGAGGAAGAGGTCGGCGACCAGCCCGACGGCGAAGCCGACCGCCGCGCCCCGGTCCGGACCGGTCACGTAGCCGGCGGCCACGGTGAGCAGGATCATCAGGTCGGCGTGCGCCCCGCGAAACTGCACGGCGTCGACGATGGTGCTCTGGACGACGAGGGCGACGACGACCACGATCGACGTGCGGACGACATCGGCGAGCGACATGGGAGTCGAACCCGCGGTGGCAGACCTGTTCATCCCGGTGGCTCCCACTGCAGGACGTCGACATACGCCAGGCTCCGCAGATCGGCGACGGGCCGGGCCTGCACGGTCTGGTCGGTGGCCGACGGCGTGGAGTGGAACCCGGTGATCTCGGCCACGGGGATGCCCCGGGGGAACAGGCCCAGCTGCTGGCCAGAGGTGGTGAGGAGCATGCCCCGGCGGAGGCGGATCGTGGGCGACACGTACTCCACCTGCAGCGGACTGCCAGGACCGGTCCCCACCAGGGTGGCGGGGTTGCCGGTGGCACCCAGGTCCACCGACACCACAGTCCGGACGTCGGTCAGCAGCTGCACGGTGCACTGCGAGCGGACCGCCTGCACCACCCGGCCGACCAGCCCGTTGCCGTCGACGACCGGCATGCCCGCCGCGATCCCCTGAGCGGCGCCCTTGTCGAGCACGATCGTCGCTTCGAAGTTCGACGGGTTCGACCCGATCACGCTCGCTGTCACGGTGGGGATTGCGGCCACCACCGACCAAGGAAGGTGCTCGAGCGCGGCGAGCTGGCTGGCGGTGGTCCGGAGGCTCTGCGCCTGGGCGAGGGCACCTCGGTCCTGCTGCAGCTGGTGGCGGAGCTTTGCGTTCTGCTGCTGGAGGGAGCCGTAGTGCACGGCGCCCGCCAGGAAGCTCCCGACCGGGTGCAGGACGTCGTCGACGCCCTGCTGCAGCGGCGACAGCGCGTCAGCGGCCGCTCTGCGGGCACCTGAGATCGAGCCCCGGAGGTCGCCGCGGTAGTCAAGCGTGATGATCGTGATGGAGAGCAGGACGAGCAGGCCGATCCCCCACCCCGACCGTCGTGCCCGCCGAGCCCTGGTTCCTCGGCGTTTGGCCATCGGGCCGCCGCCTCAGCGACGGTGCACGGCGA
>JAJZLP010000262.1 GCA_021803325.1 Actinomycetes bacterium
GTCTCCGAGCACCCCCCGCAGCTCCGTAAAGGTTGCCGGATCGCCGTAGTCGCCGTCGACGTACGCCATGAGCGAAAGCAGCCGGTCGAGGGCGCCCCCGTCGTTGGTGCCTGCCCCAGCCGAGGCGATGCTGTCCCGGGCCCGGTCTCGGAGTTGGGACAGGGTCCACCCCGACGATGCCACCCCGATGACAGGAACGTGCAACGTGCCGCGCTGCACCATCTTATGGAGAGCGGGAAAGATCATCTTGTGGGCGAGATCACCTGAGGCGCCGAAGAACACGAACGCGTCGGCCTCGGCTGGCGTCTCGTCGTTGTCGCCAGTCAACGGCCCTGGTCCCGCTCTGCCGACACTGGCACGACAACGAGTCTTGCATACCGGTTCGGGCTGGCAGGGTTCGGTACGCCCCCCCAACAGCTCCTCGTGTGCGGCTGTGCTGGTGGGGTCGTGTGCGGCTGTGCTGGTGGGGTCGCGTGCGGCTGTGCTGGTGGGGTCGTGTGCGGCTGTGCTGGTGGGGTCGTGTGCGGCTGTGCTGGTGGGGTCGCGTGCGGCTGTGCTGGTGGGGTCGTGTGTGGTCTCGCTCGTGGAGCCGCGTGCGGTCCCGCTGGTGGGTTGCGTGCGGTCGGGCTGGTGGGGTCGCGTATGGTCCCGAGCGTGGGGAGGACCTGTCGTGGCCACCACGGGGTACCTGGTCCGCCGGCCTCGGCGCGACGCCGCTCAGAGCTGGGATGGGGATCCGATGTCGATGCCGAGGTCGGCCAAGAGCCCGCGGACCCGGATGTCGATGTCGTCGACGATGCGCTCGACGCTCGGGCGGTCCTGGCCGGCGGGGTCGGCAACGGACCAGTCGAGGTAGCGCTTGCCGGGGAACACGGGGCAGGTCTCCCCGCAGCCCATGGTCACCACGACGTCGGCGCCCTCAACGCCATCTCGGGTGAGCAGGGTCGGGACTTCGGCGCCGGTCGACAGGCCCCGATCGGCGAGCACCTCGGCCACGGTCGGATTGATCGCCGTACCGGGCTCGGAGCCCGCCGATCGAACGTCGACGCGACCCGCCGCGTAGTGCTCGGTGAGCACCTTGGCGGCGACAGACCGGCCGGCGTTGTGGACGCAGGCGAACAGGACGATCGGGACCCGTATGGTCGACGCGGCGGTCTCGGTTCCCTGTGCCGGGCTGGCGGCGGCGGTCTCGGTCCCCCGTGGCGGGCGAATGGCGGCGGTCGACACAGCGGTGTCGGCACCCTGCACTGCACGGGCGGAGGCAACGAGGACCTGGTCGGGGATCGTCACAGGCCGGTCTCGGTGCTCGGGTAGAAGCGGCGGCGTGCCCACAGCGACACGTAGACCAGGGCGACGAGAGCGGGGACCTCGATGAGCGGCCCGACCACGCCGGCGAGGGCCTGGCCGGAGGTGACCCCGAAGGTGCCGATGGCGACGGCGATGGCCAGCTCGAAGTTGTTGCCGGCGGCAGTAAACGCCAAGGTCGCCGTGCGCGGGTAGCTGAGGTGCAGACCCCGCCCGAGGGCGAACGCTCCAGTCCACATGACGGCGAAATAGCACAGCAGCGGTAGGGCGATCCGAGCGACGTCGAGGGGTCGGTGGGTGATGGCGTCACCTTGGAAGGCGAAGAGCAGCGCGATGGTGAACAGCAGGCCGTAGAGGGCGAGGGGGCCGATGCGGGGCAGGAACTGGTGCTCGTACCATGCGCGCCCCCGGCGCCGTTCGCCGAGTGTGCGGGTGAGGAAACCGAGCAGAAGCGGGGCGCCGAGGAAGATCAGCACGCTGCGGGCGATAGCCCAGATCGACACGTGCACTGTGGTGGTCGACAGCCCCAGCCAGCCGGGCAGGACCTTGAGGTAGAAGTAGCCAAGCCCGGCGTACGCCACGATCTGGAACAGCGAATTGACGGCGACGAGCACCGCCGCCGCGGTGTCGTCCCCACAGGCGAGGTCGTTCCAGATGAGCACCATGGCGATGCACCGAGCCAGGCCGACAAGGATGAGCCCGGTTCGGTACGCGGGCAGGTTGGGCAGGAACACCCATGCCAGCGCGAACATGAGCGCCGGGCCGACGACCCAGTTGAGCACCAGCGACGGCACCAGCAGGCGGCGGTCGGCTGCCACCCGGTCGATCTCGCCATAGCGGACCTTGGCCAGCACCGGGTACATCATCACCAGCAGGCCGATGGCGATGGGCAGGCTTGTGCCTGCCACCTGCACGTGGTTGAGAGCACGGTTGAGCCCGGGCACCACCCGACCGAGGCCGATCCCGAGCACCATGGCGCCGGCGATCCACACGGGCAGGTAACGGTCGAGGACCGACAGTCGCGCCGCCACCGGGTCGGTGCCCGGGCCGTGGTGCGTTGGTGGGGTCTGCGTCGGTGCGGTGCTCACTGGATGGCGGCCGGACCGGTAGGCGTTGCTTCGGCTGCGATTGCCGGTCCACTCGGCGTGCCCAGTCTCGGCGTGCCCAGTCTCGGCGTGCCCAGTCCCGACGTGTCCAATTCTGACGTGCCCAGGGCACGGTGTGCGCGGGACACGGCCTGCCTCCGTTGCTAGATTGACCTCTATCGATTCATATTCTTCCGGCTGACATTGACAGCTGTCAATAGGAGAGGCTGCCGACAGGGGGCGCCGTGGTGGTGACCGGCTCGACATCGACGGATGATCGCCGAACCGGCGGTGACAGGGCAGCCGGTGACGGCGACGGGTGTGCGGCGTCGCTCGTGTCCGCCCCCTTGAGCGAGGCCGAGGCGGTGGCGCTGGCCCGGGTGCTCGCTGCTTTGGCCGACCCCGTGCGGCTCCGGCTCATCTCCATCGTCTCGTCGGTCGGAGAGGTGTGCTCGTGCGACCTCGAGGGCCCGCTCGCCCGGAGCCAGCCGACGGTCAGCCACCACACCAAGGTGCTGGTCGAGGCCGGCATCCTCGTCGGGGAGAAGCGCGGCCGCTGGACCTGGTGGCGGCTCGCGCCGGGGTGCCTGGCCGAGGTCCGCCGGGCCCTTGGCGGTTGATGCCGATCGTCGTGTCGACCGTGGTTCTACGGAGATCATCCCCGTAGAACCCGGCCCGTGCTCCGGTCATTGCCACGAGGAGGTTGGGTCGAAAGTCCCTATTTGTGGTCCTTGCCGGTGGACAACAATCGGCAACGTGGAACCAGAGCAGAGCAGACGGAGCGCACTGAAGAGCTTCGCTGCGGCAGGTATTGCTGGCATGGCGGCTGTGCTCGGGGCGAAGTTGCACGGCTTTGGAGCCCCTGCAGGGGCGGTTGTTTCGAAGAATGCGCCCAGGCGGCTTGCCGGTGTCCTTGTCGGAAAGCAGAAGGGATCTGGCGCAGCGAGCGCGGCTGCTGCCGAAGACCTCTACAAGCTAAGCCCTGGCTGGGCTGCATGGACGCAGCCAGCGTTGAATGTAGCTGATGGTTGGTCCGAGCCAGACCGGTGGATGTCGGAGATCGAGAACGCTCACGATCTGCCGTATGTGCACAACACGTTCTCGCAGGTCGACCCGGAGCGATCCCCGCACCACTGGGTGATGGTGATCGATCTGCGAAAGTGCATCGGCTGCCAGTCCTGCGTGGTCGCCTGCAAGAGTGAGAACAACGTGCCGGTCGGCGTGTACCGGACATGGGTCCAAGTCGTCGAGGTCGGCCAGTGGGAGGTCGACCCGAACGGCGACGGACCGGTGGCCGTCGAGGGCAAGACGTACGTGCCCAGCGTCAAGCGCTTCAGCCTCCCCCGCCTGTGCAACCACTGTGATGACCCGCCCTGCGTCGAAGTCTGCCCTGTCGAGGCGACCTTCAAGCGCCAGGACGGGCTGGTGCTCATCGACTACCCCACGTGCATCGGCTGCGGGTATTGCATCCAGGCCTGCCCCTACGACGCTCGGTTCTTCAATCCGATCCAGCAGACCGCCGACAAGTGCACCTTCTGCGTCCAACGCATCGACCGGGGACTGTTGCCGGCCTGCGTGACCTCCTGCGTCGGGCGTGCCCGCGTCTTCGGCGACCTCAACGACCCCGACAGCGAGGTGGGAGCGCTGCTCGCCCACTACTCGACGCAGGGCCTCGACATCGCGGCGGGCACGAACCCGCAGGTCTTCTACATCAACCTCGACGGCGACCTCGTGGATGCGGCCACCGCCTACAACACCGTCTATCCCTACGCGGCAGGCACGAACACCAACCAGTACGACGAGCTGACCGGCAGAGTCCTGCTCGAGACGCCAACCGGCGGTGAGGGAGGTAGGGCCTGATGGGAGGATCGCTGACCCACTCGGGGCTCGAGAACGCCTACTGGGGCTTGATGGTCGTCACCTACCCCTACATCTCCGGGCTGGTGGCCGGGTCGTTCATCGTCTCGTCGCTCAGTCACGTCTTTCACCAGCGACGCTTCGATGCCCTTGCCCCGTTGGCGGTGCTCGCCAGCCTGGCATTGCTGATCGCCGCGCCGCTGACGGTGCTCGGCGATGCTCGGCAGCCGTCCAACGCCCTGGAGCTGCTCACGCGGGACCACCTGCCGTACTCGCCGTTGTCGATGTTCATCGTCATCTGGCTCACCTACATCGCGCTGATGCTCGCCGAGCTCTACTTCGCGTTCCGGGCGACGAACGTTCGCATCGCCGAAGGGACCGGCTGGTGGGCGGGTCTGCACCGGGTGATCGCGCTCGGGAGCAGCGACACGTCGGAGTCCGGTGCCCGGCGCGACCGGCGGATCCTCTTCGGCCTGTCGTGTGTAGGCATCGTCCTTGCCTTCTTGTTCCACGGGTACATCGGCTTCGTCTTCGGTGCGACCAAAGCCCGCTCGCTGTGGGCTACCCCCCTGATGCCCGTGCTCTTCATCGTGTCCGCCATCGTCTCGGGCATCGCGTTCATGTGGCTCGTCTACGTCGTGGCCATGCGCTATGTCGGTCGGCGAGCAGATCGGGTGGTCGCGTCAGGGCTGTTGACCTATCTGGTGTTGTTCCTGCTCCTCGATCTGTTCCTCGACGCCATCGACCTCCTTACGAGCGCGGTCCCCGAGTACGCGCAGGGATCCACCTACTCGTCCTTCTACCACCTGATGCTCCACGGTCCCTTCACCTTCACCTACCTCGGCGTGCAACTCGGGATCGGCATGGTCCTGCCGCTCGTCCTGTGGCTGATCCCGGTGGTGAGGCGAAGCTGGCTCGGCGGAGCTGTCATCAGCCTCGCTGTCCTGGCCGGCGTGTTCGCCATGCGCTGGAACGTGGTTCTCGGAGGCCAGGCGGAGTCGAAGATCTCCTCGAACACCGTGGTGACGACCTCAGTGCCCCTCACCGGTTTCGACTCGCTGCAGACGGTCCTCGGCGTCTTCGCCGTCGCCTTCCTGATCTTCTTGCTGTTCTCGTGGCTGTTCCCGTGGAGGCAGGCGAGCGCTGCGGCTCCCGCCGAGCCGCTCGATCCGGGCCGGCCCGCCCAAGCCGGAGCACCCGCCGAGCCCCTCGACCAGGAGCCGTCGCTGCGCTTTGGCCCCACGTTGTCGCCCGCCACAAGCAAAGGAGGTGCGTAGTGCCCGATCAGCCTTCGGAAGCGGTCCTGTCGACGCCGTTCAGCAGGCGCTCGTTCTTGAAGGGCACCGGCTTGGTGGCCGGTGGAGCGGCAGTCGCCGGTTGGGGCATCTCCCCGTGGATCGGCGATGTCTTCCACCGGCGCGGGAGCTACGTCTATCCGGACCGTCCGCCGACCTGGCAGGGCGTTCGCACCACCTTCAGCGTGTGCAAGCAATGTCGAAGCGACTGCGGCCTCGTGGCCCGGACCTTCAACGGCGTGCTCCAAAAGCTCGACGGCAACCCCTATCACCCGCATGCCGCCGAGCCGCACGCCCCCTTCGCCACTGACCCCGTCGCGGCGAGCGTGTGGTCCCAACCGCACTCCCTCCGTGCGCGAGGTCAAGCTGGGCGCCAGACTGTCTACGACCCGTACCGGCTGACGGTTCCTCTCAAGCGGAGCGGGCCGCGGGGGTCGGGAAGCTTCGTTGCGATCCCCTGGGAGCAGCTGGTCACCGAGGTGGTCGGGGGTGGCTACCTGTTCTCCGATGTCGCCGGCGAGGAGCACCGCTACGTCGAGGGGTTCAAAGACGTCTGGGACGGTGGGAAGGGCCGCTTCGAGCCCATCGACGCCGCCAATCCCGATTTCGGCGCGAAGACGAACGGGCTCGTCGTGTACTGGGGACGGGCCGAACCAGGGCAGAACGACCTGTTGACCCGCTTCGCCCATGCCTTCGGGAGCGTCAACGTGTTCCCCCACGTCGGGATCTGCGAGCTCAACCACCACGTCGCAACCCAGCAGTCGCTGAACGGGATCGGCGGGGTCGCGATGCTGAAGCCTGACATTCCCAACGCCGAGCTCATCATCTGGTTCGGCGCGAACGTGACCGAGGCGAACTTCCCCATGCAGGCGCTGGGGCGCAAGATCGCGGAGGCGACCGCTGCGGGCAGCCTGCGTTACATCATCGTCGACCCGCATGCGGGGAACGCCGCGCTGCTGGCCGATCAGTGGGTCCCCGTCGTCCCCGGTGGTGACGGCGCGCTCGCCATGGGCATGATCCGCAGCATCCTCGAGTC
>JAJZLP010000149.1 GCA_021803325.1 Actinomycetes bacterium
GTCAGGCCGGTGAGCAGCAGCGTCGCCGGGTCCACCTCGCGGATGTACCACAGGCAGGTGACCAGCAGCCCGTGATCCACCTGCGCCACCAGCTCGTCGACCGATGCGGTGGCGCCGGGCAGGTCCAGAACCAGGTTGTCGACCGGCGGCGCCACCGGCACCTGCGAGCGGGCAGCACCCGCCCGGTGGTACCGGAGGCGGTTGAGGACACCGCCCTCGATCCACGCCGTGCGACCGATCGGCAGACCGTTATCGAACACCGACACGTCGACCCCGGATCCACCGGCGACCACGAACGGCGTGCAGCGCAGCCCGGGCTCGGCCGGATCCCCGCGCAGATCGAAGGGCAGAGGTGTCAGCCGCTCCCCGACGCGAGTGCCGCCACCCGGGGCGGCGAACACGCTGTGCCCCTCCTCGGCGTCACGCCCGGCACACGCCTCCCCGAGCATGCACACCAGGTCGGCGACCGCGTCAGGGGGCAGCACCGTCGGGTACCTGCCAGCCGGGATCTCCACCCGCCGCCCTCCCCAGGCGAGACGCTGGCGGACCCGCTCCACCATGGCGTGCACGTCCACGTCGGCAAAGTCCGTGGTGCCCGCGCCCACCCACGACGACGCCGTCCCGTCTGCGGTTCGGGCCACCACCTGCAGGCGCCCTGCAGGCTGGACGTGGCGCAACCGGAGCCCCGTCGTCGACGCCAGGTAGACGGTGTCCACCGCGTGCTCGGCAAAGCCGGCCAGCACCAAACCATCGGCCTCGGCGCGCCCGAAAGCATCGCCGAGGCCGGCGGTGACCCCCGAGAGCACGGGAAACCCGCTGGGCACCGGGGGCTCGGCGTAGTCCGCTGCCGCCGGACCAGCCACCAGATCGGCCGCGTCGTCCGCCGGCGCTGCAGCAGCTGCGTCAGCCTCGGCCGCCCGGACCAGGTCGACCCAGGACGCCGCACCGCCAGGCGCACCCAGCCCAGCGCCGCCGGGCCCGTCCCCGGTCGCGGACGCCACGCCGACCGCCAACCCATCGGGCCTGGGATCGACGGCCACCACGGTGACCCGGCGCTGGCGGCGGATGCCGTTGGTGGTGATCGTGTTGTTCGCGAACCGGCAGTCCACGCCGTGATGCTCGCTCACGATCACCACACCGTGATGGCGCAACGCCGCCAACGCCACCTCGGCCACCTCGTGCGCGGCGGCCGGTGACCGGCGGCCCGGACCTGCGCTGCCGATGCCCGCTGCACCATGTCCGGCCGGCGACCCGGAGCTCACCGACCGGCCTCCGCTCGGGCGTTGAGCACCGTCACCGAACGGAACCGCGCCGCCGGGCACCCATGGCTCACCGCCGCCACCTGCCCGGGCTGGCCCTTCCCGCAATTCATGGCGCCGCCGAGCACGTACGTCGACGGCCCACCCAGCGCGTCGAGCGACGACCAGAAGTCGGTCGTCCGGCTCTGGTACGCCACGTCGCGCAGCTGCCCGGCCAGCCGGCCTCGCTCGATGCGATAGAAGCGCTGGCCGGTGAACTGGAAGTTGTGTCGTTGCATGTCGATCGACCAGCTCTTGTCCCCGACGACGAAGATGCCCCTGTCCGTCCCGGCAATCAACTCGTCGACGGCCGGCCCGTGCGGGTCGACGGCAAGCGACACGTTCGCCATCCGTTGGATCGGGACGTGCAGCGGCGAGTCGGCGAACGCGCACCCGTTGGAGCGACCGAGCCCGCTCTCGGCCGCCATCTTCCGGTCGAGCTGGTAGCCCACCAGGATGCCGTCGGCGACGAGGTCGAACGCCTGGGCCTGGACGCCTTCGTCGTCGAAGCCGACAGTGGCCAGGCCATGCGCCACCGTGCGGTCCCCCGTCACGTGCATGATGGGGGCGCCGTACCGGAGGGTTCCGAGGCCGTCGACGGTGGCGAACGACGTGCCGGCGTAGGCGGCCTCGTAGCCCAACGCCCGGTCGAGTTCGAGCGCGTGCCCGATCGACTCGTGGATGGTGAGCCACAGGTTGGACGGGTCGATGACGAGGTCGTAGCGGCCGGGCTTCACCGACGCTGCCGCCAGCTTGGCCGCCAGCAGCTCCGGGAGCTCGTCGACCTCAGCGTCGAGATCGGCGCCGGTCCCGTCGAGGTACTCCCACCCGCGCGCCGTCGGGGGGGCCAGCGTCCGCATCGACTCGAAGTCGCCGTCGTCGGCAACAGCGACAGCCTCGACCACGGGATGGGTCCGGACCCGGAACTGGCGGGTCACGGTGCCGGCCAGGTCCGCATAGTGCTTCTCCTCGGACACGGCCGTGACCATGGCCGTCACGTGCGCCACGCCGCTGGTTCGCAGCAGGCGCTCGCTCCATTCCTGCAGCCGGGCGACCTTGTCGGCCAGCGGCACCGTCGTCGGGTCGATGCCATGACCTCCGACCCAGGTGACCCCGGCGTGGACGGGCTCGTCGGCCAGCACCACCGGCCGCCGCACCGCCGGGGCACAGGCGCGGGCGGCCGCAGTGGCGGCGACGGCCAGTCCCGCCATGTCGTCAACCCCGAGCAGGTCGGTCCCGGCGAACCCCAGCGCGCCGCCATGCACCACCCGGACTCCGGCTCCGGTGTCGACGTCGTCGACGGCGGTCTCGACCGCTCCGTCTCGGACCACCACGACCTGGGTCCGGATCCGCTCCAAACGGACCTCGGCATGACCGCAGCCGAGCGCTGCGGCGCGCTCCAGCACGACCGGCGCCAGCGTGGCCGCCAGAGCGTCGAGCTCGAACGCGGCACGCCCCACCGGCAGACCGTCCCCGGCTCGGCCCCCGGAGGCCGACGACCACGCAGATCCGCCGTGTCGCTCCTCGGCCACGACCCCACGCTACCGCCACGGCTGGCGGCGCTCGCCTCGACGGCCGAGCGCCAACGGCGATGTCCGGGCGAGCACGCCGCTGGGCGTATGCCGCTGTGCAAGCTGGGCAACCTGGGCAACCTGGGCAACCTGGGCAACCTGGGCAACCTGGGCAAGGACCCTGTGCGCCGTGGAGCACACGTCGCCGCGCTGACGGGTCGAGCCCTGCCGCGTCGCCGACGCAAGGGCTGCCGAAGGCCTGTTCGGTCGCGGCACCAGCGTCGCCAGCCGCTGATCCCGTCCGGCTCTGGGGCCGATCCAGGTCGGCAGTCGGGTCGGAGCTGGTCCGGGTCAGCAGGACCGGGCCGCCGGTCAGGGCCGATCCAAGCGGATCGAGTGGGACCGACCCGGGTCGCCAGGAACGGGTCAGCAGTAGGGGGCCGCCGGTCAGGGCCGATCCAAGGCGATCGAGTGGGACCGACCCGGGTCGCCAGGAACGGGTCAGCAGTAGGGGCTGGCCAGGGTCAGCAGGAAATCGCCTCCAGGCTGGTCCCACATGGCATCGACGACGAAGCCGGACTCCCACAGCTCGGCCTCCACCTGGTCGCGCGTGAACTTGGCGCTGATCTCGGTGAGCAGTTCCTCCCCGTCTTCGAACACGACCTCGACACCGAGGGCGTCCACCGCCGACCGCTGGGTGCCCTGGGCCCGCAGGCGCATCTCGATCCAGCGGTGCTCGGCGTCCCAGCGCGCCACGTGAGCGAAGCCGTCGGGGTCGAACCGAGCCCCCAGCTCGCGGTTCAGCACCCGGATGACATTGCGGTTGAATGCCGCTGTCACACCGGAGGAGTCGTCATAGGCAGCCACCAGCCGATCGGGATCCTTGACCAGGTCGGTGCCGAGCAGCAGGCTGTCGCCGGGTTCGAGCCGGCAGTCCAGGTCGAACAGGAACCGCCGACGCTCCTCGGGACGGAGGTTGCCGATCGTGCCGCCGAGGAACGCGACCATCGTTCGACCACCGGTCGGCACACAGTCGAGGTGACGGTGGAAGTCACCGACCACGGCGTGGACCGCCAGCCCCGGGTAGTCGGCGGACAGTGCGTCGGCGGCCTGGCGCAGGGTCGCCTCGCTCACGTCCAGCGGCACGTAGCGAGCGCCGCACCCCGCTGCACGCAACGCGTCGAGCACGATCCGGGACTTGTCGCACGTCCCTGCGCCGAGCTCCACCATGGTGGCCGGCTTCGCCTGGGCGGCGATGTCACCGGCGTGCGCCTGCAGCAGCGCACGCTCGGCGCGAGTCGGGTAGTACTCGGGCAGCTCGGTGATGGCGTCGAAGAGGGCACTGCCGTAGTCGTCGTAGAACCACACGGGGGGGAGCTGCTTGCGACCCTCGGGGGCCAAAAGCCCTTGCCGGGCGTCGTCGACAAGGGCGGCATGCAGCTCCCCGGGCTCCAGGTGCACTTCGACGACGGGAGCGGTCACCGGTCGGCCGCCAGGCGGACCCCGGCGAACGGCCAGCGGGCCGAGGCCGGGAAGAAGTTGCGGTACGGGATCCTGGCGTGGCCGATGGGTGTCACACAGCATCCGCCGCGCAGCACGTACTGGTTGACCATGAACTTGCCGTTGTACTCGCCCACCGCTCCCTCCGCAGGTCGGTACCCCGGGTACGGCGAGTAGGCGCTCTGCGTCCACTGCCACACGTCGCCCATGAGCGGCGACCGGCCAGCCACGGGCCGGGGATGGAGCGCGGGAAAGACCGTGTCGAGGCCGGCGCCGGGCACGTTCGCGCCTGGCACCGCCGGCACCGGCTCGGCGGTCGCCTCGGCCACCGCCGCCACCTCCCACTCCGCTTCGGTCGGGAGCCGGGCACCGGCCCAGCGTGCGAACGCGTCGGCCTCGAAATAGCTGACGTGGCAGACAGGTTCGGCGGGGTCGACGGCCCGGGCCCCGGCCAGGGTGAACACGTCCCATCCGCCGTCGACCCTGGTCCAGTACAGCGGAGCGCCCCAGCCGCCGGACTGCACCGCGGCCCACCCCTCCGACAGCCACAGCTCGGGGCGCCGGTAGCCGCCATCGCCGATGAACGCCAGCCAGTCCCCGCAGGTGACCGGCCGCGACGCCAGGGCGAACGGTGCCAGGAATGTCGCGTGCCGGGGCAGCTCGTTGTCGAAGCAGAACCCGTCGCCGCCGGAGCCGACGTCGACCGTGGAATCGTGCCCGATCTCGATCATCCCGCCAGGATGCTCCAGCCAGGTCGCAGCGACGTGCTCCACCGCCGGCACCGTCGCCGACCTGTCGGACACCGGCATATACGCCGGGCACATCGGGTTGCACGACAGGACGTGCTTGATGTCCATCAGCAGCAGCTCCTGGTGCTGCTGCTCGTGCTGTACCCCGAGCTCCACGAGCGCGGCCTGCCCGGCACCGACGCAGCCAGCCAGCAGCTCGGCCATCCCCGCATCGACGTGCCGGCGGTAGGCGGCGATCTCGGCGATCCCCGGCCGTGACACCACGCCGCGCCGGGGGCGCGGGTACTGCGAACCGACCTGCTCGTAGTACGAATTGAAGAGGTGGCCGAAGGCCGGGTGGAACACCTGGTACCCGGAGCAGGATGGCTCGAGCAGGAACGTCTCGAAGAACCACGCCGTATGCGCCCGATGCCACTTGGTGGGACTGACGTCGGGCATGGACTGCACGGTCTGGTCCTCGGCGGACAGCGGCGCGGCCAGCGCCTCGGTTGCCGCCCTGACCGCGCGATAGCGGGTGGCCAGCGCACCGCCCGAGCCCGCCACAGCACCAGAACCCGAGCCCGGCACAGCACCAGAACCCGAGCCCGCCACAGCACCAGAACCCGAGCCCGTCACAGCACCAGGACCAGAGCCCGCCACAGCACCAGGACCCGAGCCCGTCACGGCGCCACCAGCACGATCTTGCCGAGCTTGCCACCGGCGGCGAACTGCTCGTACGCCTCGGGAGCGGCGTCCATGGCCACGGTTCCGGCCACCGGAACGCGGATGCGGCCCGATACCACCAGTGGCAGCACCGACCGCCGGACGGCCGAGACGACCGCACCTCTGTCGTCGACCGGGCGCGCCCGAAGTGTCGCCCCGCTGATCGCAGCCCGACGGCCCATCAGGGCGAGCAGGTCCAGCTCCAGCCGGGCGCCGCTCCCCACGCCGATCACCGCGACCCGCCCGCCGATGGCCAACGCACCGATCACACCCGGCAGGCTGGCGGCCCCGACGAGCTCGACGGCCACGTCGAACGGGCCATCCGACAGCGCCGCGTCGGGCTCCGAGGCGGCAACCGCGCCGAGCTCCAGCAGCATGCCGTGGGCCTGCGAGTTCCGGGCTGACGCGACGGGGCACCCACCGGCAGCGGCCGCGAGCTGTACCGCTGCGGTCCCCACTCCACCCGCAGCCCCGGTCACCAGCACCCGCTCGCCCATCTGCAGCCGGCACTGACCGAACAGGGCGTCGTGCGCCGTGCAGAACGCCTCGGGGAAACCGCCGGCCTCGGCCCACGCCAGGCCGTCGGGCACCGGCATGACCACCCGCTCGTCGACCACGGCGAGCTCCGCCTGCGCTCCCCCAGGGACCAGGGCCATGACGGCGTCACCGGGCGCGAAGCGCGTGACACGCGCCCCCACGTCGACGACCTCGCCGGCGAGCTCGAGCCCTGGGATGTCGGCGGGCACACCGGGGGGCGCGGGGTACAGGCCGCGGCGCTGGAGCAGGTCTGCTGCGTTCAGTCCTGCGGCGCGCAC
>JAJZLP010000060.1 GCA_021803325.1 Actinomycetes bacterium
CACGCCGCCGACCGACGTCATGAAGTTCGTGTCGCCGCCCCACCGGGGCAGCACATGCAGGTGGAGGTGGGCGGGGATGCCGGCACCGGCGGCACGCCCCAGGTTGGCCCCCAGGTTGAGCCCGTCGAGGCCGTAGGCAGCGGTGAGGGCGGCGGCGGCGGTGCGGGTGGCCGCCCACAGCTCGGCCGACTCCTCGTCGGTCAGGTCGCCCAGGTCACCGAGGTGGCGCAGCGGCATCACCAGTAGATGGCCGCTCGCGTACGGGTAGGCGTTCAGCACCACGTACACCGTCTTCCCCCGCTCCGAGGACCAGCCGATGAAGCGATCACAAGGTCCGCACGACAGTGCTGGCGATGCGAAGCAGACCAACGCGACCCGCTCGCCGGAGTCATCCACCGCGACGTGGCACATCGTCTCGCCGACCATCCAGTGCGCCAGCCAGTGGTGCTCGTCCAGTTCCGCTTCGAAACGGCCGGTGCCACCGGGCAACAACGGGGGCGACTCGAAGGCTTGCCAACCTCGCATCTCGCACCCGCACCAGGCAGCACCAGCAGATGGATCTCCGTCAATCAGCAACCAACCCCGCAGGTCAGAGCCCCAGGGTATCGACTACGAAGCGGACGAGGTCTATCGGCCTGATGGTCGTGGGTACCGGCTCGACGAGCGTCACGGTCTCGTCCCCCACGACCCGGGCTCGTTCGACGTACTGCCCCTCATCGAGGGTGAGCAGCAGCACGGATGGCTCTGCAGGATCAACGATCCAATACGAGGGGCACCCTGCGTCTGCGTACAGGGCTCGCTTGCGGACCAGGTCCGCACCGCGGTTGCCGGGCGACAGCACCTCGACCACGAGCAACGGCACGCCCTCGACCGCGTGCTCGCCCAAGCATGCAGATGACACGACGACGACGTCGGGTTGCGGGACCTGCCCCTCGTCGAGCCGCCAGGCCGGTGACGGCAGCACCAGCACGCCGGCCGGCGCAGCTGGCCGCAGCAGGTCGAGCAGCCGAGCGACGACCTCCTGATGACGCCACGACGGGGCCGCGTTCACAACAAGCGCCCCGTCAATGACCTCGTACTGGTACCCGTCGTCGGGCAGATCAAGCAGGTCCTGCAGATCGAACCGGTGCGTCGGATGCGATGCGATCCCCACCGTGCCGAGCGTACTGCCAACCCGAACGTCACCGTCGCCACAGTCCATCGATACACCATGCGCCCAAAGGCGTGTACATGCACGTTCACCTCCGTATGGTGCGACAGCTCGCCGCCGACATCGACACCGAACGCCTGACCGAGGCACTGTTCGGCCCCTGGCGGTACGACTCGGCGCTCCCCTCCTTCGGCTGGGACAACCGGGGCGAGCGCATCTACGCCGTCCGGGCGACAAACCCATCCAAGGACAAGCGGCTCGGCGTCCCCGGCGCCGACTGGCTCGCCTTCCTCGGCCTCTCCTACTTTCCCGTCTGGAACCAGTCGGGCGCCCTGCACACCACCGCGTGCTCCGCCAACTGGAAGCACGGCACGTTCACCTGGCCCCTGTGGAGCCGGCCCCTCGCCCCACCTGTCATCCGCTCCCTCCTACGCGACTCGTCGGTGAGCTCCGCCACCGACGACCAGCGCCGCATCCGAGGGATCACCGTGACGCTGCAGGCCCCCATTCGCAGGAGCGACCAGGGTGGCTACGGCAGCTTCGGTGCCGCAGAACCCGTCGTCGGCACAGCCGCCTCGGCTCACCGGAACCGCCCCACCCTGCTTCGCCCATCATGAGAGCCGACCGCTGCGGCTCACCCCCGTCGACGTTTCACCCTCAAGCCGGTGTGCTGGCTTCCGTCAGCACACCGATCAGCAGGCGACCACGTCGACCCTGGGATCGATGCGACGCAGGTCGTCGCCGTCGGCCGAGACGACCACACCCCCGACCATGCGCGCGACGAGCACAACTGAGGCATCGACCACATCCGCGGTCGCCGACGCCGCACACAGCTGCCCGACCGCCCTGGCAGCAGCCTCGTCCAAGGGGTGGACGGCGACGCCGTCGGCCGTGACGACACGGGCAAGCCGGACCTGACGCGCCGGGTTCCGCCATGCCTGTGCGAGCACCCCGGCCGGGACGTGGACCTCGCCGGCCAGCTCAAGCAGGCGTACCAGGCGCCGATCCCCCCGGTCGACGGCGATGAGCGCTCCCGCGTCGAGGACTACAGGCCGAGGACGCTTCGGGCCCACGCCGTCTCCTCGTCCGTCGCCGGCCCGAGCTCGGCCCGGATCTCAGCGAGAACGTCGACCAGTGCCTGGCGCTGCGCCCGCTCGGCCATGGCCGAAGCCACCCATGCGCTCACCGACGGGGCCCGGCCCGCCGCCACCGCTTCCTCCGCAGCCCGCGCCACCGACTCGTCGACAGTGACCGTCACCCGCGTCCGCATACGATCAGCATACTTCCGAGGCGTGCGATGCACCCCTCGTATGCGTTCGGCACCCGACCTCTCACCGCACCGGCTCGCCACCCGCCACCCGCCGAGCGCCCGCCAGGCCGCCCCAGTCAGCCCCCGGCCCGCCCCCGCTCAGCCTCCCGGCCAGACCGCCATCAACCCGCCCCCCCGGCCCGCCTCCGTTCAGCCCGCCGGCCAGGCCGCCGTGACCCGCCGCCACGACTGGGGCAGCGCCTCGGGCATGACCCGCACGCCGCCGACCGACGTCATGAAGTTCGTGTCGCCGCCCCACCGGGGCAGCACATGCAGGTGGAGGTGGGCGGGGATGCCGGCACCGGCGGCACGCCCCAGGTTGGCCCCCAGGTTGAGCCCGTCGGGGCCGTAGGCAGCGGTGAGGGCGGCGGCGGCGGTGCGGGTGGCCGCCCACAGCTCGGCCGACTCCTCGTCGGTCAGGTCGCCCAGGTCGCCGAGGTGGCGCAGCGGCATCACCAGCAGGTGGCCGCTCGCGTACGGGTAGGCGTTCAGCACCACGTACACCGTCTTCCCCCGCCACACCACCCCGTTCTCCTCGGACGGCTCCCCCGAGGCGGCCAGCCGGCAGAAGACACAGCCGTCGGAGCCCCGGGCCCCCGGCTCGCCAGCCGTGCGCTCGGCTTCGGTGGCACCGCTCACGTACTCGTGGCGCCACCCGGCCCACAGGTGCTCCAGGCTCACCGGTGCTCCCGACTCACCAACGCACCGGGCTCACCGGTGCCGCCGGCGCGCAGGTCCCTCGTCCCTGGCGAGCGGCCGGAGCTGCACCGGACCACCGGTCGCTCATCGGACCACCGCCACGTCGCCGCCGCGCTCGGGCAACCCGTGCGCGGCGACCTCGGCGGCGACTGCAGCCACCACCACATCCAGGAAGACGCCCTTGTCAGGGTCCTTGGTGCCGCGCCGGTTGACGCCCACGGTGCCGGCGGGCACGTCGTCGTCGCCCACGACGAGCACGTAGGGGACCTTCTGCATGCGGTGACGGCGGATCCGCGCCCCAAGCGGCTCGCTCGCCGGGTCGACCTCGGCGCGCAGCCCCGCTGCAGCGCAGGTGGCCGCCACATGCCGGGCATAGGCGTCGTGGTCGTCGCGCACCGGCAGGACCACCACCTGCAGCGGCGACAGCCACGTGGGCATCGCCCCGGCATAGTGCTCGAGCAGGATGGCGAAGAACCGCTCGACCGTTCCGAACAGGGCCCGGTGGATCATGATCGGCCTGTGCCGGGCGTTGTCCGCCCCGACGTACTCCATGGCGAAGCGCTGCGGCAGCTGGAAGTCGAGCTGCACGGTGGAGAGCTGCCAGCTCCGACCGATGGCGTCGCGCACCTGCACAGAGATCTTCGGGCCGTAGAAGGCGCCGCCGCCCTCGTCGAGCACCAGGTCGAGGTCCATCGACTCGGCCACCGTGCGCAGCGTGGTGGTGGCCTCCTCCCACTCCTCGTCGGTGCCCACCGCCTTGCCCGGCGGCTTGGTGGACAGCTCCAGGTAGAAGTCGTCGAGCCCGTAGTCGCGCAGCAGGTCGAGGACGAAGGTGAGGGTCGACTCGAGCTCGCCGGCCATCTGCTCGCGTGCACAGAAGATGTGGGCGTCGTCCTGGGTGAGGCCCCGCACCCGGGTGAGCCCGTGCACCACACCAGACTTTTCGTAGCGGTACACCGTCCCGAACTCGAAGAACCGCAACGGCAGCTCGCGGTACGAACGCTGCCGGCTCTTGAAGATCATGATGTGGAACGGGCAGTTCATCGGCTTCAGGTAGTACCGCTGTCCCTCGTCGAGCTCCATCGGCGGGAACATGCCGTCGGCGAACCAGTCGAGGTGCCCCGACGTCTCGAACAGGTCCGACTTGGTGATGTGGGGGCTGTAGACGAACTCGTAGCCGCCTGCCTCGTGGCGCTGGCGCGAGTAGTCCTCCATCAGCCGGCGCATCAGCCCGCCCTTGGGATGGAACACCGCCAGCCCCGAGCCGATCTCCGGCGGGAACGAGAACAGGTCCAGGTCCGCCCCGAGGCGCCGGTGGTCGCGCCGTTCGGCTTCCTCCAGCCGGTGCAGGTGCTCTTCGAGCGCTTTGGCGGACTCCCAGGCGGTGCCGTAGACCCGCTGCAGCTGGGGCCGCTTGTCGTCGCCACGCCAGTAGGCGCCGGCCACCCGCTGGAGCTTGAAGTGCCCGAGCCTGCCGGTGCTCGGGACGTGCGGGCCGAGGCACAGGTCGACGAAGGCGTCGCTGTTACGGTAGATGCTGACGGTGGTGGCACCTGGGGCCACGTCCCCGGCGGCTTCGGCGCCGAAACCGGGCTCGCCCTGCTGCGCCACCCCGGCGATGATCTCGCGCTTGTAGGCCTGCCCGGCGAACATGGACAGCGCGTCGTGGATCGCCAGCTCCTCGCGCACGAACGGCTGGTCCTCGCCGACGATGCGGCGCATCTCCGCTTCGATGCGCTCGAGGTCCGCGTCGGTGAAGCGGGCGCCGCCAGGCAGGTCGAAGTCGTAGTAGAAGCCGTCGGTGATCGCCGGCCCGATGGCGTACTCGGCGCCGGGCCACAAGGCGGTCACCGCCTGGGCCAGCACGTGGGCCGTGGAGTGGCGGAGCACGGCACGACCCTGGTCCGAGGCAGGCGTCACGATCGACACCGTGGCGCCGTCGGGCAGCACCCGCCGCAAGTCGACCAGCTCGCCGTCCACCTCGGCGGCCAGTGCGTCGGCGGCCAGCCGCCTGCCGATCGCCGATGCCAGGTCGGCCGCCGTCGATCCGGCCGGGAGCGTGCGAGCCGACCCATCGGGCAACCGCACCGTCACCTCGCCTGCCATCGCTCCCCCTCGTCGTCCGCCGGCACGCGAGGCCAGCCGGGTCCTGTGACCGGCAGTCCGAACCGGCCTGGTGTCGCAACCGGCAACCGGGACCGGCCGAGCCTCACAGGCTAATGCCCAGCAGGGCAGCGCCCGAACCGACGCCGGCACCGCTCCCGGCAGCCTCGTCCAGCACGACCAGCGCCCCCGGCGCGTCCAGGTCATCGTCGAGCCGGGCCCGCACGGCGTCGGCCACCACGCCGTCGTCGCCGGGGTGACGGCGCCAGCGGGCCACCCGGTCGGCAGCGACTTCGACGTCGCCGGGGACCCAGTCCCAGTCTTGGCGGTAGTGGTGGGACAGCAAGGCGGTGCGGACCACCGCCGGCTCGCACTGCTTCAGGAGATCGTCGGCGAACACCAGGTTGCCGAGCGACTTCGACATCTTGACGCCGTCGAGGCGCACCATTCCCACGTGCAGCCAGTGGCGGGAGAAGGTCCGGCCGGTGACCGCCTCCGCCTGGGCGATCTCACACTCGTGGTGGGGGAAGACCAGGTCGCTGCCCCCGCCGTGCAGGTCGATGGTCTGCCCCAGCTCGCGCATGGCCAGCGCCGAGCACTCGATGTGCCAGCCGGGACGGCCGGGCCCCCAGCGCGACTCCCACGACGGCTCGCCGGGAGCGGAGGGCTGCCACAGCACGAAGTCGAGCGGGTCCCGCTTGGCTGGGTCCTCGGGGTGACCGCCGCGTTCGGCGGCCAGCTCCAGCATGGCGGCCCGCGACAGATGGCTCAACTGACCGAACTGGGGGAAGCTCGTCGCGTGGAAGTAGACAGCGCCATGGGACCGGTAGGCGTGGCCCCGGTCGAGCAGGGCGCCGACGAGGGTGAGGACGTCGGGAATGGCCGAGGTCGCCCGTGGCTCGCGGTACACCGGCAGCAGGCCGAGGGTGTCCATAGTGGCGTCGAACCGGGCCATCTCCTCGGCAGCCAGGTCGAGGTAGAAGACGTCGAGCTCGCGGGCTTTACGCAGGATGTCGTCGTCGACGTCGGTCACGTTGCGCACCAGCCGGACCTCGTGGCCCAGGTCGAGCAGCCGGCGGTGCAGCAGGTCGAACGCGAGGTAGACAGCGGTGTGCCCCAGGTGGGCGGCGTCGTAGGGGGTGATCCCGCACGAGTACAGCGTCGCCACCGGCCCCGGCTCGAACGGGACGATCTCGCCCCGGGCGGTGTCGTACAAGCGCATCACGGCCGGCTGCCGCCCCCCGCCGACGATGCAGCCTTCCCCGCCGCATCCTCGGTCCCGGCCGGACGGCCGTCCCCGT
>JAJZLP010000193.1:0-429 GCA_021803325.1 Actinomycetes bacterium
GTGCCTGCAGCAGGTGTGCCCGCCGCAGGTGTGCCGGCGATCGAGGTCGCCGTGCCGTGCCCTGCTGTGGGCAGGTCCCCAGCGTGTCGGAACCGTGGGGTGTCGTCCGCGGCGCCGCTCGGTGGGGTGGTGTGGTGTTGGATGCTCGACTCGTCCGCCATGGCATGAATATACATGAAAGGCAATGGAGGGGGAACAACGCAGCCGGAACGCTGCCGGCGGCTGCGCCGCGGCGGGAATGGGAAGCGGTGGGCCCTTCCGGGCAGGGGTTCGCATGGGATCCCAAGTCGGATGTCGAGGATCGACGCCGAGCTTCGATGCCTGGCCGAGATGGGGGAACGGGTGCCTGCCCGGAGTCGCTGGAGCGAACCGACATCGGATGGCTCCCGGGTGGTGGTGTGCGGGGTGGTGTGGTGGCGTGGTGGTGGC
>JAJZLP010000193.1:439-6528 GCA_021803325.1 Actinomycetes bacterium
GGTCTGCTGCCGCTTCGGATTAGGCTCCCTCTCCCGTGCTCGCAGTCTGGATCGTCATCGCCGTCGTTGCCGTGGTCGCCGCAGCCGCCGCTGTCGCGTGGCGCGTCCGCCGACGCGGCCCGTCGGTGGTCGAGGCGGCCGGGCCCGAGGTGCTCGAGGCGCCTGCACCGCAGGTGCAGCCAGATGCCCCGCCGCGGCGGGGACCGTCGTCCTCGGGCACAGCGCCACCAGTGGTTGGGCCGCAGGCTGCCCCGCCGGGCACGACGGTTCCGCCAAGTACGACGGGTCCGCCGGAGGCGCAGCCCCGTGCGCAAACGCCCCGGACTCCGGCGACCGGACCGCAGGCACCGCCTGAAGGCGTCACCGGAGATCCCGAAGCGCTCGACGAGGCACAGTCGGGTGTTGCCGACGTGCTCCCGGAGCTGGCTGAGCCGCCGCGTCTGCGCGACCGGATGGGGCGGACACGGGACCGCTTGTCGGGGTACCTGCGGGGGATCAGGAGCCGCGGTGCCATCGGCGAGGAGGACTGGGAATCGATCGAGGCGGCCTTGCTCGGTGCCGATGTGGGCGTGGCCACCACGACCGCGCTTCTGCAGGACCTCCGGCAGCGGGTGCGGGATGGCGGCCTGCGTGACGGGGACGCGCTCATGAGCGCGCTGCGCCAGGATCTCTGTGATTCGCTCACGTCGGCTGGTGGCGCAGAATTGCAGTTCGTGCCTGGTGCAACCAACGTCTGGCTGTTCGTTGGCGTGAACGGTGTGGGCAAGACGACCACGATCGGCAAGGTGGCGCGTCGTCAGGTCGAGGAAGGGCGCTCGGTGCTGTTGGCCGCAGGTGACACCTTCCGTGCGGCAGCTGCCGAACAGCTCGGTATGTGGGCGGCTCGCGCCGAGGTCGATGTCGTCAGGGGTGCCGAGGGCGGCGACCCGAGTGCAGTGGTGTTCGATGCCGTGCAGCGGGCGGCGGCGCGCGGCAACGACCTGGTCCTTGCAGACACCGCTGGTCGCCTGCACACCAAGGTGAACCTGGTAGAGGAGCTGAAGAAGATCCGGAGGGTGGCGGACCGGCCGCCGGGAACGGTCACCGAGGTGCTGCTCGTCCTTGACGCGACGACTGGGCAGAACGGCCTCATCCAGGCGCAGCAGTTCCTGCAGGCAGTCGGTGTGACCGGCGTGGTGCTGACGAAGCTCGATGGCACGGCGAAGGGCGGCATCGTGGTCGCCATCCAGCGAGAGTTGGGGCTGCCGGTCAAGCTTGTCGGCATCGGTGAGGGTGCCGACGATCTGGTGCCGTTCGATGCCGAGCAGTTCGTGGACGCGCTCTTCGAGGATGCTCCGATAGCTGGGTGATCTGGTGCCTGGGTGATCTGGTGCCTGGGTGATCTGGTGCCTGGGTGATCACAAACCCTTTCGAGCGGACCCGGTTCGAGACGGAGCCCTGGGGTGGGTCGGGCTCCGGTAGCGTGGCCGTCGTATGTTCGAATCACTTTCAGAACGGCTCGAGGGCATCTTCGGGCGCTTGCGCGGGCGGGGCCGGCTCTCTGACGCCGACCTTGACGAGGCTCTGGCCGAGATCCGCTCGGCCCTGCTCGAAGCAGACGTCAACCTGGCCGTGGTGCGGTCGTTCATCGACGGCATCCGCGCCGCTCTGGTGGGGGAGGAGCTGTCCCGAAGCCTGAGCCCGGGCCAGCAGGTCATCAAGGCAGTCAACCAGCAGCTGATCCGGGTGCTCGGAGGCGAACCGCTTCGGATCGTCCACGCGTCGGTGCCGCCGACCGTCGTGCTGCTGGCCGGCCTGCAGGGATCTGGCAAGACGACCACGTCGGCGAAGTTGGCGCGGTGGTTCCGCCAGCAGGGACGCCAGCCGCTGCTCGTCGGCGCCGACCTGCAGCGCCCCGCTGCCGTGGAGCAGCTGCGGGTGCTGGGCCGCCAAGCGGAAGTTCCGGTCTTCAGCGAGGCGACCGACCCGGTGGCAGTGGCCGGGGCAGCTCGGGGCGAGGCTCAGCGGCTTGGCCGGGACGTGGTGATCGTCGACACAGCAGGCCGCCTGACGATCGATGCTGCGCTCATGGACGAGGTCCGCCGGGTCTCGGAGGTGGTCCGCCCCGATTACACGTTCCTGGTCATCGATGCCATGACGGGTCAGGACGCGGTGGCGACGGCCGAGGCGTTCCACACCACGCTGGACCTCGACGGTGTCATTCTCACCAAGCTCGACGGTGACGCCCGCGGGGGTGCTGCCCTCAGCGTCAAGGGTGTTGTCGGCCGGCCCATCGCCTTCGCCTCCACCGGTGAGCGGCTCGCCGATTTCGACCAGTTCCACCCAGACCGGATGGCGAACCGGATCCTCGGTATGGGTGACATGCTCAGCCTCATCGAGCAGGCCGAACGCGAGTTCGACCGTGACGTTGCCACCCAGGGCGCCTCGCGGCTGCTCGAGGGTCGCTTTACGCTTCAGGACTTTCTCGCCCAACTCCAGCAGGTGAAGAAGCTCGGGTCCATTGGCGGCCTGCTGTCGTTGCTGCCCGGAGTGCCGAAGGAGCTGAAGCAGGCCAACGCCGTCGTGGACGATCGCGACGTCGCCCGGGTGGAGGCCATCATCCGGTCGATGACCCCGGCCGAGCGTGATGACCCGACGATCGTGGACGGGGCGCGGCGCCTGCGCATCGCCCGTGGGAGCGGCACCAGCACACAGGATGTGAACCAGCTCCTTCGCCAATTCCGCGATGCCCAGCAGCTCATGCGGTCGCCGGGGATGCTGGCCGGGATGCTCGGGGGAGGCGGCGGCGCTCGTGGCGCTCGCGCCGCCCGGGCGCTGGCGGGCATGACCGGCGAGCTCGAAGGCGTCGGAGGGGCCGGGGGTTTCGACCTCGGTGAGCTGGGTTCCGGTATGGGATCCTTGGGTGGGGTCCCGGCCGCCCGCAGCTCGGCGAAGGGCGGTAAAGGGAAGAAGAAGAAGGGTGGTCGGGTGACGCCGAAGGGTGGTCACTGACCCAACCGCATCGCCGACCGGCATCGCTGGTGACGGTTCTTCGAGGTGGTGGCGTAGCCTGGTAGCCGCCTGGACAGTGCGCCCGTTGTGGTCGCCGGGGCATACCGGTTGGCGAAACCCGCCGGGACGAGGAAGAATGGTAGGTCCGTGCCCGCTCAGCGTGGGCACGCTGGGAAGGATGGGACGTCGATCGTGGCCGTGAAGCTCCGCCTGATGCGGATGGGCAAGAAGAAGCAGCCGACCTACCGAATGGTGGCTGCAGATAGCCGTTCCCCGCGCGACGGGCGGTTCATCGAGGTCGTAGGTCTGT
This sequence comes from Actinomycetes bacterium, assembly GCA_021803325.1. Classification (GTDB taxonomy): domain Bacteria; phylum Actinomycetota; class Acidimicrobiia; order Acidimicrobiales; family UBA8190; genus JAJZYI01. The sequence goes on from JAJZLP010000193.1 coordinate 3,741, forward strand.
ATGCGCCTCGGGGACGGTCGGCCGCCGATCCGGCTGCGATCGTGGAGATCGACGACGCCAAGGTGATCCGCTGGCTGTCGAACGGGGCCAAGCCGACGGATCGGGTGGAGCGGCTGCTCCAGCAATCCGGGACGATGGAACGTTTTCGCACCGGGGCGCCTGCTGTGCCGAACGTCGAGCCCGACGCGGAAGGGGCGAGCGGTCTGGGCTCGGGGATCGAATCCACCACGGCCGAGGCGCCGGCTGTGTCCGAGGCGCCGGCTGTGTCCGAGGCGCCGGCTGTGTCCGAGGCGCCGGTTGTGGCCGAGGCGCCGGTTGTGGCCGAGGCGCCGGTTGTGGCCGAGGCGGGCGCTGTGACCGAGGAGCCTGCTCCAGCCGACGTGCCCGACGTGGCCGCCGCACCTACGGCGGCTGAGGAGCCCCAGCCGTGACCGACGCGGCGGAGCCGGGCAACGAGCTCGAGCTCGAGGACGACGAAGTCGACGACGGCAACGTTCTCGACGACGAGCTCGATGATGGCGACGATCTCGACGACGAGGAAGTGGACCGTGGCGGCGATGGCAACCGCGTCCACGGAGGGACAGCGCGTGCCACGCTCGAGTACATCGCCCGGTCGCTGGCCGACACTCCCGATGCGGTCGTCATCGACGGCGAGGAGCGCGGCCGTTCCGTCCGCTACCGGGTTCACGTCGCCCCGGGTGACATGGGCCGGCTGATCGGCCGCCGGGGCCGGGTGGCACAGGCCATCCGGACGCTTGTTCGCGTTGGGGGCGCCCGAGACGGGGTAGAGACAAACGTCGACTTCGTCGACGACTGAACCCGCAGGCAACGCCGAGGGTCTCCTTCAGGTCGGTCGCATCCTGCGTGCACACGGCCTGCAAGGTGCCGTGGTGATCGAGCTTTCGAGCAATCGCCCCGAACGCACCGAAGCCGGCGCTCGCATGGTCGCCGAACGGGTGGACCTGGCTGGAGCGGCGGCCGGAGTTGACGGGGCCTGGAACCAGCGGGAGCTGGTGGTCGAATCCGCTCGCCCGTTGCCGTCGGCCCCAGCCCGGCCGGGGACTCGCTGGCTGGTCCGGTTCGCCGGGCTGCACTCGCGCGAGGCCGCCGATGCATTGCGTGGAGCGATGTTGCTTGGCGAGCCGATCCCCGATGACGAGGTGCTGTGGGTGCACGAGCTGATCGGCAGCACCGTCGTCGACGAGGATGGCGTGGAGCTTGGTGTCGTGACCGGTCTGCTCGCGAACCCGGCCAGCGACCTGCTGGAACTGGCCGACGGCAGTCTGGTGCCCCTGGTGTTCGTGCGGGGCCGGTCCCCTGGCCGGGTGGTGGTGGACGTGCCCCCCGGGCTGATCGGCTGACCGCAGTGGCGGTCGCTCCGTCCAGCGTGCGATTGGCCGGCGTGTCGGCGAGGCCGAACGTGTCGGTGATGCCCGGTGTGTCGGTCCGGCCTGGCGTATCGGTAACGCCTGACGTGTGGGCCGGGTCCCGTGTGTCGGTGATGCCCGGTGTGTGGGTCCGGCCTGGCGTATCGGTAACGCCTGATGTGTGGGCCGGGCTCCATGTGTCGGCTGGGCCTGGCGTGTTCAGCACGCTCGAGGGCTGACCACGTGCGGATCGACGTTCTCACCATTTTTCCGGATTTGATCGAGCATTATGCCGGCAGTGCCATGGTCGGCCGAGCCCGGGCTGCCGGGGTGCTCGACCTGCGGGTCCACGATCTGCGTTCGCTCGCTCCCGGTCCACATCGCTCCGTCGACGACTCACCGTTCGGTGGGGGAGCGGGCATGGTGCTTTCCCCAGGTCCGATCGTTGCCACCGTTGACGCCGTGCAGCCGTGCCGCCCGATCTTCCTGCTCAGCCCCGCCGGCCGGCGGGTCGGCCAGCAGGTGGTCGAGGAGCTCGCCGGGCTCGGGCCGCAGGCTGGCGAGGGGTTTTCCTTGTTGTGTGGGCGGTACGAGGGGGTCGACCAGCGCATCGCCGACCACGTGGTCGACGGCGAATTGTCGATCGGGGACCTGGTGCTCGCCGGTGGGGAGCTGGCCGCCCTGGTGGTGGTGGAGGCGGTGGCTCGCTTGCTGCCCGGGGCGCTCGGCAACGAGGGCTCTGCCGCCGACGAGAGCTTCACCGAGGGCCTGCTCGAGTACCCGCAGTACACGCGGCCGGCGGTCTTCCAGGGTTGGGCGGTGCCCAGCGTGCTCCTGAGCGGCGACCATGGCCGGGTTGCCCGCTGGCGGCGGGCCATGGCGCTGCGGCGCACGATGGAGCGCCGCCCGGATCTCATCGCTGCCCGGGGTGGGCTGAGCGCCGAAGAGCAGACGCTGGTCGACGAGATCCTGGCTGCGGAGGCTGCGGAGGCTGCGGAGGCTGCGAACAGGGAAGAGGGGCTGCGGGCAGCGCCGACGGGAGCAGCGGAACCACCCGCGGGCGTGCCAGCGGCTGGCGCCAGGCGGGGACAACGGCCTTCGCCTGGATAGCCGGCAGTGCTGCCGAGCCCTCGGGCGGTTGGCGCCAGGCGGGGACAACGGCCTTCGCCTGGATAGCCGGTCGGTGCTGCCGAGCCTGACGATGGGCCGGGCGGATGAGCGGGGGGCCGTACGGCAACACCGGTCTGGATGGCGGTACGGGCGCACCATGGATGGCTGACCAGGTGCTACGCATCGTGCTCGGCTCACCGCTGAAGGAAGTATTTGATGGGCTGGTGAGACTGACCGCACACCCGAGAACCGGCCGGGCCGCCAGCAGCGTGCTCCCAGCCTGCACAGCGGCTAAGGTTGACGCTCCGGCT
>JAJZLP010000165.1 GCA_021803325.1 Actinomycetes bacterium
ACCTGGCCGGCCACCTCACCGGCTCGATCGACGTCGTCTTTCGCGTTCGCGACCCGGAGGACCCCAACGCCGAACCACGCTTCGTCGTCGCCGACTACAAGACCAACACCCTGGGCGAGCCGGGGCGAGCACCCCGGTCCGACGACTACCGCTCTGACCGCCTGGCGACCGCCATGGCGGACCACCACTACCCGTTGCAGGCGCTGCTCTACGCCGTCGCGCTCCACCGCTACCTGCGTTGGCGGCTCCCCGGCTACGACCCTGCCGTCCACCTTGGGGGTGCCGCCTACCTGTTCGTGCGGGGCATGGCCGGGCCAGCCACGCCGGTCGACGAGGGGCATCCCCGCGGCGTGTTCAGCTGGGACATCGGCGCGGCGCTCGTCACCGACACGAGCGACCTGCTCGCCGGACGGATAGCGGCGCGATGAGGTCCGACAGCCAGGAGACCCCGCTGAGACCTGGCAGCCTGCGGAGACCCCGATGAGGCCAGGCCCCCCGCTGCTGCAGGCCCGCACCGCATCGCTGGCGCCGTTCGTGGACGCAGGTGTGCTCGACGCCACCGCCATCCACGTCGCCGACGCCATCGCCCGCGCCGCCGGCGAGGTGGACGACGCCGTGCTCCTCGGTGCCGCCCTCGCGGCGCGGGCCCCGCTGCACGGGCACGTCTGCGTGGTCCTGCACGACGTCGCCGCCAGCGTCGTCACCGACGACGTGGGGACCGTCGGCGACACCGGCGCCGACGCCCGAGCGCTGCTGTCGTGGCCCGACCCCGACCGCTGGGCCGAGGCGCTGCGCGCCAGCCCCGCCGTCGCCAGCCCCGCCAGCGCCTGGCCCGGGGAGGATCCGGACCACCGCATCCGCCCGCTCGTCTGGGACGGCACCCGGCTCTACCTGGAGCGCTACTGGCGCTACGAGGAGCAGGTGGCCGCCGACCTGCGCCGGCGGGCTGCCACCAGCGGCGGCATCGCCGAGGGCTCGCAGGCGCTCGACGCGCTCCTCGACGCCCTGTTCGGGCCTGTCCGCTCCGACGAGCCCGACCACCAGCGCACGGCGGCCGAGCGCGCCCTCACCCACCGGCTCGCCGTGGTGGCCGGCGGCCCCGGCACCGGCAAGACACGGACCGTGGCTCGCCTGCTCGCCACCGCGCTGCAGCTCACCGGGGCGGGGCGGCCCCCGCTGCAGGTTGCGCTCGCAGCCCCCACCGGCAAGGCCGCGGCCCGCATGGCCGACGCGGTGCACCGCGAGATCGACGCCGCCGAAGTCCCCGAGCACATCGCCGCTGCCCTCCGGGACACCGAAGCAACCACCGTGCACCGCCTGATCGGGCTGTCAGGGCGACGGCCGCCCCGCCGCGACCACGCCGACCCGCTTCCGCACGACCTCGTCGTCATCGACGAGACGTCGATGGTAGGCCTGCCGCTCATGGCCCACCTGCTCGCCGCGGTGCGACCCGACGCCACACTCGTGCTCGTCGGCGACCCCATGCAGCTGGCCAGCGTCGAAGCCGGCGCCGTGCTCGGCGAGATCGTCGGCCGTGGCACACCGCCATCACTCACCTCGCTGCCCTCGACCACAGGCACCCCACCGCAAGCTGCGGCACGCACGGCAACGCCATCCACGGGCCCGACCGGAGCACCACCGGTCACCCCAACCACAGCACCGCTATCCACGGCCCCACACGGAACGCCCACAGGCACTCCACCCACGGCAACAGCCGAAACGCCTACGGACCTGCCGTCCACGGGCCCGACCGGAGCACCGCCGACGACACCTGTCGTGCTCCTCGAACGCGTGCACCGGTTTGCCGCCGACTCCGCTATCGCCGCGTTGGCCGGCGCCATCCGAGCCGGCGACGCCGACGGGGCTGTCGACCTGCTCCGCCACGCGCCAGCCGGCGAGCTGCGCTGGATCGACGGCGACGACCGCGGCGCCGTCGATGCGCTCCTCCACCACGCGGCAGCAGCCGCGCGTGCCGTCATCGACGACGCTCGGGCAGCCGACGCCACCGGTGGGCTCGCTCACCTCACCGGCCTGAAAGTGCTGTGCGCGGTACGCCACGGTCCGACCGGCGTCCGCCACTGGACCGACCGCATCCAGGCACTCGCCACCGCCGATCTCGACCGCAGCGGCGCCGGCCGCTGGTATGTCGGGCGTCCCGTGGTCGTCAGCGCCAACGACTACCGCAACCATCTCTTCAACGGCGACGTCGGCCTCACCGTTCCCGGCGACCGCCAGCCCGTCGTCGCCTTCGACAGCGGCAGCGGCATCCGCCTGCTGGCCACCTCGCGGCTCGGCGACGTCGAGACCTGGTGGGCGACCACCATCCACAAGAGCCAGGGATCAGAGTTCGGCCACGTCGTCGTGACCCTCCCTCCACCCCCGTCCCCCGTCCTCACCCGGGAGCTCCTGTACACCGCGATCACCCGCGCCCGCCGGCAGGCGACCATCGTCGCCACCGAAGCGTCGTTGCGGGCCGCCATCGCACGGCCCGTCAGCCGAGCATCGGGCCTCGGTTCCAAGCTCTGGGCCTGAACCGCCACGTCGCAGCACGCTCTCGCACACCTACCCGTCCTCGGCGCGTCGGGCCTCGGTTCGAAACTCTGGGCCTGAGCCGGCAGGCCGCAGCACGCTCACGCACACCTACCCGCCAACCAGGCATCGGGCGCCGGTTCCAAGCTCTGGGCCGGAGCCGGCAGGTCGCAGCGGGTCCGCGCACACCCCGCCAGACCACCCGCCAGTCCGCCAGTCCGCCAGTCCGCCAGTCCGTCAGCCCGCCAGTCCGTCAGCCCGCCAGTCCGCCAGTCCGCCAGTCCGCCAGTCCGTCAGTCCGTCCGCACCCGCCGTTGCCGCAGCAGCCGGCCGAGGTCGCCGGCCAGCACAGCGGCCTCCGGTGGCTGCAGCGTCGCGTGGGCAATACGGATCGCCGGCCTTGAGACCAGCCGGAAGCGTTCGCCGGGTACCACCGCCCAACCAGCCGCCAGCAGTCCTGCGGTCACGCCGGCCTCGTCCGGCACCGGCACCCACGTCGTCAGCCCGGACCGACCGCCGACCGCGATCCCGTCCGCCGCGAGCGCGGCACGCAACGCCGAGCGCCGACGCTCGTAGGTGGCGGTTGCCCGTTCCAGCACGGTCTCGATGGCCGGGTCGGTCCACAGCGTCGCCACCGCCTGCTGCAACAGATGGCTCACCCACCCGGTGCCCAGCGCCTGGCGTCCCGCCACCGCCGATGCCGTCGCTTCGTCCGCCGCCAGCACGGCCAGGCGGAGGTCCGGACCCAGCCACTTCGACACCGACCGGACCGTCGCCCACCGTCGGGCGCCCCTGGCTGCGGTGAGCGCCGGCACCCCAGCCACCGGCCCGGCGTGGTCGTCCTCCACCAGCACCGCGTCGGGATACCTCCGCACCACGGCGCCGATCTCCTCGGCCCGCGACGCGTCCCATGCCGCGCCCGTCGGGTTCTGGGCACGCGGCGTCACGACGACCGCCCGCGCCCCCGCCTCGAGCGCGGCAGCGAGCCCGGCAGGGTCCATGCCGGCGCCATCGACCGGAACCGGAACCGCCACCAGCCCCATGGCGGCAACCAGGTCGAGCACGGCGCTGTAGCCCGGATCCTCGACTGCCACCCGGTCCCCCACCCGCAGCCACACGCCGAGTACCCGCTCCACACCATCGAGCGCCCCGCCGACCACCGCCAGGTGCGCCGGGTCGACGCCGTCAGCCGCCAGGCGATCGGCCGCCGCCCGCTCCAAAGCAGGGAGAACCGCCGCTTCGCCATACCGGCGTGTGAGGGTCACCACGCGAGGAAGCGCCGGCAGCAGGTCGGGGTCGGGTCCGCCGCTCACCAGGTCGCGCACCCCGGCCGGCACTGGCAGCGGCATACGTGATGCCAGCGGCGGGCGGCCGCGGACCCGCGTGCCCGCCCGACCCGCACCAGCGACGATCCCCCGGCGCCGCAGCTCGCGGTAGGCGGCCGCCACCGTCGTCGGGCTGACGCCGAGATCCTGCGCCAAGGTGCGGACCGGCGGCAGCGCATCGCCAGCCCCGATCCGCCCGGTGCGCAACGCGGCCTCGACGCTCTCGGCGATCGCTGCCGCCGACCGGCCTTCGGGCCGGTATTGTAGTGGCGTGTTCATATTTTGTAGTGTAACAATATCGGGCGGCAGCGCTGACCAGGGAGGGCTCCGATGAGCGGGACCGGGGAGACGGAACCGGACATGGCGTTGGCAGACGGGCCCGAGGCGACGGAACCGGACATGGCGTTGGCAGACAGGCCCGAGGCGACGGGACCGGACATGGCGTTGGCAGACAGGCCCGAGGCGACGGGACCGGACATGGCGTTGGGCCCCGGCCCGAGGACCCGAGTCCGCCGCCAGCCTCAGCGGGGCCGCTACGACCGCGACACCATCCACGGCATCCTCGACGAGGGAATGGTCTGTCACCTCGGCTTCTGCGTCGACAGCCGCCCGGTCGTGGTCCCCACCGCCTACGCCCGTGACGGCGACCACATCTACCTGCACGGTGCGCTGGCAAACGACGCGCTGCGCTCGGCAATCACCAGTGGGCCGGTATGCATCACCGTCACACTCGTGGACGCCGTAATCCTGGCCCGCTCGGCGTTCCACCACTCGTTCAACTACCGCTCGGTCGTGGCATTCGGCACAGCCACCGAAATCTCCGACCCTTCCGACAAGCACCGGGCTCTCCTGCGCCTCGTCGACCACGCCGTCCCGGGCCGCAACAGCGACGCCCGACCCCCGAGCGACGCCGAGCTGCGTGCCACGCGGGTCGTCCGCTTCGACATCGACGAGGCCTCCGCCAAGGTCCGGACCGGCGGCCCGATGGAAGAGCCCGAGGACCTCGGTCTCGACGTGTGGGCCGGCCAGATTCCGCTTCACCTGGTCGCCGGGACACCGGTGGCCGACGAGCCGACCGGCGTTCCAGCCGCGATTCCGGACTACGTCGCCGCCTACCGCCGGCCACCCCGGCACGATGGTCGCGAGCCAGCCTGCGCGCCTGGCACCGGATAGCAGATCGCCAGGTGTCTCTCCGGGCACCGGCAGGGGACCCGCCCCTGGTCCAGCGACGAGTGCTGCCGTCACGCATCGGAGAACGCCGTGCGGAGCAGCGCCACCTCCGCAGATGGCGCCTCGACGGCCCCGTTCGGCAGCTCGTGACCGCGCCAACGACGTGACCGCGCCGACGACGTGACTGCGCCGACGACGTGACTATTCCGACATCTTGACTATTCCGACATTCGGAATAGTCTTGGCGTGAGCAGACGATCGGGGAGACAATGACGTCGAAGCGACTGGGGCGAACGCAGGACCCGACCATCCTGGTGCTCACCAGCCTGTCGGGGGGCCCGAAGCACGGATACTCCGTGATCAAGGACATCGAGGCGATGAGCGGCATCTCCTTCGGACCCGGCACCCTCTACGGAGTCCTCGCCCGACTCGAGGAAGAGGGGATGGTCGAGGCGTTGCCTGCCGAAGGTCCCCGGCGTCCCTACCGCATCACCGCGACCGGTGCAGTTGCGCTCCGCGAGCGACTCCAGGTCACCGTCAAGGTGGCCCAGGTCGCGTTCGAGCGGTTGGGAGCGCTCGGCGCATGAGCGGAATGTCCGCAGTCGATGCTGCGTTGCGGCGCTACCCCACGTGGTGGCAGGACCGGTATGGCACCGAGGTCCGGTCACTCACCGCAGATCTTGCGGCCGAGGGGCGCTCACCCCGACGACTTGCGGTCGATCTCGTGCGGGGGGCGATCCGGGTCAGGGCCCAGGCCGAGGGCATGCCCAAGCGCTTCGGACTGTGGGCGACCCGGACCAGACTGTCGATCGCCCTGGCGACGCTGCCGTGGATGGTGGCTGTCCCCCTCGTGCTCATAGCGATGGGCTCACAGCGCCTCCACGCGACCGGCGGCATGGTCGTCCACAGCGGGATCACCCCGGCCGGAAGTCACCTGCATCTGCTCCCCACCGGCGGGGCGTTCATTCCCGCCCACGGGACGTTTCCGCCATCTGCACCGCCATTGACAATGGCCGGATCGATGGCCGCGTACGCGGCGTTCGCCATGATCCCCTTGCTGATCATCACCCTGGTGGTGCTGGCCACAGGGTGGGGCCGGCTGATCGGAGCGATCCGCACGTCGTGCTCGCCGCAGCGAGCGAAGGTGACCGTGCTGGCGTGGACGCCGGGATTCGCACTGCTCGCTGACATCGGCCTGATCGCGGCGCAGATCGCCGTGCGTCCGAGTCGCTTCGGCGGGGGGATGAACGGCAGGCCCTCATCCCGCTCAACGGCGACCCAGCGGCCGCCCATGCGCTTGGCATCCTCCTCGCGGTCGTGGCCATCGCCGGGTGGCTGGTCTCCGTCGCCTGCATCGCGGCTGTGGCAGCGCATGCGGACGTTGCCGCAGCCGACCTTCGATTCGGCCGGACCGTCGCCGTCATCGTCACCGCGCTCTTCACCATGCTCGCGGGCGCTTACGCGACGTGGGGAATCGGGCTGATCCTGCAGGCAGGGCA
>JAJZLP010000103.1 GCA_021803325.1 Actinomycetes bacterium
CTGCGCCATCCGCTGTACGAGGCAGCGGCCGTCGCCGGGACTGGCGATCGCGGGCCGGCACCGGCGACGTGACGCGGTCCGCTGCCGACGGTGACCGGGGCGGCTACTGGACGGTGACCGGGTCTGCTCGTGACCGCAGCGGCAGCTCGGACGGTGACCGAGCCGGCTCGTGACCGGGGCGGCTACTGGACGGTGACCGGGTCTGCTCGTGACCGCAGCGGCAGCTCGGACGGTGACCGGGCCGGGCTCGTGACCGGGGCGCCTACTGGACGGTGACGAGGGTGCCGATCGGCGTGTAGGGCCAGACCACCGCGGCGTTGGCGGGGGGCATCTCGACGCAGCCGTTGCTCTGGGGGAAGCCGTACTGGGCGCGGACGAAGCCGTGCAGGGCGTCGCCGCCGTTGAAGTAGCTCACCCAGGGGATGCCCGTGTCGTGGTAGGTCGTGCCGTTCGGGTTGGTGCCGCTCATGGTGGTGACCTGGTACCGCAGGTACACCGGGTACGTGCCGGGCGTGGTGACCGCTCCGGGCACGCCGGTGTTCGCGACCGACTGGTACACCATGGTCCCGTCACGCCAGACGTGCACCGCTTCGGGCTGAGCGGTGGTGACGTCCACCCAGTCCCAGTGCCCGTAGGGGTTGCTCTGGCCCTGGGCGGCGGCCGCGAGCAGTGCCGACCACACCAGCGGCCCCGCGATGCCGTCGGTGGTCAGTTGGTGCTGGGCCTCGAACGACATGACGGCGCCCTTGGTGATCACGCCGTACTGACCGGGTGCCCACTGCGACGTCAGCGTGGCGGGAAGCGTCGTCCAGCGCCAGAGGAACCCACCGGGCTGGGCGATCGCCATCTCCGGTGGTGCCACCGGCGCGCTGCTCTGGGGCATGAACGCGACTGGCAGGTAGCCGAGCTGGCCCAGAAGCTGCTGCAGCCGCAGTGTCGACATCGGTGCCACCGTGAACTGATCGGTCGTCGACGCGGCCAGCAGCGCCCCGTCGGCGGCCCGCAGACCGAGCTGGCCCCCTGGCACCACCAGGCGCTCCACGGTGCCCGGCGGAAGCGAAGCCGTCGGGGTGAAGGTGAGGACATCCGGCGCGCTCTGCGCCCAGGTGCCGGCGACCGCTGGCTGCAAGGTCGGAGTGGCGGAGCCGGCGGCGAGCGGACGGGAGAACTGCACCGACACGCTCGCATCGGGGGCGACACCGGTGGCGCCGCTCGCCGGGCTCGTCGACACGACGGAAAGCGTCGGCGCCTGCCGGGGTGTTGCCGACTTTTGCACGGTCGTGTCCACCGCCGCGCTGTGGCGGCTGACGACGAGCAGCGCTCCTGCCGCGACCACGGCACACGAGAGTGCGGCGGCGATGATCGGCATCCACGTCCGGCGGGTCGCACGCGACGACCGACCACGGTTCGAACCCATGTGCAAGGCCTCCGCTGTCGATGGTAGCAGCGGCCCCGTGCCAACCTGCGGGCACGTGTCGTTGGTCGGATGGGCGGGCGGTACGACCCGAGCGGCGGCCCCGTGCCGACCTGTGGGCTCGCTGCCTGTGCCTGTGCCTGTGCCTGTGCCTGCTCGCCTTGGCTTGTCAGGACCGGGTGGGTGACGAGCCGTCGGCTGCGGCGACGATGGCCTGCTCCAGCGCCCGCAGGCGCCCGGCGTCCGTCACCTTCGTCCCGGTGGGGGGATCGAGGAGGTAGAAGGAGTCGACCACCTCTGCTCCGAGTGTGCTGGCGCGGGCGGTCACGACGTCGAAACCCGAGTCGAAGACTGCCTGGGTCAGCCGGTGCAGCACCCCGACACCGTCGGTGGTGCGGACGTCGACCACCGTGGCGGCATCCGAAGCGGCGTTGTCGACGCTGACCCGGGTGGCGACGGGGCGAGCGACGGTGGCCCGTCGGGCCGAGTCGTAGGCGCGGGCCTTGTCGGCCAGGCGTTGCTCGATGGGCAGCGAGCCTCGCAGGGCGGCTTCGAGGTCGTCGGCGACCCGGGCCCAGTCCGGCCACCGGCCACGCGACGCTTCGACCACGAACCGCTCCACCGCGAACCCGTCGGCTCCGGTGACGTCGGCCGATCGGACGCTGAGGCCGAAGAGCGCGAGGACGCCGGTGACCGTGGCCAGCAGGCCGGGGCGGTCGCGGGCAACCACCGTCACCTCCGGGACGTCGGCGACGAGCACCGAGCGCCCGAGCCGTCCGGCCTGGGCCATGAGGGCGTGGTGGCGGTCCGTGATGGCGTGCGTGATGGTCGCCGGTCGGAGCTCCCCAGCCAGCCGGGCTCGGGTCCGGCCGACGAGATCGGCGACCAGGCCGGCTTTCCACGGGCCCCAGGCGCTTGGCCCGGTTGCCAGGCTGTCGGCCTCTGTCAGGGCGGCCAGCAGGGACAGCAGCGTGACGTCGCCGACGGCGCCGGCCACGGCATCGACGGTTGTCGGGTCGTCCAGGTCGCGGCGTGTGGCCACGTCGGGGAGCAGCAGGTGGTGCCGCACCATGCCGACGAGCATGTCCACGTCGGCGGGCGAGAACCCCATGCGCCGTCCCATGGTGGCCACCACCTGTTCGCCCACCTCGGTATGGTCGCCGGGGAACCCCTTGCCGATGTCGTGCAGCAGCGCGCCCACGAGGAGCAGATCGGGTCGCGGCGAGGCGAGCGCCAATGGAGCGGCCTGCGCGGCCGCCTCGAGGAGGTGCCGATCGACGGTGAAGCGGTGGTAGGCGTTGCGCTGCGGCTTGTTGCGCACCGCTGCCCATTCGGGGAGCAGCCGGACGAGCAGTCCGTGATGGTCCAACGCTTCGAAGGCCGTCACCGCCGGTGCGCCTGCCGCCAGGATGCGGACGAACGCGACGCGCAGGTCTGCCGGCCAGGGGTCCGGTGGCGCCGGTGCCGCATCCGACAGCGAGACCAGGCTGCCGTGCGCGATCGGCAGCGACTGTTCGGCGGCCACCGCTGCCACCCGTGCAGCCAAGGTGACGTCGCCGAGGTCCGCGCTGTCGGCGTCGAGGGCGACCTCCTGCAGACCGCTGTCGGTGCCGACGACGGCGACCCCCGTCTCCACCCGGGTCCGAGCCGGCTCGGCCTGGACCTGCTGGCCTCCGGCGCGCCGCCACCGGCGCCGGGTCCGCTGCCCCTGCGAGGCCTGTTGCAGGCGACGCCAGGTGTCGTCCGAGATCCACGCAACCGCCCGTCCCGCCTCGGCGACCTGCGCCATGAGCACGTCGGCATCGGCGAACCCCAGGGCTGCTGCCACCTCGTCCTGGGACTGCAGCAGCAGGCGGTCGGTGGCCTGGCCGGCGAGCTTGTGCAGCTCGACCCGGACGCCGAGCAGCAGCTGCCGGGCCGGCTCGAGCGCGGCGAGGTCGACCTGGCCTGTCGACGGCAGCCCGGCACGCGCCAGGCAGCGGAGCACGTCGGCGTCGCGCAGCCCGCCGTGGCTCTCCTTCAGGTCGGGTTCCAAGAGGAACGGGAGGTCCCCGTGGTCGAGCCGTCGCTGCTCCGCCTGGTCCACGATGGCTGTGCTCCACTCGGCGGCGCGGCGGTGCCACAGGTCGGCGACCTCGGTCAGCACCGGTGCGGCGACTGCAGCGTCTCCGGCCACCAGCCGACCATCGAGCAGTCCCAGTTGCACGCGCAGATCGTCGCTCGCGGCGCGCACCATCTCGGCCGGCAGCCGGACCGAGTGGTCCAGGCGGGCGCCTTCGTCCCACACCGGGTACCAGACGGCGTCCGCCACCGTGGCGATGTCTCGTCGACCCGTGTGCACGAGGACCAGGTCGAGGTCGCTTCCCGGGCACAGCTCCCGTCGGCCGTACCCGCCGACCGCCAGCAGCGCCAGACCCCCGACGTCCCCACCGGCCGCCTCCGACAGGACCTGCTGCAGCCATGCGTCGGTCGCGTCGCTGAACGCCGGGCAGAACGCGGTCCCACGCAGGTCGTCGCGCTCGGCGAGCGCCCTGCGGACCTCGTGCCAGGACACCGCCGGACGGTAGCACGGGGCGCCGGCCGGTCCTGGTCCGACCGGCGGGCGCACGACGCTGTGCATGCAGGCACGTCCCAGTGCAAGCATGCGGTGGTGCAGCGCCGATCATGGTGGGGGTGGGGGGCGGAGGACGCCGGTCTCACCGATGCGGAGACCGACGGGCTGGCTGCCCTGCTCGGCGAGCAGTTCGGGCTCGACGGCCGCCGGCAGCAGGCGCCCGATCCCCAGACGCTCGCCTTGCCGCCGCCCCGGGTGGCGGTGCCGGGGCCCCTCGCCGCGCTGGCCAGCGACGACCCCGGGGACCGGGCCGCCCACAGCATGGGCAAGTCGTACCGCGATGTCGTCCGGGGCCTGCGAGGGGAGGTCGAGCATCCGCCCGACCTGGTGCTGCGTCCGACGACGGAGGCCGAGCTGGTCGCTGTCCTCGACTGGTGCGCGTCGGCCGGCATCGCCGCCGTGCCCTACGGGGGAGGCAGCAGCGTTGTCGGTGGGGTGGAGCCCGACGTCGGCGACGGCTTTCGTGGCGTGGTGTCGGTGGACCTCGGCCGGCTCTATCGCCTGCTCGACTTGGACGAGGTGTCGTTGTCGGCCCGGGTGCAGGCCGGGGTTCTCGGCCCCGCACTCGAGGCGCAGCTCCGGCCGTCGGGCCTGACGTTGCGGCACTTCCCGCAGAGCTTTGAGTGGTCGACGCTCGGCGGATGGGTGGTCACCCGCGCCGGCGGGCATTTTGCCACCGGGCCGACCCACATCGACGATCTCGTCCAGGCGCTTCGCGTGGTGACGCCCGCAGGACTGGTGGAGACCCGACGCCTGCCGGGCTCGGGCGCCGGGCCGTCGCCGGACCGGCTGTTCATCGGCTCGGAAGGGATCCTCGGCGTCGTCACCGAAGCGTGGGTCCGGGTCCGCCCGCGCCCGAGCTGGCGTGCCGGGGGCGCCTGCCGGTTCGCCACCTTCGAGGAGGGTGCCGGCGCCGTGCGGGCGCTTGCGCAGTCCGGGCTGATGCCGTCGAACTGCCGGCTGGTGGACCCCGTCGAGTCGCTCGTCAACGGCATCGGCGACGGCACACACGCGGTGCTGCTGGTGGGGTTCGAGTCAGCCGACCATCCCGTCGATGCCTGGGCGGTACGAGCGTCGGAGCTGGTGGCCGACCATGGTGGCCGGCTCGACGAGCCCTGGTCGGGCCGCCGGGCCGACGAGCCGTCCTCCGGCGCCGGCGCCGGCGCCAGTTGGCGCAGCGCCTTCGTCCGGGCTCCGTACCTGCGCGACGCCTTGGTGCAGCTGGGTGTGCTGTGCGAGACGTTCGAGACCGCGGTGACCTGGGACCGCTGGCCCGAGCTGTACCGTACGGTGGGCGAGGCCGTGCGCAGTGCCCTGGCGGACGTTGGCGCGGGCGCCGGCACCGTCACGTGCCGGTTCACCCACGTCTACCCCGACGGGCCGGCGCCCTACTTCACCGTCCTGGCGCCAGCCCGGCGCGGTGCCGAGCTGCAGCAGTGGGCCACGGTGAAGGCGGCGGCGTCGGATGCCCTGCTGGCGGCTGGCGGGACCATCACCCACCATCACGCTGTCGGCCGGGACCACCGCCCCTGGTACGACCGCCAGCGCCCGGTCCTGTTCGCCGAGGCTCTGCGTGCCGTCAAGGGCACCCTCGACCCCGCCGGCATCATGAACCCTGGGGTGCTCCTCGACCCCACGCGGTGATCGAGCGCGGCGCACGCGGGTCCTTCGGTACCGCAGCGTGGTGTGCCCCCGGGGAGCGGTCCTCCGGTACCGCAGCGTGGTGCGCCCCCGGGGAGCGACGATGCCCGCCGCCGCGTTCGCCGGCTGTCAGACCCGGCGCTCCTGCAGCGTCCCTGCGTGCCGTGCGGGACCGGTGCTCCCAGGGGACTGCCGGCGGTGCAGGCAGGGTGCCGGTTGTGTCGGCACCAGGACCGGTACGCTCGAAGGTGCCGGTCGCGCCGGATGGCGTGTCGCGGTGGCCTCCGATCCGTTGGCTGCCGAGACGGCAGGGCAGGAGGTTCCTATGAGCACCATCGAGCGACGTCGGAGCGGCGGGGTGGCCAAGGTCGATCGGGCCTTGGGGATCGCAGCGGTCGTGGGCGGGGTGCTCGTCGTCCTGTGGGCCCTGCACGCCGTGGTCGGCATGCTGTTGTTCGGACTGAAGGTGGTGGTACTGGTCGTGGTCGTCGCGCTGCTCGTGCGCCTGGTGCGGGCCGTCCGCCGCTAGCGCTGCTTCGATGCACACCTGGCCCCCGATCTCGAAGGTGCCGGCCGGGTAGCGAGCGCGTATGGCCACCCGTGGCCCGTGGCCCGTGGCCCGTGGCCCGTGGCCCGTGGCCCGTGGCCCGTGGCCCGTGGCCCGTTCTGGGCTGCATGCACGATTGGCTAGGCTGCGCCGAGCGGCGGCGTGGCCGAGTGGTTTAGGCAGGGGCCTGCAAAGCCCCGTACCCGGGTTCGATTCCCGGCGCCGCCTCTGTGGGGTCCTAGCGGAATGCCGC
>JAJZLP010000245.1 GCA_021803325.1 Actinomycetes bacterium
ACCGCCGCTGCCGATCCCGAGCGATGCGCCGCCCGCGGACCCGATGAAGTAGGCACCAGTGGACTGGGTGAAGTCGAGGCCCGACGCTCCGATCCCCGGGACGTTGTCGGTGGAGACGTAGCACGCTGCCGTCGACGGCGTTGTCGTGCATGCTGAATTGGCACTGAGATCCGGGAAGGTCAGCGTTCCGACGGAGCCCGAGGGTGCAGCGCCGCCGGACCAGTTCGACGGCAGCGACCAGTCGCCTAGCGTCGCGCTTGCACTTGCACCGGTCCACGTGTATGACGTCACCGTCGTCGCTCCGGCCGGCGTCGCTGCCATCAGCGCCGCTCCGGTGCCGCTGAGCCCGGCACACGCCAAGGCGAACGCAGTGACCGTCCGCCTGCCGACCTGCTTCCGCCACGACCGGTCCCGAAACGTCACGCCAGCCAGGTACGCGGTTCCCATCGGGTCCCTCCTCGTTCTCCCTCGGTGACGAGCCGCCCCGGCATCTCGGTACCACCCCAGCCGACCGGTGACCCGTCAGGAAAGCAAAGCGGGCGAGGGGACCCGGGCCTTTACGGCACCACTCCGCTCGATTGGGCAGCAAAGGACGTCAACCCAACGCCAAGACAACATCACTGTGCGTGATCTTGTTCCTTTGCGTGGCCGTTGTCAACGGGAACCGCGACCGAAAGCACCTGCGAAAGCAACCGAACGTGGTGAAGGACCGGCGAGGCCAGGGGCCCCAAGTTGCACTGACCGGGTCGGTGCCCCACCTCCTGCGCGAGCCTGCCGGGTCGAGATCCCCGGCGGTGGTTCTCCCGGCCATGGCCGCGTTGCCGACGTCCGAGCGCGCCCGGTCGAACGCTCTGCTCGCCAACACCGGACAGCCTTGCGATGACAGCACCAGGACCCGACGTCACCAAGGTCCACTGTCCCGGTGGCGTCGCGCTGGGCGCGGTCGGTGCCGGACCGGGTGATGGTGAGGTCAAGAACGCTGCGGCAACAGCGCCCGCTGCCGTATGCAAGAACCCGACGCCACACGCGGGCATCGGTTGCCACGAGCGACCGTGCCCGAGACCGCGAGCGAGCGGCACGCGCCGGCGACCGAGGTCAGCAGACCGGCGACACCAGCTGACAGTCGACGTCAGCAGGCGTAGTCGTTGTCGTCGGGGTGCCCCGACCACTGGGTGACCGAAACGGTCCCGGCGGTGAATGACGCCTGGCTGCAGTTCGACACGGCGCCCGACTGGGTCTTTGCACCGGGAATCCAGTTGGGGATCCCGTAGAGCGTGTTCGCGAGCCCGTACTGGGTCGCCGACGTCGTCCCACCGGTGATCTGGGTCCACTGCGCGGAGGTCGAGTAGGCCCCGACCGTGGCGACCCCTACGCCGTGCAGTGCGGCAACCATGCCTTGGAGGTCGGCGACGTTCATCTCCAGGCCGGCCGAGCCGGTCTGCCACGTGTTGCCGGTCTCGACGTCGAGCCACCACGGGTAGCTCGACGCTGTGGACGGGACCCCGACAGCCGACTGCTGCGCGTCGATCGCGCCAGCAGCGCTCGTCAGCCACGCGGCGTCCTGGGCGGCCTTGTTGTAGCCGTACTGCCAGGCGCAGGCCGCTGTGTTCGCGCCGAGCACGGCGGAGCCGGAGCTCGTCGACACGGTCGTCGTCGTGCAGGTCCCGTACGGGTCAGCGCTCGACGAGGAGGTCGGCCAGTCCGCTATCGCCGTGCCGTTGTAGACGTCACCGGGATCCCCCGTGTTCACGTACAGCGACGCCTTGGGCTGGGTGGTGCTGCCGGTCGAGGACGCGACGGCCCAGTACAGCTCGCTCTGGGTGTAGCTCGGGTACGAGGACGACGGCCCGACACACGGGTTGAGGTCGTTGGCGAGCCCGTCGTTGATGCCGACGATGCCGAACGCGGGCGCGCTCGGGAAGCTGCTGCCGCACTGCGGGTAGGAGATGTCGTTACCTGTCGTGGTCGAGGTGGACTTGCCGCCGCCGCCGCCTCCCCCGCCATGGCTCGGCCTGGCAGCGAACGCCGGCGTGGCCGCCCCAGCGACGAGTGCGGCGGTAACGAACGCATGCACAGCGACCCGGGTGGCTGATCTCCGCACGATGTCGAACGTACCCATGGGCTGGCCCTCCTCGCTCTGGTGGCCGTCATCGTACGCCTGCCGGTGCCACCAGCCGGCATGCCGGCCCGGCGGCGGGGAGCTGGCGCTGGGGCTGGCGCTGGCGAGACGGCCATCGAGGTGGTCGCTCCACCCAGCAACGGAACGGACCGTGGCCTACAGCTGCATGCGTGGGCGTGCAGCCCGTGCCCGGTCAGACGTCGACAGGCCGGCGCCCCTCGAGCGCCCGGCCGAGCGTCAACTCGTCTGCGTACTCGAGGTCGCCACCGACCGGCAGGCCGCTGGCGATCCGGGTGACCGCCACGCCGAGCGGGCCGAGGAGCCGCGCCACGTACATGGCGGTGGCCTCGCCCTCGAGGTTGGGGTTCGTGCACAAGATGACCTCGGTCACCTGCTCGGGACCGATCCGGTCCAGCAGCTCGCGCACCTTGAGCTGATCGGGCCCGATCCCCTCGAGCGGGTTGAGCGCGCCGTGCAGCACGGCGTAGCGGCCGCGGAACTCCCGGGTCTTCTCCACGGCGACGATGTCTCGGGGGTCCTCCACCACGCACAGCACGCCGGGCTCGCGCCCGGGGTCGTCGCAGATCGAACAGAGGCCGCCCTCGGCGACGTTGAAGCACCGCGCGCACAGCGTGGTGCGCTCGGTCATGGTCACGATCGTCGCGGCCAGCCGGCGGGCGTCCTCCGGCGCCACCTTCAACAGGTGGAAGGCGATGCGCTGCGCGGATTTCGGTCCGATCCCCGGCAGGCGGCCGAGCTCGTCGATGAGCGCCTGCAGCGGCCCGGTGTACATCAGACCTCCTCCGCCCCGGGAAAGGCCTGCCGCAGGCGCTGCTCGGGGCTCACGCCGGCGCCGGCCGGCGCCGTCTCCGCCCGGAGCACCTCGGGGTCGAGCAGCGCGTCGTCGTCGTCGGTGCCGCTCAGATCAGGCTCGGCTGGCGAGAGCCCGCCCTGCTGCATTCCGGAGCGCGACGGATCAGCAGCCCCGGCATCGCCCGGCAGGCCCGGACCGGACCCCTCCCGGTCGTCGTCGACCACCAGATGCAGCAAGACCCGGACCCCGAAGTGCGCCGACAGGACGTCCTCGACGTCGCGCCGCACCTCCTCGCAGTAGCTGCGGTGGGTCTCGTTGGGAAGGGCGAAGACCGCGGCGTCGCCGTCTGCGGCAACGAACCGGCCGACACGGAACCGGGCCCGAGCACGGCCGGGCAGGGCGGCGAGGACGTGATCGCCCCAGGCCTGCACCAGCTCGTCCCGGGTCGGCAGGGCACCCCGGGCGGCCGGGCCCGCTGGGCCCGCCGATCCATCCGCCGATCCGGCCGAACCCGTGGAGCCACCGCCCAAACCCGTCGAGCCACCTGCCGACGAGCCACCCGAGCCACCCGAGCCGGCCAAACCGGCCGAACCCGCCACCGAACCTGCCGAACCACCCGCCGGCGAACCCGCGTCGCCACCGGCCGAACCACCGGAGCCCCCTGGCGCACCGATCGGACCGATGGCGCCCCCCATGCCGCCTGCGGAGGCGGCCACGCCAGAATCGTCTTGCCCTAACGACCGTGGAGCGCCTCCGCTCGGGCTGGCGCCCCCGACCGGTGAGCCGCCGGCAGCGAGCTCGGTGCCCACTCCAGGGGGGAGCCCGGCTGCACCGGCAGCCGCGGATGGCTCGGGCGCCTGGGCCTGCTCGCCAACCGGGAATTGCCCCGGTGCAACAGCCCCAGACGACGTTGTGCCCTGGTCATCACCGCCGCCCGCTGCCCGCCGTCGCAAGGCGCCGAGCGTGCGCCGGGCCAGTTCGGGCCCGCCGACCGCCGGCTCGTTGCCAGGCCCCCCTGCAGCGGCACCACCCGCACCCGCGGAACCTGCAGCACGTGCACCGGCGGGAGCACCCGCACCCCCATCCGCAGCATCCGCAGCGTCCGCAGCGTCCGTGCCACCAGACCCGCCCGGTCGGACGCCTGATGTCGCGGCGCCGATGCCCGCCCTGGAACTGGCCGGGCGATCGACAGCGTCACCGGCCCGTGCGGCTACCTGGCCGCCTGCTGGTGCAGCCGCGGATGCCGGAGCGCTATCACCGGCAGACCCCGCATCAGGACGGCCGACCGCTCCCTGCTGGTGCTGCCGGGCCGCGGACGCAGCGGCATCGGCGCCGGCATCGGTCGAGGGGACCGTGTGCGCGGCGACCGTCGCCGGGCCTGAGCCGATACCTGCCGGCACCCCGGAGGACAACGCCCGTTCCAGCCGCTCCACCCGCTCGAGCAGGGCGCCGACGGTGTCGTCGAGCACCGGCGTGGTCAGGCGGACGACAGCGACTTCGAGATGCGCCCGAGGATCGGGGGCGTCGCGCATCGCCACCTGGGCCGAGCCGAGGCGCTCCATGCCCCGGACCACCCCGGGGAGTCCCATGCGGGCTGCCAGCTCCTCGACCCGTCGGCGATCCGCGTCGGCGACGGTGACGAGCTCGGGGGCGACCGTCGCCAGAAAGGCTTGCCGGAGATGGTCGGCCAGCTCGCCGGCCAGGCGCTGCGGGTCGACACCGCTCCCCAGCGCCCGGCCCACCGCCACCAGCGCACGCGAGGGGTCCTGGTCGCCGAGCGCCCCGGCCAGCTCGGCCAGCAGCGCACCTTCGTCGTCGGCCACCCCGCCGGCCGCCACCTGGTCGAGCACGGACAGGGCGTCGCGAGCGGACCCCCGACCCCGGCGCACCGCCAGGTCGACCGCCCCGTCGTCGAGCCCGAGGTCCGCGGCGTCGCGGACCTGGCGGAGCAGCTCGGACAGCACGTCGGGGCCCAGCAGCCTGAACTCGAAGTGCTGGGTGCGGCTGCGGATGGTGGGGAGCACCTTCTGCGGATCGGTGGTGGCCAGAACGAAGACGACGTGGGAGGGGGGCTCCTCCAGTGTTTTCAGCAGCGCGTTGGACGCGGCGGTCGACAGCATGTGGACCTCGTCGACGATGTACACCTTCGTCCGGCCGGGCGTGCCGAGAGCGGCGCGGGCCACCAGGTCGCGCATGGCGTCGACACCGTTGTTCGACGCAGCGTCGAGCTCGTGGACGTCGAGCGACGAGCCCCGGGTGATCTCCACGCACGACGGGCACCGGTCGCACGGCTCGCCGTCGTCGGGGTCCGTGCAGTTGAGCGCCTTGGCCAGGATCCGGGCTGTCGACGTCTTGCCGGTCCCCCGCGGCCCGCTGAACAGGTAGGCGTGGGAGACCGTGCCGCTGCGCACAGCGTTGTGCAGCGGCACGGTGACGTGCTCCTGGCCGAGCACCCCGGCGAACCGCTGGGGCCGGAACCGTCGGTAGAGCGACTGGACCTGCTGAGGGTCGGGAGGAGCGGGGTCGGGCACCGCTGGGAGCCTACCGGCGCGGACCCCGGCGCTCGGTGCGACGGCCAGGTTGGCTACGGCACACGGACTGCCCCGCTGAGAGCTGCTGCCTTCCGGCCCTGACTCGGTTCACGAGCGCCCGTTGCGTAGGACCCGGCCGTCGCACGGAGCACCGGGGTCACGCCGGACAGGATAGCCTCCACCTGCCGCCGAGCGGGCGGCTTCGGAGGAGTGCGAGAGCGGCCGAATCGGCACGATTGGAAATCGTGTGTCCTGCAAGGGACCGTGGGTTCGAATCCCACCTCCTCCGCTCGGAGGGGCCGACGAGACACGGCCCCCGGATACGACGATCCTCCCGGTCGGCGGCGCCCGCAGGCCCTTCGGCCGGGGATCGACACCGCCACGCACGTTGCCATCATGGGCGCGCTCGGCCAGAGATGCAGATGTCATGGTCACCGTTCTACGTGCTCCACTCTCGCCCTGGAGGGATCCTGCGCTACCGCAGATGTCTCACATCGCGTTGACAGACAGGACAGGGCCGGGGCCGAGTAGGGCCTCTCCAGTTCCCCCTCGCCACCCTTCTGACCGTTCCACGTCCCCTACGCCGGAGAGTCCTTCGCCGCCCGCTCCAAGATCCCTGGCGGCTTCCTTGGCCTTCGCCAAGTCCACACAGGCTCGGCACCCTCACGTTCCCGGTTCCCCGAGAGCCTTCACGACGCTGCAGACTTCGCTTCATGCTGCGGACCGGCCAGTTGATCCACCCCGCTTCGACCCCGGCCTCTCGACCGGACCCGGGGGCTTTTCTACCGAGGACCTTGGCGTCTCCTCGGACCGGACTTCCACCGGCTGGCTTACGAGAGCTTCCGCTCGGCTACGTCATGACCGCTCCTGACGCTCATGGCGTCCCGCCGAACTGCTGGACGCACGTGGATCCAGGCTGTCACGGCCCCAGCAGCGCCAGAGGCACGACCGCCA
>JAJZLP010000106.1 GCA_021803325.1 Actinomycetes bacterium
GATCCGGCGCTCGCCCTCGGCGTCAACGTCGCTGGCGGGGCGGTGGTGTACCCGGCAGTGGCAGCGGCCCACGGGTTGGCCTGTGTCCCCTTGGCCAGTGTGCTGCGCTGACGGGCGGGGTGGTCGCTACTGTGCTGCGCTGATGGGCGGGGTGGTCGCCACTGTGCTGCGCTGATGGGCGGGGTGGTCGCCACTGTGCTGCGCTGATCGCCCCTGTGGATGAGCGTGCCGCCGCCCGGCGCCAACGTCCACGGCGGGGGTGTCCCCGACTCCATAGCAGCGATCCCTACAGCACCCTGGCGTTGCGCGCCGCTTTCGGGGGCTGCGACCCGGCCGAGGTGGCCATGATGGTCGAGCCCAACGCCGCCGCCTTGTACGGGTACCACCTCGACGCCCTGCGGCCGGTCGGCGACCGGATCGGGCCGGTGGTGGCCGCGGCGGTCGAGGTGGTTGAGGTGGTTGAGCCCCTGGCCGTGGATGACTACCCGACCGACTCCACCTGCAGCACCTTCGATCGCCGCCAGGTGCTTCGCTCCGGGTGGGCGACGCCCGCCAGCGACGCAACGGTCGACGCCAGGCTCACCTGTACAGCATGCTGCCGGTGGTGACGAGGAGAAGCCGTCAGTCCAGGCGCCGGAGCTCGACGACCGGAATGACCCGCGTCGTCTTGGCTGCGTACTCGGCGAACCCCGGGTACCGGCGGGCCTGCTCGGCGTAGACGCGGTCCCTGTCGTCCCCGGTGACCGGCGTGGCTTCCGCCCGGTAGGTCTCGACGCCGGCTTCGACGGTGACCTCGGGGTGGGCGACGAGGTTGTGGTACCAGTCGGGGTCGGTGTCCGCCCCGGCTTTGGACGCGAAGACGTAGCGGTGGTCGTCGAGGTCCAGGTACATCATGGGGTTGACCCGCTCGGCGCCGCTTCGGGCGCCGGTGGTGTGCAGCAGGAGCACCGGAGAGCCCTCGAATGGTCCGCCGACCCGGCCGTCGTTTGAGCGGAACTCCTTGATGATCCTGGTATTCCAGTCGTTCACGTCGTTCATGCGGACCTCGATCTCCCTGCCGGTCTTTGGCGGGCCGGCGTCCGTGTGGTGCCCCGCTCGAGGGTAGCGGGGCGGTGCGGGACCGTGGCGGTATGGGCCGCGTCCCACCACTCCCGCCAGGTCGACGCGGCGATGGTGGCTGAACCCTGGGCCAGGTATCCCACCACGAGTGTCGGGGCGGACACGAAGGTGTCAGCACCGTTACATCACTCAGGTCAGGGACGATTCCTGTGACGTTGTGGTGAGCCTGCCCACCACGTGAACGTTGGTGTCGCCGTGGTGTCGATACGTCGCGGTCGGCTCAGGCTTGTGGACGGTGATAGATCTCCGAGCGGTGAACGACGTCAAGGACGTGCACGGTGCGGGTGTCATCGTCGACGCGGTACACAATCCGGTAGGTGCCGCGCCGTGCGCCATGGCAGCCCGCCAGTGGCCCGAACAGCGGCTTGCCGACCCGCCGTGGATTGATGCTGAGCGCCGCCTCGCAGAACTCGAGGACTGCGGCGGCGACAGCCTCCGGGAGACGCTGGGCGATGGCCCGTCGGGCCGCTGGCTGGAACCGGACCTGGTCGTGCTGCGACGCGGTGCCGCTCACCTTCCGGTGGCGCGCCGACGGGCCAGGTCCTGGCGGACGCGTTCAAGGTCGGTGCCGTTCTCACCACGGCCCAGTGTTGCCAGGCTGTCGGAGATACGACCGACGGTCTCGTTGTCACCGAGGATCTCCAGGGTCATCTCCATGCCCTCGAGGTCGTCCACCGACAACAAGACAGCCTCAGCCTCCCCGTTGCGAGTCAGGGTGATCCGTTCGTGCTGCTGGCGCACCCGTCTGGTCAGTTCGGACAGTCGGGCTTTGGCTTCGGAGAGCGGTACGGGCGTTGCAGCAACCGTCATGGTCAGAATTATAGTCTGGATCGGTCCAAATGCTGGACCGCCACTCCACCCTGACGCGGCTCGACCCGTGTTGCCCTTGACCACCTGGGGGAACCGGGCAAGGGTCAGCCCGTAAACGAGCGGGAGACGGAGCGAAGCGGAGTCCCACGGTGACCTGTGACGCCACCGGGATCCGGTGGAACATCCATCGGGGCCGATCGAGGTAGCCGTGGTAGCGCGGCGCTGGCGATGGGTCACGGGTGCTCGTTCTTGAGCTGGGTGGGCATGACGGAGAACACCAGCAGGACGGGGCTGGGGTCCTGGGGACCTTGGACGGCCCTTGGTGGAGCGGCTCATGCCGTGGTGGCCGGCGCTCGGGACGCCGGGGGCGTTCCGTGGAGCGCTGCCAACTCGGCATCGACCCGCCGGCGATGCGCTGCCGCGTCCTGGAGCGCGGAGGACCGACGCCACCGGCCGGCCAGCATCAGCACCGTCGGCAGGAACACCACTTCGCCGCCCACGCACACCCACCACCACGTTCGCCACTGGCCTGGTGCCTGGCGCCGCGCAACCAGGACGGTCGGTCCGTGCGCAGCCAGGAAGGCGCGGTCCGCTGCGGGGACCTGCCGGACTGCCGCCAGTCGCGTCAGTGCCCGGGCCGGCGGCAGGTGCTCGTGTGCGGCGATCTGGCCGATGGCGGCGACGATGGCAGTCCGGTCGTCGGCGTTCGCGGCGAGGGCAGCGCGTGTGGCAGGGTCGATCGCCTGCAACGTGGCCACCTGGGCCGGGTAGCGCGCCGTGATGGCCTGCAGGCGTGAGCCGTCGTTCACCACCGGTGTCACCGAGCTCACCACGTCGGGGATGACGAGGAACGCGATGGCGACCACGACGCGCAGGACCCAGCCCCATATGGCAAGTCCCGTGGCTACGAGCGCAGGGTTCCGGCGCTCGACCGTTTCGGTGAACGCGGCCATCCACGGCGAGTAGGCGAACCCTCGGCTGGCTGACAGCACCGAGATGATCACCACGAACGACGTGTACGACGTCGCCGGCTCGGTGGCCCGGCTGGCGAAGACGATGGTCATGGCTACCGCGGCGAGCCCGCCGATGGCGATGAACGGCTTTCGCACGCCGACGTGGTCCGAGAGCACACCGACGACCACGACGGTGACTGCGTCGGCCGCCCAGAACCAGTTGCCAAGCCCGTTCGCCTGCGCCTGGCTGAAGCCGAACACCGACGTGAAGTAGATGACGAAGAAGCCGACGGCCGCGTAGTAGATGAGGAGGAAGAGGCTGATCCCCACGGCGGGCACGATCACCGAGCCGGTGGCCATCTGTCGCCACGGCCGGCGGACGGCGGCGTGCACGTCGATGCCCCGGGCTCGCGCCTCCACAAGCGCTCGCTCGCGCATCGACACCATCCGCTGGTCACGCAGCTGCGGCGACAATTCGCGCAGGAAGACCAGAGCGACCAGGAACACGACCATCCCGGTGATACCGGCGATGTGGTACTGGTCTTGCCACGCATGGAGGTGGTCGAGGGTGTTGGACGCCACCTCGGAGACGACGAGGCTGCCCATGACCGGGCCGAGCGTCCACATCCCCATGGCGGTGCCCCGTCCCATCTGGGGGGAGAAGTCCCTGACCAGGGCGGGGGTGGCGACAAGCACCATGCCTTCCACGAAGCCGACCACGGCGACCAGGGCGGCGTAGGCCATGGCGTCGGGGGCGGCAGGGATGCCGAAGGTGGTGACCAGGCTGGCAACAAGCAGACCCCACACCACCAGGTTGGCCCGGCCCCAGCGGTCGGCCAGGCCGGCGACGAGCGAGGCCACCGCCCCCGCTGCGCTGGCCACCACCACGACGGTCAGGTAGAAGCGGAACGAGATGTGGAAGTGGGCGAGCAGCGACGGCGCCACGGCGCCCGCCACGTACTGCTGGTCGTACAGGACGATGCTGGCGAGCACAGCGACCGCCAGGTAGGCCGAGCGCTGCCCTCGCTCCGGGTAGCGGTGGAGGGTGCGGTGCCAAAGGCGCCGGCTGCTCCAGGCGGATGCCAACTCGACTCCCCCAGGCGAAGTGCGGTCTGGCGAAGTGCGGTCTGGCGAAGTGCGGTCTGGCGAAGTGCGGTCTGGCGAAGTGCGGTCTGGCGAAGTGCGGTCTGGCGAAGTGCGGTCTGGGGTCGCGCCGACGGAAGCGGCATCGCGTGCCGGCGGACCAGCAGGGGATTGGTCGGGGACCAGCGGCTGGGTCGCTGGCGGACCATCCCCGTCCTGTGGTGCCATGGCCCCTCCCGCCGTCGTCGACGCGAGCGTCATGCGACCATCTGCCATTCGACCTGTCAACTGCTCGCCGTTGCTCGTGCTCTCCTCGGGGCGGACTGATGGCGGGATGTACGTGTGCCGTCACCGGCCACGGCATGATGGCGGCAGTGCTGATGCTCCTGATCCGCCATGCCGACGCCGGATCGCGCCGCGACTGGGCGGGCGACGACCGCGATCGGCCGTTGACCGAGGCCGGGGTCCGGCAGGCTCGGGATCTCGCCAGTGTGCTCGCGAAGCACAACCCGGCGCTGATCGCCACCAGCCCCTATCAGCGGTGCTTGCAGACGGTGGTGCCGCTGGCGCAGATGTCGGGTCTGCCGGTCGTGCCGGTCGACGATCTGGGGGTACAGGGAGCTCCCCATGCAGGCCGGACCTTGCGGGCGCTTGCCCGAAGCGGGACCGGGCCCCGCCTGGCGCGTTCCACGGACGACCCGGTCATCGCCGTCTGTACCCACGGCGAGGTGATCGCTGCGGGCCTGAGGAGCACCGGAGCGGCGGAGCTGGCCGACGGCGCCGAGATACCCGGGCCCAAGGGCGGCACCTGGCTCCTGTCCTTCACCGGCGACGTCGTCGTCAGCGCGGAGCTCCTGCCACCACCGAGCTGACCGGACTCCGGCTGGCCCTGTGAAGGGAGCGACCGTGGTGACGGTGCATCGTGGCCCTGCCATCACCGAGCTGACCGGGTCCCGGCTTGCTGGTCTGGCTGGCGGAAGGTGGAGCGACTGGGTGACCCGATACGATCCCGGCGGTGCGCAAGGCCCCGGACCACGCGAGTGACCGCGACTCTCGTCGTCAGGAGCGGCGCCAGCAGATGGTGGAAGCCGCAGTACGTGTCATTCGCCGCGAGGGTCCGGACGCGTCCATGGACCGCTTCGCGGCAGAGGCCGGTGTGGCCAAGCCAATTCTCTATCGCGTGTTCGGCGACCGCGCCGGGCTGCACCGGGCTGTGGGGGAGCACGCCTTCGCCTCGTTGGGGGCGGGTTTGGACCAAGTGCTGGCTGCAGCTGGGGTCGCGCCCCGGCAGATGGTCGCCGATGCCATCGACACCTACCTGGCGTTCGTGGAGCGCGAGCCGGAGCTCTACAGGTTCCTGGCGCTGCATGCCGATCCGGTTTCGAGGCGCCAGGCCGTCGACGACTACCTCGCCCGTGTCAGCCGCCAGGTGGCCGTCGTCCTCGGCGACCGCCTGCGTTCGGCGGGCAGGGACTCCGGTGCCGCCGAGGCGTGGGCGTACGGCATGGTGGGCATGGCCGTGGCTGCCGGATCCTGGTGGCTCGAGCGTGGGGCGATGAGCAGGGTGCAGCTCGGCTCCTATCTGACGCAGCTGGTCTGTGACGGCCTGCCCGGCATTCCCAGAGAATCGTCAGAGCCAGCGGAGCGCACCGATCCTGGCTAGCCGGAGCCATTGGGGCCGGGGCTGGAGCCGGAGCGGCGGAGCCGCCGGGGGGAGCGTGGCAGGGTTCCGGCAACGGCAGCGACACCCCCTGCTGAACTGCGGCGGCGTGCAGAACCGGGTCCGCAGGCACCCTGGCCGGCGGCGGCGCTGCCGACTGCTCCATGGGGTGAGCCGTGCACTGCGATCCCTCGGAGCGGGACGAGCTGGGGTCGTGGCGGGTATGACCTCGACCTGGCTGGGATCGGTGAGCGTGGCCGGAAGGGTGTTGCCGCCGATGCGGGGGCGGGAGCCCGAGATGTGGGGACGGCTGTCGATGACCTGCGGATACCTGTCGATGACCTGGGGATGACGGCAGGCGATCTGGGGATGATCGCCACGAATGTGGTGGACAACGTCTGGATATGGCCCGGCCCCCTTGTCGTGGGTGGTGCCGGGGCGCACAGTACGGGTAGCGAGCTCGGCGCGGCCACCGAGCACCGGGGACAGCCGCCACGCGGTGTTCCTGGTGGCCCGGGGCCGGGTGCGGGTCGTGCGGCGAGTGAGGTGACCGGGCTGGTTCATCGAGCCGGCCCGGTGAGCGCCAGCCCGGGGAACGTCCGACCCCGGTCCGGTGGACCCGCTCGCCGTCGGGCGTGCGCCCCGAGTTGCGGCCGCAATTGCCGGCCGGCGGCTCGGGGTCGCGCCGCGCCGGGCGTGTGGCGGTCGTGCTCAGCTGACCGGTGACGTCCCCGGCTGCGTTCGGCGTGTGGCGGTCGTGCTCTGCTGACCGGTGAC
>JAJZLP010000108.1 GCA_021803325.1 Actinomycetes bacterium
CCACCCGCCCCACCACGGCCACCCGCCCCACCACGGCCACTCGCTCCACGAGCCGAGGTGCGAGACCCGGTGGCAGCGGCCAGGTCGCGGACTTCCGCCTGGGTCAGCGGTCGCCAGGCACCCGGCGCCAGGCGCTGGTCGGCGATCGGCCCGATGCGCACCCGCACCAGGCGGCGAACGGGGTGGCCGACGGCCTCGCACATCCGCCGGACCTGGCGGTTGCGCCCCTCGTGCACGACGATGCGCAATACCCCGGGACCCACCACCCCCACTCGGGCTGGTGCGGTCGGACCGTCGCTCAGGTCGACGCCCCGCCGGAGACGGCCCAGCGCACCGCTGGTCGGCTGGCCCTCCACCTCCACCAGGTACTCCTTGTCCACGCCGTACGACGGGTGCGTCAGGCGGTGCGCCAGCTCGCCGTCGTTGGTGAGCAGCAGCAGGCCCTCGCTGTCGGTGTCCAGGCGGCCAACCGAGAACACACGTGGCTGGGCCGGAACGAGATCGACCGCTTGCGGACGCCCCTCGGGGTCGGCTGCGCTGCAGATGACTCCGGCCGGCTTGTTCAGCACGTAGTGCACGAGCCCCGGTGCGATGGCGAGGGGAACCCCGTCCACGGCCACCCGGTGCACCACGGGATCGATCCGCTGCCCCAGGCGGGCCTGCTCGCCGTCGACCGATACCCGACCTGACGCGATCAGGTCGTCGCACACCCTGCGGCTGCCCAGTCCGGCGCGCGCCAGGACCTTCTGCAGCCGCTCACCTTCCCCGACCTCGTCGGGCTCAGCCGGCATCGGCACCAGGGCGGAGACGCGCCTCCAAGACCTCGACGGCCTCGGGGCCCGGGAAGAGATCTTCGACGGCCGGCAGCTCGTCGAGGCTGTCGAGCCCCAGCTTCTCCAGGAACGCTGGGGTCGTGCCGTACAGCACGGGCTGGCCTGGCCCAGGGGCGTGCCCCACCTCGGCGATGAGACCGCGCTGCACGAGCAGCCGAACGACACCGTCGACGTTGACGCCGCGCAGCAACGACACCTGGCCACGGGACACGGGCTGCTTGTACGCCACGATCGCCAAGGTCTCGAGCGCGGCCGACGAGAGCCGGGACGACACACCCTCCATGGCGAAACGCTCCACGAACGGGGCGAGCTCGGCATCGGTCTGGTACCGGTAGCCGCCGGCCACCCTGACCAGCACGAACCCTCGGCGTTGGGCACGGTAGTCACGGGCCAGGTCGGCGCAGATGCGCTCCACCCGGTCCACCGACAGCTCCAGCAGCTCGGCCAACAGGCCGGCGGGCACCGGCTCCACCGCGCACAGGACCACGGCCTCCACCGCGCGGTGCTCCAGTCCGAGCTCGCCTCCTGACACCCACGGTGGGGACGGTGCCGTGCCCGCCGGGTCCGCCCAAGTCTCAACGGTCGATCCCAGGTCCTCGGCCGCGATCTCCGAGACTTCCGGCATCTCGTGGGCTTCCGGCATCTCGTGGACTTCCGGCATCTCGTGGGATCCCTGGACTTCGGGCTCGACGACGGCGGCGCTCCCGGCACCGGATCGATCGCCGTCGTCGTCCCCACCGGGATCGGCAGGCCCGCCCCACGCCGGATCGGCCCAGCCGTTCGACATCGTCATCCCTCGTACTCCTCGACACCGGCCGCCACCCAGCCGTCCCCGTCGCCGACCAGCGACGGCTCCGCCACCCACGCCACCACCAGGTCCCCGAACGTGTCTCCTTGGTCCAAGGTGACCCAGCCCCGCTTGCACAGCTCGAGCAGACCCAGGAACCGCACGATGATCTGCATCCGCGTCGTGCAGTGCAGGGTCAGGTCCCGGAAGCTGGTCCGCCGCAGCGACGGCAGCCGCCCGACCAGCTCCTCGACCGCCTCTGACACGGTGACCGGTTCCACGGTGACGTGGGACAGGTCGACTTCGGGGGCCGGCCGGGGTGTGAGCGCCCGCCGGAAGGCCGCGGCGATATCCCGCGCCGTCACCCCGACCAGCAGGTCGGGAGCCAAGTCGCGGAACGCGTCGTCGAAGCCGGCCTGACGGGCCAGCGACCGGGCAGCCCGCTCCGCCAGGATGGCGAAATTGTCGGCGGCGGCGCTGTACACCTGCAGCTCGAGCAGCCGGGACAACAGCCGGTCCCGCTCCTCGAAGCCGTCCACCTCCTCGTCGGACTCCACCTCGTCGGGTCCGGGCAGAAGCTTGCGGGACTTGAGCTCGACCAGGATGGCCGTCACGAGCAGGAACTCGCTGGCCTCCTCCACGTCGACCTCGCCAAGCGCCGCCAGGTTCACCAAGAACGCTTCGACCACCGCGGCCAACGCCACGTCGTAGATGTCCACTTTGTGGTCGCCGACCTGCTGCAACAGCACGTCGATGGGCCCTTCGAAGACCCGGGTGCTCACGTGCGCCGGCATGCGACGACGATACCGGAGCGCGGGCCGCCGGTCGTGCACGCCACACCGACCGACACGGCGGCGCAGCCAGGCGAGGCCGGCAGCAGGCTCGGCACAGCTGCCGCCGGGTCCGGCCACACCGTGGGTGCCGTACCATGTCGAGCCATGACCAGGGTCCTTTCGGGCGTACAGCCCAGCGGCGAGATGCATCTCGGCAACTACCTGGGTGCGTTCCGAAGCTGGGTTGCCGACCAGCACGAGCACGACGCCCTGTACTGCATCGTCGACCTCCACGCGCTGACCTTGGACTACGACCCGTCGGCACTGGCCGAGCGCACGCTGGTCACCGCTGCCTGCCTGCTGGCCGTCGGCCTCGACCCGGCCACCTGCACGCTGTTCGTGCAGAGCCACGTACCCGAGCACCCGCGCCTGACATGGCTCCTCGAATGCACTGCCACCATGGGCGAGCTCCAGCGCATGACCCAGTTCAAGGACAAAGCGGCCCGAGGCCACGACGACGGCGGCGGCGGCGGCGGCGGCGAGGCACCGTCGGTGCGGGTGGGGCTGTTCACCTACCCGGTCCTGATGGCGGCCGACATCCTGCTGTACGACGCCGACCGGGTGCCCGTGGGCGATGACCAACGCCAGCACCTGGAGCTGGCCCGGGACGTCGCCATCCGCTTCAACGGCCGCTGCGGCGACACGTTCGTCGTGCCCGAGGCGGCCATCCCGAGTGCCGGCGCCCGCGTGATGGACCTGCAGGAGCCCACTCGCAAGATGTCGAAGACGGTGTCGTCGCCACAGGGCACGGTCCTGGTGCTCGACCCGCCCGAGGTCGTGCGCCGCAAGGTCCGCCGGGCGGTGACCGACACCGAGAGCGAGGTCCGCTACGACCCGAAGGCCAAGCCCGGCGTGTCGAACCTGCTCGACCTGTTGGCCGCTGCGGCCGGCGGGGAGCCCGCCCGCCTAGCGGAGGGGTACACCACCTACGGGGCGCTCAAGGACGACGTGGCCGACGCGCTGGTCGCTCTCCTCGAGCCCGTCCAGCAGCGGTACGCCGAGGTGGTGGCGGACCACGGTGCGCTGCGTCGCATCCTGGCTGCCGGAGCCGAGCGGGCGCACCTGATCGCTGCCGCAACGTACGAGCGTGCCGCTCGCAGCGCCGGCCTGCTCATGCCGTGACCCCCATGTTCGGCCGATCGCGATGCGCCTGGAGGACACAGGAACAGCATCGATCGGCAGGATGCACGAGCGGGTCGTCCACGCTGACAGGCGGACCGAGCTGCGATCGGCAGGATGCACGAGCGGGCGTCCAGGCTGACAGGCGGACCAAGCTGCGATCGGCAGGATCCCCCCGGCGCAGCGCCGGGTACGAGCACGACATCAGGTCGCAGCCCGAGCACAGGGTCACAGCCCGACGGCGTGCCCCCACCAGTTGAGCACCGAGCCGAACAGGCTGCCCAGCGGGCCGCCGTTGGAGCCGAAGGACGACAGCAGCACCAGCAGGAGCGGCAGGATGAGCGCGTACGGCCGGATCCGGTAGTAGCCGGGGAGCAGGCGCGACGGCAGCAGCCGTTCGACCACCGCCGAGCCGTCGAGCGGTGGCAACGGGATCAGGTTGAACACGGCGAGGATGAGGTTGACGTAGCCGACGAAGAAGATCACCTGGGCCCACACCGGTTGGACGGTGACGACACCGGTGTACAGCACGCCGAGCTTGACGGAAGCCGGCACGAGGTAGCGGTAGGCGCCCCACGACAGCGCCACCAGCACCAGGTTGACCGCGGGACCCGCCAAGGACACGGCGACCGACTGGTTGCGCGGGTGGCGGAGCCGGGACACGTTGACGGGGACCGGCTTGGCCCAGCCGAACGCTCCCAGGCCGCTCAGGGTCATGACGATCGGCACGATGATGGTCCCGACCAGGTCGATGTGGGCCAGCGGGTTGAGGGTCAATCGCCCCGCCCGTTTGGCCGTGTCGTCGCCGAACTGCAGGGCCACCCACCCGTGGGAGACCTCATGGAGGATCACCGACGGCACGAGCACGCAGAACACGATGATCGACACGACCGGAACGTGGTGGGTGCGGACCAGGATGGCGACCAATGCCACCGCCACGATGACCACCGCGGCCAGGCGCGGGTCCCGTCCAGCGGTAGGACGCCGCGGCGGTGCCGGCCACCCCGGTCCGGGCCCGCCAGCACCCGGCGGCAGTTGCCCACCCGGACCCCAGCCACCTTGCTGCGGCGGTGCCGGCCACCCCGGTCCGGGCCCGCCAGCACCCGGCGGCAGCTGCCCACCCGGACCCCAGCCACCTTGCTGCGGCGGTGCCGGCCACCCCGGACCGGGCCCGCCAGCACCCGGCGGCAGCTGCCCACCCGGGCCCCAGCCACCCGGCCGAGACGGCCCATGGCTCCGACCATCGGGCCCCTGCGAGCCCTGCCGCCGGCCCGCGGGATCTCCGGGCGACCACCCAGGTGGGGCTCCGTCTCCACGACCCGGGGGCCAGCCACCTGAAGGCGGCGTCCCCCACGGTCCTGGTGGCGTCCCGTCGGCGGCCGCCGACAGCGGGTGCAGCCGCGGCTCCCCGCCCTGTGGTGACGCGGGCTCCGGACCCGTCACCGGATCACTGCCGAGATGCACAGTCGAAGCAGAACCGCGCTGCGGGCATCGCCTCCAACCGGGCTTCGCTGATCGGCTTGCCGCACCCCTCACACACGCCGTAGGTGTTGTCGGCCAGCTTAGCGATGGCATGCTCCACGTCGGCGAGCGCTTCACTCAGGGTCAGGGCCAGCGCTTCGGCCTCGCCTCGCTCCGCAGTCACCTGGCTCGTGTCCGCAAAGTTCGGATCGTAGACCAACCCGGTTCGATCCCCGTCTGCGAACCCGAGCTCGGCGAGCTTGGCATGCAACTCGGCGCGCTCCTCCTCGAGCAGAGCCCGGAAGTCAACCGTCGGCGCGTCAGGTGCCACGCCACGACTCTACTGCCGGCGAGCCCCACCAGCGCGCGGATGCGCCTGCTCGTACGCCCGCCGGAGGTGCTCGACCGTCACTTTCGTGTAGAGCTGGGTCGTGGCGACCGATACGTGCCCCAGCAGCTCCTGCACCACACGGATGTCGGCCCCCCGCCCGAGCATGTGGGTGGCACACGAATGGCGCAGCACATGCGGATGGACCGCCGATCCGAGACCGGCCGCAGCGGCCCGCCGGCCGATGACATCCCACACACCTTGCCGGGTGAGCCGACCGCCTCGAGCGTTCAGGAAGACCGCATCGGCGTCGTGACGGCGCGCCCATCGAGCGGGAACCAGCTGCGGTCGACCACCGGGGCCGAGCCAGTCTTCCAGCGCCCGCGCCGCCAGGCCGCCGAGCGGGACCAGGCGCTCCTTGCGGCCCTTGCCCAGAACTCGCACCAGACCGGTCTCCGAGCCCAGGTCGCCGGTCCGCAACCCGACCAGCTCCCCCACCCGCATGCCGGTGCCATAGAGCACCTCCAGGATCGCCCGATCGCGCCTGCCCAGTGGATCCGTCGGTGCCACGCTGTCGAGGAGGCACGCCACCTCGTCCTCGGTCAGCGCCTTCGGCAACCGGTCCGGGGCACGCGGACCCCGCACGGATGCGGTCGGGTCCACCGGCAGGTAGAGCTCGTCCACGGCGAACCGGTACACACCGCGGATGGCGGCCAGAGCCCGCACGACCGACGCGGGCCGGGCACCGGCCGATGCCAAGGCGTCGAGGTGGGCGTCGATCACGGCGGGACTGGCTTCGCCCAGCGGCATGCCCTGGCCATGGACAAACCGCTGGAAGACGGTCAGGTCCCGGCGGTAGGCGGCGACCGTGCTCACCGACCGGCCCCGGTCCACCGCGAGCCAGGTCAGGAACTCGTCGACGAGCGGTTCGAGCGGCTCAGGTGGGTCGACCAGCTCGCTCGACCCCCGGGGCGAGGGTGGCTCGGGCACCGGCGGCGAGCCGTTCGTCTCGGCCCT
>JAJZLP010000270.1 GCA_021803325.1 Actinomycetes bacterium
GGCCCTCGTCGACGGCATGCACGGGCAGGCCACCCGGTCGTTCACCCTCACCATCGCGCCGGCGCTCGTCATCACGAGCCCGGCGCAGCTGCCGCCGGTGACCGCGGGTGCGCAGTACTCGACGATGCTGGGGGCGAGTGGGGGATCGGGGTCACTGCACTGGCGGTTGGTGCCGGGCGCGCCGGGTGTGTCCGGTACCCTGCCCGCCGGGCTCGGGCTCCTGCAGGACGGGCGGATCCTGGGCGTCCCGACCCAGACGGCGGCGACGGCGATCGTGACCGTGGCGGTGACCGACAGCATGGGCGCCTCCGAGCGGGCGACGCTGGTGGTGCCCGTCGGTGTGGCCATCACGACCCTGTCGCTGCCAGCGGCCGAGCTCGGGGTTCGCTACCAGGTGACCCTGCAGGCGGCCGGCGGCCGTGGGACCGAGCGGTGGCGTGTGGCGGCCGGGTCCGGGCCGTTGCCCGCCGGGATCGGGCTGGACGCGGCCGGTGCGATGGGTGGCTTCCCGCGAACCGCAGGCTCGTACCCGGTGTCGGTGACGGTGACCGACGCAACCGGGGCGAGCTGGACCACCGGGTTCCGTCTGGACGTCGAGGCCCGACCCGTCATCGACCCGGCGCTGCCGCCCGCCGACGCCGGCCAGCCGTATGGCGCCGTGGCCAGTGTGGCCGGGGGCATCGCGCCCTTCACCTGGTCGCTGGCACCGGGCTCAGGCCCACTGCCCGCAGGTGTGGTGCTTGACGGCAGCGGGACGGTCACGGGGACACCCGGCAGCCTCGTCGGCACGCCGAGGGCGTCCGGGACCTATCCCATCGCCGTGCAGCTGGTCGACGCCGTCGGCGTGCAGGCCGCGGTGCAGGCGGTGGTCGTCGTCACCGGTGGGCCGTCGGTCATCACCGCTGCGCTGCCCGAGGCCAGCCCCGGCACGCCGTACCAGGCGGTCCTCGCCGCAGCCGGCGGGTACACCAGCGCGTCGTGGCCCTACCGGTGGTCGCTCGCCCCCGGTGACCACCTGCCCGAGGGTCTGGTCCTGTCACCGGGTGGCGTCATCAGCGGCACACCGACGGCATCGGTCTCGGGCACGGGCGTGGTCGTGCACGTCCAGGCCGTCGACTACTGGGGAGCGACAGCGGATGCCATGCTCACCCTGGATGTGGAGCAGGCCCTCACCCTGAGCACCCAGTCGTTGCCCCAAGGCGAGGTCGGGGTGCCCTATGGCACCCAGGTCGAGACGGTCGGGGGCACCACACCGGTCTCGTGGAGCACGACGGGGACGCTGCCGGCAGGGCTCGCTGTCACCACCGCCGAACGCACGGCCACGCTCGCAGGCACGCCGCTCCAGGCGTCGACCCCGACAGACGTGTCTCTGTGCGCCACCGACCGCGCCGGGGCCACGGTGTGCACGCTCCCAGGTCCCGGGATCGCCCCGGCGGTGGCCGTCGCCACCACGTCGTTGCCGGCCGAGGCGGCCGGATCGAGCTTTCGCATCTCGCTGCAGGCCACCGGCGGGGTCCTCGGCACCACCGGCTACCAATGGGCCCTGCCTGCCGCGGCCACGGCCGCCGGGTATCCCTTGCCGCCGTGGCTGGTGCTCGGGGGCAACGGCACCCTGTGGGGCACCGCCCCGGCCAGCGCCGCGGGCCGCAGCTTCGCCGTCCCCGTCCAGGTCTCCGACGGCATCGGCGGGATCGCCACCGCGACGCTGACCCTCGTGATCGGAGCCGTCGCCACCCTGCCCCCTCCCGTGCCACCACCGCCACCACCGTCGGGGCGGGCCGACCTGGCGGCGACCGGTCTGTCGGTACCCTCGTCGGCCGCGGCCGGAGGCTCGGTGACGGTGTCGTGGACGGTGAAGAACGTGGGCTCGGCGACGGCCACGGGCAGCTGGGTCGACTCCGTCTACCTCGGGACGGGCACGGGCGCCACCACCACGCTCCTCGCTCAGTTCTCCGAGGGTGCGCACGCTCCGCTGGCCGCCGGAGCGACCTACACCGACAGTGAAGTCGTGCCGATCCCGGGCGGGACGAGCGCCGGCAGCTACCACCTGACCGTGGTGGCCGACTCCGGCCAGGTCCTGAACGAGCCGTCGTACGCCAACAACACGTACTCGGCCGCCGTCTCGGTCACGGCCGGGGCGTCGCAGACGCTGCGCGCCGTCACCGGCTTCACCGGTATGCCCACCGCCGTGGCCGTCGGCGATGGCGGCACGATCCTGGTGACCAGCGGGCTGCCCCAGTGGACGCCGGCGACGAGCGGCACGAGTGACAATCTCTCCGGCGTGGCCACCGGGGTGGAGAGCTCCGACGTCTGGGCGGTCGGTGCAGCCGGCACGATCCTGGCCAGCAGCGACAGCGGCACGACGTGGGCGCGCCAGGGTGCCGGGGTGACGTCGCAGGATCTGAATGCCGTCGCCTGCCCGGCGCTGAACACGTGCTGGGCGGTGGGAGCCGGGGGCACCATCCTGGCCACGACCGACGGTGGCACCAGCTGGACCGTACAGGGCGGCGGCGTCACGAGCGCCACCCTCAACGGGATCACCTGCCCGACGTCGAAGATCTGCGTTGCCGTAGGTGACAGTGGCGCCATCATCGCCACCACCGATGGGGGCAGCATCTGGGGGGTCCAGGGGGCCGGGGTCACCGTCGCGAACCTGCGGGCTGTCACCTGCGTCGGGTCCACCAGCTGTTGGGCAGTGGGGGACGCCGGCACCATCCTGAACGGGCCGGTGACGTGGACGGTGAGCGCCAGCAGTGCCACGGCGACGAAGGCGAACCTCGAGGGGGTCGCAGCCGGTGGCTACTGCGGGCTCTGGGGCGGGGGCTCGTGCGTGGTGGCCGCCGGGGCCGGCGGCACACTGATCGACGTGACCGGTGGTGGCGTCACCGCTGCCTCCACCACGTGGTCGACCATGTCGTCGGGGACGGGCACGGACCTGTACGGCGTGACGCTCCTCTCCTACGGCGTGACGCAGTACGTGGCCGTCGGTGCCAGCGCCACGCCGCTGGCCGGCTTCCCACCAGGCGGCTGATCGCCTGAACATGCCGCTGGCGCGGCGGCGATGGCGGAGATCCTGGCCGGGGCTCCACGGCCGTGGGGCCATGCCCGTGCCGGTCACCGGTGTCGCAGCCTGCCGCCGACCGGGGCTCCCACGGGCGTCGGGCCATGCCCGCGCCGGTCGCCGGTGTCGCAGCCTGCCGGCGACCGGGGCTCCACGGGCGTCGGGCCATGCCCGCGCCGGTCGCCGGTGTCGCAGCCTGCCGGTAACCTCCCGGCGATGGCCGACCGTCTGGTGGTCCGTGGTGCCCGCGAGCACAATCTGCGCGATGTGTCGATCGACCTGCCCCGGGACCGGCTGGTGGTCTTCACCGGGCTGTCGGGGTCGGGCAAGTCGTCGCTGGCATTCGACACGATCTACGCGGAGGGGCAGCGGCGCTATGTCGAGTCGCTGTCCGCCTATGCCCGGCAGTTCCTGGGCCAGATGGACAAGCCCGACGTCGACTTCATCGAGGGGCTGTCACCGGCCATCTCCATCGATCAGAAGAGCGCCAG
This sequence comes from Actinomycetes bacterium, assembly GCA_021803325.1. Taxonomy (GTDB): domain Bacteria; phylum Actinomycetota; class Acidimicrobiia; order Acidimicrobiales; family UBA8190; genus JAJZYI01. The sequence goes on from JAJZLP010000270.1 coordinate 3,553, forward strand.
CAGAAACCCGCGTTCCACGGTCGGCACCGTCACCGAGGTCTACGACTACCTCCGTTTGCTGTACGCCCGGGTGGGCCGGCCGCACTGCCCGAGCTGCGGGCGGCCCGTGGCCCGCCAGACGCCCCAGCAGATCGTCGACCGGGTCCTCGACCTGGCCGAGGGCACCCGGTTCTCGGTGCTGGCCCCGGTGGTTCGCGGGCGCAAGGGGGAGTACGAGGCGCTGCTCGACGACCTGGCCGGGCAGGGGTTCGCCCGCGCCCGGGTCGATGGCACCACCGTGGAGCTCAGCGACCGCGGCGACCTGCAGCTCGCCCGCTACGAGCAGCACACGATCGAGGTGATCGTCGATCGCCTGGTACGGCGCGACACCATCCGCCAGCGTCTCACCGAGTCGATGGAGACCGCCCTGCGCCTGGCCGATGGCATAGCCGAGATCGCGGTGGTGGGCGAAGACGGGAACGATGAGCTCATCGCCTTCTCCGAGCACCTCGCCTGCACGTTCTGCGGGCTCTCCTTCGAGGAGCCTGCCCCCCGGAACTTCTCCTTCAATTCGCCCTACGGCGCCTGCCCGGCCTGCGACGGGCTCGGCACGCAATTCGAAGTGGACCCGGACCTCGTGGTGCCCGACCCGTCGAAGACCCTGGCCGGCGGCGCCCTGGCCCCGTGGGTCGGGGGCCGCAGCCGCTGGTTCGACCGTCTCGTCGAAGCTGTCGCCGAGACCTACGACTTCACGCTCGACACCCCGTGGAACCAGCTGCGCGCGGCAGACCGGGCGGTGCTGCTGAAGGGAACCGGGGCCAAGCAGGTCACCTTGCACTATCGCAACCGTTTCGGCCGGCAGCGTGCCTACACCACCCGCTTTGAGGGCGTGGTGCCGTGGCTGGCTCGGCGCCACGCCGAATCGGACTCCGAGTCGATGCGCGAGTGGGCTGAAGGGTTCATGCGGCAGGTGCCCTGTTCGACCTGTGGTGGTGCGCGCCTGAAGCCGGAGTCCCTGGCGGTCAGCGTGGGCGGGCGCAGCATCTTCGAGCTGTGCTCCCTGTCGATCGCGCGGACCGTCCAGGCGCTTGCCGACGTGGAGCTCACCGAGCGCGAGCACCTCATCGCCGACCGGGTCCTGCGGGAGGTGCGGGCCCGTCTGCAGTTCCTGCTCGATGTCGGCCTCGACTACCTGTCGTTGGCCCGGGGCACCGCCACCCTGTCGGGCGGCGAGGCCCAGCGCATCCGTCTGGCCAGTCAGATCGGCTCGGGCCTGGTCGGAGTGCTGTACGTGCTGGACGAGCCGTCCATCGGCCTGCACCAACGCGACAACCGCCGATTGCTCGACACCCTGCTCCGCCTGCGGGACCTCGGCAACACCGTCATCGTCGTCGAGCACGACGAGGAGACGATCCGGGCTGCCGACCATGTCGTCGACATCGGCCCCGGTGCGGGGGAGCACGGCGGCCAGGTGGTCTACAGCGGGCTGGTCGACGGGCTCGTCCGGTGCGACGAGTCCCTCACCGGTCGCTACCTGGCCGGTGCCCGCAGCATCGCCGTGCCCAGTGTGCGCCGGCCCGGCAGCGGGGACCAGCTGGTCGTGCGCGGCGCCCGCGAGCACAACCTGCAAGGTGCGGACGTCGCCTTCCCGCTGGGCTGCCTGGTGGCGGTCACCGGCGTGTCCGGCTCGGGCAAGTCCACGCTCGTCAACGACATCCTGTTGCAGTCGCTGCTCGGCACCGTCCATCGGGCTCGGACCACGCCCGGACGCCACGGCGGTATCGACGGCGTCGAGCACGTCGACAAGGTGGTCGACATCGACCAGTCGCCCATCGGCCGGACGCCTCGGTCGAACCCTGCCACCTACACCGGCATGTTCGACCATGTGCGGAAGCTGTTCAGCCAGACGCCTGAGGCCAAGGTCCGCGGCTACCTGCAAGGACGGTTCTCCTTCAACGTCAAAGGCGGTCGCTGCGAGGCGTGCGCCGGCGACGGCACGCTCAAGATCGAGATGCACTTCCTCCCCGACGTCTACGTGCCGTGCGAGGTGTGCGGCGGCGCCCGGTACAACCGCGAAACGCTCGAAGTCACGTTCAAGGGAAAGAACATCGCCGACGTGCTCGACCTGTCGTGCGAGGAGGCTCTCGGCTTCTTCGCCAACCAGCCGCCCATCGCTCGCCACCTGCAGACCCTGGTCGACGTCGGCCTCGGCTACGTCCGCCTTGGCCAGCCGGCCACCACCCTGTCCGGTGGGGAGGCGCAGCGGGTCAAGCTCGCCTCTGAGCTGAGCCGCCGGCCCACCGGGCACACCCTGTACGTGCTCGACGAGCCCACGACCGGCCTGCACTTCGAAGACGTGCGGAAGCTGCTGGAGGTACTGGCACGCCTGGTCGACCACGGGAACACCGTCATCGTCATCGAGCACAACCTCGACGTGGTGAAGTGCGCCGACTGGATCGTCGACCTCGGCCCCGAAGGCGGTGAGGGCGGCGGCACCGTCGTCGTCGCCGGCACACCCGAGGCGGTGGCGGCACACGCCGGTAGCTACACCGGTCAGGTGCTGGCGCCGGTGCTCGGCGACGCCGCCGCCGCCGGGCCTCAGTCGGCTGGGGTCGATCGGGCGACGCTGACCAGCGCCGACGAGGCGGCGGCAACAGGTGCGGTGGGTGCAGTACCGAAGCCCGGTGGCGCGTCGAAGCCCGGTGCAGTGCCGAAGGCGGCCGGTGCAGTGCCGAAGGCGGCCGGTGCAGTGCCGAAGGCGGCCGGTGCAGTGCCGAAGGCGGCCGGTGCAGTGCCGAAGGCGGCCGGTGCAGTGCCGAAGGCGGC
>JAJZLP010000197.1 GCA_021803325.1 Actinomycetes bacterium
CGACAACCGGACGGGACGTCTTCCCGGCGGCCTGGCGGAGATCACCATCACCCGGACCCTGTTCCGCTCCGGTGACAGCGAGTACGCCCTGAACGGACAGCCGTGTCGGTTGATGGACGTCCAAGAGCTCCTGTCGGACTCGGGTGTCGGCCGCCAGCAGCACGTCATCATGAGCCAGGGCCAGCTCGACCAGATCCTCCAGGCGCGACCTGAGGACCGCCGGGCGGTCATCGAGGAGGCCGCCGGCGTGCTCAAGCACCGCCGTCGGCGCGAGCGGGCTGAGCGTCGGCTGGCGGCCACCGAGGAGAACCTCGAACGTCTTGGCGACTTGGTCCGTGAGGTGCGACGGCAGATCCGACCGCTCGAACGCCAGGCCACGGCGGCGCGCTCGCATGGGGTGCTGGCCGCGGAGCTTCGGGAGCTGCGCCTCTACCTGGTCGGACGGGAGGTCGCCGGCCTTGCCGATCGAGCCCGGAGCGCGGAGACCGAGCGCCAGGGACTGCGGCGCGAGGACCTCGATCTGCGTGACCGCGTTGCGGAGCTCGACACGGCACTCGACAGTGCCACCGCCGAGCTCTCCACCCGGCGCGAAGAAGACCTTGTGGCGGTGCTCACCCGGGTGCAGGCCTTGGCCGAGCGTTGCCGCGGCCTGGGTGGTGTCCTGTCGGAGCGGCGCCGCTCGGTGGCCCAAGCGATCGAGGCGGCGGCAGACACCGATGTCGTCTCCACGCTCGAGGCCGAGGCTGCCCGGCTCGGAGCGGACCTGACTGCGGCGCGAGCAGAGACTGACGAGCTTCAGCCCGTCGCCGAGGAGGTGGCCGCAGCGGAGGCGGCGCTCCAGGCTGACGCGGCAGGGACGGCAGCGACCGACACCAGCGAGCTGCAGGCGGTCCAGGACGCGTTCCGACGGGCTCGTGGCGACGCCGAGCCCCTGCGCCAGTCGATCGATCGGGAACGGGCTGGCCTGGCACGCGTTGACGACCGGTTGGCCGCCATCGAGCAGCGTCGCCAGGGCCTGGTGGACGAGCGTGACCAGCTGGTCGGCGAACGTGAGTCGCTGGAGGCAGCAGCGCCCGACTTGCAGCGCCGGGCTGCCGACGCCAGGTCAGCCCAGGCTGCGGCGAACGAGGCTGTCGTAGCCGCCGAAGCGGGAGCGGGCGCGGCCGAACGAGATCGCCACCGGCTCGGAGCCCGAGCCGAGGCCCTCGCCCGCGCCGTCGAAGAGGCGCGTGGTGCCGCCGGGCTCGACGCCGTGGCCGACGTGCGAGGTGTTCTCGGCTTGGTGGCCGACGTCGTGGACGTTGACGACGGCTGGCGCCTGGCGTTCGAGGCGGCGGCAGGGTCGAGCCTTGCCGCATTGGTCGCCGACGGGGTCGAACCGGCTCGCGCCGCGCTTCGCCGTCTGCTCGAACGCGGTGTGCCTGGGACCGTGGCGGTGCCGGTCCCGACGCACCCACCGGCTGGCGGGATGGCGGGCGCGATCACCGGACTTCCGGGTTCGGGCCAAGCGAACGCCGACGCGGGGCTGCCGAGCGGGGAAGCAGCGGACGTGCGCGCCGAGCTGCCCGGTGCAGCGCACGCCAGCACCGTGGCTGTGCCTCCGGGGACCGAGCCCGTCGCCGCCCACGTGCGGGCCACGACACCAGCGGCCGCCGCTGTTCTCGCACGCCTGGTGGGCTCGGCAGTGGCGGTGCGAGGCGAATGGGAGGAGGCGGCCGACATCGCTCTGGCCCATCCGGGCCTGACGGTGGTGACCCGCGGCGGCGGCCGGTTTGCCCCGACGGGTTGGAAGCTCCAGGCCGGAGATGCGGTAGCGACCCGGGCTGCCGCCGACGAGGCAGCCGCTGCGGCCGCCCAGGCAGCGTCCGCTGCCGACGTCGCCGCAGCATGCCTGCGCCAGGCTCGAACGGAGGCTGCGGCTGCAGCTGAGGAGACTCGCTCGGCGGTCCACGACGTGGAGCGGGCGGGCGATCGCCTCCAGGCCGTCGACCACGCACTCGAACGCCTGGCCAGGCAGCTTGCCGGCGCCGAGGACGAGCTGGCTGAAGCTCGCCGGCACCGGCAGGAGGCTGCAGAGCGGGTCGAGCGCGACGCTGCCCGGTTGCGCGAGATCGAAGAACGCCTTCCCGAGCTCGAAGCCGCTTCGGTGGCGGCAACCGCAGCGATCGACCAAGCTGAGCAGGCGCGCAGGCACCTGGCCGAGCGACGGTCCCACGTGGCAGACGCTCGCCGCGAGCTCGAGGTCCGCCGGGCAGGCTTGGTTGAGCGCCAGGCCGTGCTCGTCGACCGATTGGCCGACGTCGAACGCCGTCTGGCGGGTCATGTGGCCGAGCGCGAACGGGCTGCGGTCCGTCGGCGGCGCCTCGAAGCAGAGGCCACCGCAGTCGAGCGCCTTGGAGCGCTGGTCGAGGGCCATGCCCGACACCTGTCTGGGGTCCTCATCGGCTTGCAGGAGCAACGGGATCGCCAGCTGGCCGAACTTCGCCAGGGTGGCGTTCGGCTGGAGGAGCTGCGCCAGCAGCGGGCCGAGGCGGATCGGCGGGCGACGGCGGTCCGCGAGCGCCTGCAGCGGTTGGAGCTCGACCTGGCGGAGGTTGCTGTCCGCCGAGAGACTGCCGAGGATGCGCTCGGGCGCGAATTGGGCTGCTCGGTCGCCGATGCGCTCGCCGCACCGAAGCCGGAGCTCCCCGAGGGAGTGGAGCCTGCAGTCCGGGCGGCAGCGGTTGAAGCCGAGTTGACCAAGCTCGGGCCGGTCAATCCGCTGGCACTCGACGAGCTTGCCGAATTGGAGGAGCGCTACGCGTTCCTCCAAACCCAGGTGGAAGATGTCCGCTCGGCTCGCAGGGAGCTGCAGCAGGTCATCAGGACGGTCGACGAGGAGGTCGTGCGAGCCTTCGGTGAGGCGTTCGCTGACGTGAACGAGCACTTCCAGACGCTTGTCGCGACTCTGTTTCCCGGGGGGACGGGACGGCTGACGCTCACCGAGCCCGAAGACCTGCTCAACACCGGAGTGGAAGTGGAGGCCCGGCCGGCCGGAAAGAACGTCCGCAAGCTGACGCTGCTGTCCGGCGGTGAGCGGTCGCTCGTGGCGCTGGCCTTCCTGTTCGCGGTCTTCCGCAGCCGGCCGTCACCCTTTTACCTGATGGACGAGGTGGAGGCTGCGCTCGACGACGTGAACCTCCATCGGTTTCTCGGCCTCATCCACGAATTCCGCGGGGAGGCACAGCTCATCATCGTGAGCCACCAAAAGCGGACAATGGAGTCGGCCGATGCCCTGTACGGCGTCACCATGCAGGCTGGCGGCTCGTCGAAGGTGGTCAGCCAGAAGGTGCGGCGTGACGTCGGCACCCCGGCGGGCCAGGAGCGCGAACCCACCGGGGCCTGAGCACGCCGCCCGGTCTCGGCAGCGCTGCGGTCTCGGCAGTGCTGCAGGGCCGCCGCTGCTGCCGAGCCGGCGTGGGGTGTCTGCCGGTGTGGTCTGTCAGCCGGTGTGGTCTGTCAGCCGGTGTGGGGTGTCAGCCGGTGTGGTCTGTCAGCCGGTGTGGGGTGTCAGCCGGCGTGGCAGGCGCCGCCGCCGCAGCCTCCGCCGCCGCAGCCCCCGGGGCTGGGAGCGCCGCACGGCGTGAGCGCTGGGACAGCCTGGGCTCGCGCCGTCGAGAAGCGGGACAGCAGGCGAACCGTGTCGGCATGGCCCTCGGGGCAGGGCGTCACCTGGTGGCGGTCCTGGTGGGAGAGGCGTCGATCGAACACGCGGTCGCATGAACGGCACCGGAACTCGTACAGCGGCACAGGATCCCTCCTCGTCTGTGGGGGCACCGTCGTCTGCGAGGGCGCCATCCCGGCCCGCGCTGCCCGGCCGTGTGCACGCCGGCCTCACAGGATACGGTTCCGGAGGGACCTGCTGTGCCAGCCATGCTTGCATGTAGATGCGCGTAGCGGTATAAATATGCGTTATGAAGGTGGGTGTCGTCGGAGCCTCGGGCTTCACCGGAACTGAGCTGCTGCGCTTGTGCGCTGGACGCCGGGACCTCGACGTGGTCGTGGTCACCGCCGAGCAGCATGCCGGCAGGACCGTGGCCGAGACCTATCCCTCGCTGGCTGCCGCCTATGGCGGCGTCCGGTACGAGGTCACCACCCCCGAGGTCGTCGACGGGCTGGACCTGGTGTTCCTGTGCCTTCCTCACGGCGCGTCCCAGCGCCTCGTTCCCGAGATCGTCGACCGGGTCGGCACGGTGGTGGACCTGGCCGCGGACTTCCGCCTGCGCCTGCCGGAGCAGTACGACCGCTGGTACGGGGCGCCCCACTTGGCCCCCGAGCTCCTCGACTCCTTCGCCTATGGGTTGCCGGAGCTGTTTCGGTCCGAGATCGTGGGCGCGACGCGGATCGCGTCGCCGGGCTGCTATCCGACCGCCGCCGCCTTGGCGCTTCGCCCGCTGATTGACGCTGGCGTCGTCCGGACCTCCGGCGTGGTCGTGGACGCGGCGAGCGGAGTGTCGGGTGCAGGGACCGCCCTGGCTCGGACGACGCAGTTCACGACCGTCGACGAGAATTTCATGGCGTACGGTCTGCTGGACCATCGGCACACGCCGGAGATCGAACAGGCGACGGGCGCCGAGGTGCTGTTCACGCCGCATCTCGCTCCGATGAACCGTGGGATCCTGGCCACCTGCTACGCGCCGCTGGCCGAGGGGGCGGCGGCGCTGTCGACGGATGATGCCGTCGACCTGCTCCGGCAGCGCTACGACGGCGAGCCCTTTGTGGTCGTCGCCGACGTGCCGCCGTCGACCAAGGCGACGGCAGGATCGAACGCCGCCCACCTCACCGTCCGCGTCGATGCCCGAACGGGCTGGGTGGTGAGCTTGTGCGCCATCGACAACCTGCTCAAGGGCGCGGCCGGCCAGGCGATGCAGGCGGCCAATATTGCGCTCGGGGTGCCCGAGACGTCTGGCCTGAGCGCAGTGGGGGTGTACCCATGAGTGTCAACCATCCTGAGGGCTTCGTCTCTGGCGGTGTCGCATGCGGGATCAAGGCGGGCGGCGGGCTCGACCTGGCACTGGTCGCCACCGCCGACGGCCTGGCGGTGCCCGCTGCCGGTGTGTTCACCTCCAACCGGGCGGCCGCCGCCCCGGTCCAGGTGAGCCGCCGCCACCTGGCGATGAGCGGCGGGCGGGCTGCGGCGGTGGTCCTGTCGAGCGGCAACGCCAACGCCGCCACCGGAGCACAGGGCGTGGCCGATGCCGAGGAGATGTGCCAAACCGTCGCTGGCGGGGTCGTCGGAACCGGCCAGCCCGGCGGTGCTGTCGCTGTCGAGCACGTTCTGGTCTGCCAGACCGGCCTGATCGGCATCCCGCTGTCGATGGCGCCGGTGCGCGCCGGGCTGCCGGCGCTGCTGGCCGACCGGTCCGGTGGCCGTGACGCGGCCGCCCGGGCAGCCCGGGCCATCATGACCACCGACACCGTGGCCAAGGAGACCGTGGTCAGTGGTGGTGGTTTCTCGATAGGGGCGATGGCCAAGGGGGCGGCCATGCTGGCTCCGAACATGGCCACCATGCTGGCGGTTCTGACGACGGACGCGGTCGTCGAGCCCGAGCTATTGCGGACTGCTCTGGCGGAGGCAGTGGCCGGCTCGTTCAACCGGCTCACGATCGACGGCTGCACCTCGACGAACGACACGGTGCTGGTGCTGGCCAACGGGCGGTCCGGTGTGCGCCCCGAGGCGGCGGCGCTCACCGCCGCGCTGGCCGACGCGTGCGGGCAGCTGGCCCGGATGATGGCCGAGGACGCCGAGGGCGCCACCAAGGTGGCTGTCGTGCGCGTGGCTGGTGCAGCCAGCGACGCCGAGGCGGAACGGGCGGCGCGCTCGGTGGCGGAGTCCCAGCTTGTGCAGTGCTCGCTCAACGGCGCGGACCCGTACTGGGGCCGGGTGGTGAGCGAGCTCGGGTCGGCAGGTGTCGACTTCGACCTCGACCGGGTGGCCGTCGCCTACGGCGGTATCACGGTGTGTCGCGGCGGCGTGGCGGCAGACCACGACAGCAGCGCCGTGGCCGAGCACATGGCGGGTCGGACGGTGGAGATCGTGTGTGATCTCGGGCTCGGGTCGGGTTCGGCCGCCGTCCTCACCACCGACCTCGGGTACGGCTACATCGATGAGAACCGGACGACGTCGTGAGCTCTGAAGCGGCGCCGCCCGGCCCGACCAGCGGTCAGGCGCCGGAAGGCCGACCAGCGACCCGGGGCCCGGTGTCCGATCCGTCCGCTCGGGCGTCCGTGCTGGTGGAGGCGCTGCCGTACATCCGGCGCTTCTGGGGAGCTGTGGTCGTGGTGAA
>JAJZLP010000030.1 GCA_021803325.1 Actinomycetes bacterium
GGGGGGGGGGGGGGGTGCAGGGTCCGGGTCCGGTGGTGGGCAGGTGGGGTTGGCGGGTGGGTCGGTGTCGAGATCGGGGACTGGCCTGATGGCGTCGGGCCTGGCTTCGTGCTGGCCTGGTCCAGCTGAGCGGGAGCGGGTTCTCCTGCAGCCGTGCCGGGGTGATCGGTGGGGTGGGTCGCGTTGCCGGGGCGACAGTGCCAGGTGAGGCCCGGCAGGAGCCCGCTCCCCGCTCAGGTCCAGGCCAGCCGGGGTGGATGGAGGGGGATGCATCGTGGCGATCAGGGCGCTACGCTATCGACAGCGCCGGGAGGTCCACGCGGCCCGTGCGTCGTTGTTGGCTGACGTCCGTGTCGCCCGCAAGATCCAATGCGTGAAAAGGCAGGGCGATATGGCCGAAGGTACAGTCAAGTGGTTCAACGCCACCAAGGGTTACGGTTTCCTCACTCCGGACGATGGCAGCTCCGACGTGTTCGTGCACTACTCGGCGATCGAGGGCTCGGGCTACCGTGAGCTGTTCGAGGGTCAGCGGGTGGACTTCGAGTCGTCCGCAGGGCAGAAGGGCCCCCAGGCCACCAAGGTTCGCGCCCTGTGAGGTGCCGCCCGGGTGACCTGCCCGGGCGGCGTGCACAGACGGGGACCTCGCTCACCATCGGTGGGCGCGACGCCCGTGGGTACGAATCGATCAGCGACGGACCAGCCGCCCGCGCCCAGCGCCGGGCGGCTGGTCGCGTGCGGCGGCAGACCGCGGACACCGTGACGTGGTCGGGACGGCTGGTGCCCCGGTCGGCTGTGGCGGGGATCGCGGCGCCATCGGGCGGTGGCACACCCGATAGCTTCGGGCCCGTGCCCGAGCACTCCGCCATCCCGCCCGACATCGACCTCAGCCGCGTGCCTCGGCACGTGGCCTGCGTGATGGACGGCAATGGGCGGTGGGCGAGCCAGCGGGGCCTGCCCCGCACCGCGGGACACGCGGCGGGGGAGGAGGCGCTGCTCGACACCGTCAACGGCGCCCTCGACATCGGTGTGCGGTGGTTGACCATGTTCGCCTTCTCGACCGAGAATTGGCGGCGGCCGGCCGACGAGGTGCGCTACCTGATGGGGTTCAACGAGTCGCTGCTGGCCCGTCGCCGCGACGAGCTCCACGACAAGGGTGTGCGCATCCGCTTCGCCGGGCGGCGCGACTGGCGGGTGCCACGGCGGGTGCTGCGCCGCATGGACGAGTCCAGCGAGCTGACTGCCGGAAACCGCCGCATGACGTTGACGATGGCGTTCAACTACGGCGGGCGTGCCGAGATCGTCGACGCTGTGCGGCAGCTCATCCGGGACGGGGTGCCGGCCGACCGTGTGGACGAGCGCGCCCTGCGCTCCAGGCTCTACCACCCGGACGTTCCCGACCCCGACCTGGTGGTTCGCACGTCAGGGGAGTTCCGGATCTCGAACTTCTTACTGTGGGAGCTGGCGTACTCCGAGCTGGTCTTCACCGACGTCCTGTGGCCAGACTTCCGCCGCCAGGACCTGTTCGACGCCGTCGCCGAGTACCAGCGACGAGAGCGGCGCTATGGCGGTGTGCGAGGCTGAGGGGATGCGGACGCTCGCCATCCTGTTCGGTCTGGTGGTCCTGGCCGGGGTGGTGGTGATGGCCGTCGCCGGGTTCCCGGGCGCGGTGACCGTGCTCTGGACCGGCGCCGGGATCGTCGGCATGGTCGTGCTCGGCACGCGTCTCGGTGGTCGCCACGCAACGCGCCCGGGCACCGGGGACGGGCCGGGAGCGAGCGGCGGGGACCGGCCGGTGTGAGCCTGTACCGCGACCAGGGTGTGGTCCTGCGGACCATCCGCCTGGGTGAGGCGGACCGCATCGTCACCCTGGCCACCCGCGACAACGGCAAGGTCCGGGCAGTGGCCAAGGGCATCCGGCGGACGACCTCCAAGTTCGGTGGGCGCCTGGAGCCCATGAGCCACGTGGCCGTCCAGTGCTGGCGGGGTCGGGAGCTCGACATCGTGACGCAGGCCGAGGTGATCGACGCATTCGGGCGGGTACGGGCCGATCTCGGCAGGGTCGGCAAGGCCTACACCGTGCTTGAAGTGGTGGACCAGCTCTCCCAGGAGGGTCACGCCAACGCACCGCTGTACGACATGGTGGTCGGCGCGCTGCGGGTCCTGGAGGTCGGCGACCCGCCGCTCCTGGTCGCCGCTTTCGTTTTGAAGGTCCTGGCCGCCGAGGGAGCGGCTCCTGAGCTCGACGTGTGCGTCGCCTGCGGAGAGGACAGCGAGCTGGTGGCGTTCGACCCGGTCGAAGGCGGCGCCCTGTGCCGGTCATGCCGGCGCGGCCGCCCGCTGGGTCCCGACAGCCTTGCCCTGTTGCGAGCCATCCTGCGCGGCGGGCTGCGAGCGGCGCTGGCCGAGCCGGCGTCTCCTGTGACCGACGACGTGTCGGCGCTGGTGACCGAGTCGATCGAGGCGCACCTCGACCGGCGGTTGCGGAGCCTGCACAGCGCGGTGGTCCGCTGAGCCCCGTGGCGCCTGCCGCCGGGGGCGGACGGTCCGGTGGCGGACCGTCCGGGGGAGATCGGCCCGGGGGGGAGCCGCCCGGGGGTGGGTCGTTCGGGGGAGGTCCGTCCGGGAGTGGACTGTCCAGGGGGGATCCGCCCGGGGGTGGGTCGTTCGGGGGAGATCTGTCCGGGGACGGGCCGCCCGGGGGGGAGCCGTTCGGTGTGTACGTGCACGTGCCGTTCTGCCGGTCGCGCTGCGACTACTGCGCGTTCGCCACCTACACGGATCGGGACCATCTGATGGCCGCCTACGCCGCTGCGTGCGTCGCCGAGCTTCGCCGTGCCGTCGACACCGAGGGCATCCCCCCGGCGACGTCGGTGTTCTTCGGCGGTGGCACCCCGTCGCGCCTGCCCGAGGACCTGCTGGCGTCCATCCTCGATGCTGTCCCCCGGGCACCAGGTGCCGAGGTCACCGTCGAGTGCAACCCCGAGGACGCCGAGCCGGCTCGCCTGGCGCGGTACCGGGCCGCCGGGGTCACCCGCGTGTCGCTCGGGGCCCAGTCGACGGTGCCGCACGTGCTCCAGGGCCTCGGCCGCCGGCACACCCCGGGTGCTCTCATGGCCGCGGTCGCGGCGGTGGCCACCGCCGGCCTGGCGTCGTGGAGCGTCGACGTGATCATGGGGGGCGCCGGCGAGTCCGACGCGGACTGGGAGCGCAGCCTGCAGGACCTGCTCGCGCTGGCCGAACCGCCGCCGCATATCAGCGCCTACGCACTGACGGTGGAGCCGGGGACGCCGCTGGCGGCGGATCCCCGGCGGCATCCCGACGAGGACGTGCTGGCCCGCCGGTACGAGCGGGCCGACGATGTGCTGGGATCGGCCGGGTACGCGTGGGAGGAGATCTCCAACTGGGCCCTGCCCGGTCACGGATGCCGCCACAACCAGCTCTACTGGGAGCGCGGCGAGTACCGGGGGATCGGGTCGGCTGCCCATTCGCACCGCGGCGGGCGGCGGTGGTGGAACGTGCGGACGCCCGACCGGTACGTGCGCCTGATCCGCTCGGGCCGCCCGGCCGAGGCGGCCGGCGAGGTGCTCGCTCCCGCCCAGCAGGCCCTTGAGGCGCTGGCCCTGAGCTTGCGGACGCCTGCAGGAGTGCCCAGTCGAGCACTGCCCGACGTGCCCGAGCTCGCCGGCCTGATCGAGCGGGTGGGGGGCCGGGCAGTCCTCACCCGACGAGGGCGGCTCCTCGCCGACGCAGTCACGGCACACCTGGTGGTCGGAGCTGGGGTGGCTGGCGGTGGGGTGGTTGTGGGTGGGGTGGCTGGCGGTGAGAAGGGTGCGGGCGGGGTGGCTGGCGGCGGAGAACGCTGACAGGGTGGCCCATCGGGGCTCGGCACCGGCAGCCAGCGCCGCAGCCGGTATCCTCCACCCATGACCGCCCCGGAACCCGCCGCCATCGCTGGCAGCGCCCCCGACCAGCCAGCCGACCTGATGGAGCGGGTCGTCAACCTGTGCAAGCGGCGCGGCTTCATCTTCCCCTCCGCCGAGATCTACGGGGGGTTCCGGTCCACGTACGACTACGGACCGCTTGGCGTGCTCATGCTCCGCAACGTCAAGGACGCCTGGTGGCGAGCCATGGTGCAGTGCCGCGACGACGTGGTGGGTTTGGACGCTGCCATCCTGTCGAGCCCCAAGATCTGGGAGGCCTCGGGCCACCTGGCCAACTTCACCGACCCGCTGGTGGACTGCCGCTCGTGCCATGAGCGGTGGCGGGCCGACAAGATCGGTGACACCTGCCCGAATTGCGGGTCGACGGACCTCACCGAGCCCCGGGCCTTCAACCTGATGTTCAAGACCTATGCCGGCCCGGTCGAGAGCGACGCCACCGTCGCCTACCTGCGGCCCGAGACCGCACAGGGCATGTTCGTCAACTTCGCCAACGTGCTCCAGACGACCCGCAAGAAGCCGCCGTTCGGCATCGCGCAGGTGGGCAAGTCCTTCCGCAATGAGATCACCCCCCAGAACTTCGTCTTCCGGACACGGGAGTTCGAGCAGATGGAGATGGAGTACTTCGTGCCGCCGGCGGACTCCGGCCGGTGGTTCGAGTACTGGCTGGAGGAGCGGTTCAACTGGTATCGGGGACTCGGCATTCCCGAGGACCGGTTGCGGCTGCGCCATCATGACCCCGACGAGCTGTCGCACTACTCGACGGGCACAGCCGACGTGGAGTTCCGGTTTCCGTGGGGGTGGGACGAGCTCGAGGGCATCGCCAACCGCACCGACTTCGACCTGCGTGCCCACGCCACCAATTCCGGCGAGCGGTTGGAGTACTTCGACCAGGCGACCGGGGAGCGCTACGTGCCCCACGTGATCGAACCGGCGGCCGGTGCCACCCGGACGATGATGGCCTTCCTGCTCGCCGCGTACGACGAGGACGAGATTGGTGGCGAGCGGCGAACCGTGCTGCGGCTCGATCCTCGGCTGGCTCCCTACCAGGTGGCCGTCCTGCCTCTGTCGAAGAACGACCGCCTCGTCCCGCTGTCCCGGCAGGTGCTCGAGCAGCTGCAGCCGATCGCCATGTGCGACTTCGACGTCACCCAGTCGATCGGCCGGCGGTACCGCCGGCAGGACGAGGTGGGCACGCCGCTGTGCGTCACCGTGGACTTCGACTCGCTCGACGACGACGCCGTCACCATCCGCGACCGCGACACGACCGAGCAGCAGCGGGTACCGATCGACTCGCTCGTCGCCGACATTGCCACACGACTCCGGCGCTGACCTGGGCCGACGGTCCAAGGCCGCGCTGCTGGCGGGCTGCGACCTCGACGGTGCTGGCGAGCTGTGATGTCCACGGCGCTGGCGGGCTGCGACCTCGACGGTGCCGGCGGGCTGCGATGTCCGCGGCATTGGCGGGCTGCGACCTCGGCGGTGCTGGCGGGCTGCGACCTCGACGGTGCAGGCGTGGTTCGGCCTCGATGGTGTTGCCGGGCCCTTGCCTCCGGTGGGCGCGCCGCAGTCCGTTAGGCTTCCCCAGTCCTTTCCTTGCGAGGAGATCCGATGCCGTACGTCTACGACTTCGACCACAAGCACCGCCGCCCGCCCATGGAGCTCAAGGACCTGCTCGGGGGCAAGGGCGCCAACCTGGCCGAGATGACGTCGGTACTGGAGCTGCCGGTGCCGCCGGGCTTCACCATCTCCACCGACGCGTGTCGCGCCTACATGGCGGGCGGATGGCCCGACACGCTCGACAGCGAGCTGTCGACGGCACGGCGACGCTTGGAGAAGCGGATGGGCACGCGCCTCGGGGACGCGGACGACCCGCTGCTGGTGAGCGTCCGCTCGGGCGCGAAATTCTCCATGCCCGGCATGATGGACACCGTCTTGAACCTCGGGCTCAACGACCGGTCGGTCGAGGGCCTGGCCCGCCAGACCGGCGACGAGCGCTTCGCCTACGACTCCTACCGTCGCTTCGTCGCCATGTACGGGCGCATCGTCCTCGACATCCCCGGTGAGGAGTTCGACACCCTGCTCGACGCGGCGAAGGAGCTGGCCGGCACGGCGTCCGACGCTGGGGTTCCCGTCGCCCTCCTGCGGTACCTGGTCGACTCGTACAAGGTCATCGTGCAGCGCCACACCGGCCGGGCCTTCCCCCAGGATCCCGCCGAGCAGCTGCGCGGGGCCATCGAGGCGGTGTTCCGCTCGTGGAACGGGCCCCGGGCCATCGCCTACCGCGACCACGAGCACATCCCCCACGACCTCGGCACCGCCGTCAACGTGCAGGCCATGGTGTTCGGCAACC
>JAJZLP010000311.1 GCA_021803325.1 Actinomycetes bacterium
CCGTCGGGGGTGGGGGCCATGCCGACGATGGGTTGGTTGAGGTGCATCGCGCCGGTTGATCCGTAGTAGGCGGCGTTCCCGAAGGAGAAGATGCCGCCGTCTGCGGCGACGAGCCAGTAGCCCTGGCCGTCGGGGGTGGGGGCCATGCCGACGATGGGTTGGTTGAGGTGCATCGCGCCGGTTGATCCGTAGTAGGCGGCGTTCCCGAAGGAGAAGATGCCGCCGTCTGCGGCGACGAGCCAGTAGCCCTGGCCGTCGGGGGTGGCGGCCATGCCGACGATCGGCCGGGCCAGCGGATGGCCGCCCATCGAGCCGAAATACCCCTGGTCGCCGTAGGTGAAGATGCCGCCATCGGTTGCCACCAGGCTGTAGCCCTGTGTGCTGCACGGCGGCAGGTCGGGCGTGCAGGTCCCCGGGGGCGGTGCCGGAGCGATCGTCGATCCGGTGAGCGCCGGATCGTGGTGGAACTGCGGCCACGCTCCGGTGCCCACCGTTGCGGGAGCCGAGGACACGCGATAGACGGCGACGAAGCCGCGGGTGGTGTCGCCGTTGACGCCGTCGTAGGTACCCGAGACCACCACGTCGAGGCCCCGGCCCGACGGGTCGGGCACCACCAGCGGAGTGTTCTGCATGGCCAGGTTGGCGGCGTTGCCGTCCCAGTTCACGTTCAGGCCGATGGGACCGGCGACGATGGCGCCGGTCCGGCCGTCCAGGATGTCCCAACCCAGGCCGGAGGCCACCACCACGTCCTGGTAGCCCTGGCCGAAGTCGGCGGTGGCCACGCCTCCGGCGATGGTGTCGCCCGGCACCGGCATGGATGTGCTCCACAGCTGCGTTCCCGACGGGCTGAAGGCAAAGACTCGCCCGCCGCCGGGCTGACCGATCAGGCGCCACGTGGGCTCGACCACGTCGAGCTGTCCGTTGCCCAGCAGGTCGGCGAGGGCCGGCGATGCGTGTGTGTAGCCACCGAGATGCGCCTCCCACGCGGTGGCGCCGGTGGCGGCGTCGACCGCGGTCAGCCCGTCCTGGTCGCTGCCGTTCCAGTACTGGCCGTGCCCGAACACTGCCATCGCGCCTGCACCGGTCAGGTTGCCGACCGCGGGGGACGAGGTGATCACCTCGTTGCTCTGGGAGTACCAGTCGGTCGTGCCGTTGGCGTTCATCATCCGAACCGTGCCGCCGTTCCAATTCGTGAGGGCGCCGGGTCCAGCGGTCGAGTCGCTGCCGGCCACGATGTGCTGGGTGCCGCCGACGTCGGTGATGGCTGCGGTGGCGAACGTGGAGTCCGGTGTCTTCTGGGGCCAGCCGGGGAGCGTGGCACCGGTGGCAGGGTTCAGCGCGTACAGCGACAGCCCGACGGTGCCTGCGACGATGGCCGGAGCGCCTGTCCCGATGTCGCCGACAGCGGGAGATGCCTCGATGGCGGGATTGGGGCCGAACGCCCCGAAGACGTCGGGCAGGGTCCGGCGCCACAGCACCGCGCCGGTCGGCCCGAGCTCCTGGATGCTGCCCGAGCCCGGGTTGAGCACCGGTGGGTCCTGGCCGGCGACGTCGCCCGAGGTGACGATCACGTTGTCGAGGCTCCCGGAACCCGAAGCGACGACGGCGGGCGTGGAGTCGATACCGGTCCCCGTGGGCTGGGGCCAACCCGCAACAGCGGAGCCGTTGGTCAGGTGCAGGGCGTAGACGTCGCCGCTCATCCGGGACCCGACCACCACCGAGGGACCGGCGCCGTCCAAGGTGGCCACGTTGGGTGACGAGCCGACGATGGCGGTGCCCGGTGCGAGCAGGTCCTTCCACACCAAGGTGGTCTGGATGGCGCCAGGTGTCGCATGGGGAGCGCTGGCCGCAGCCGGCACGACCGGGGCCAGGGCTGCAGCGGCGATGGCAGCCAAGCCGACGGCTACTCGTGCCGGGGGGGGGGGGGGGGGAACGCTGCGGTTCATCGTCCTCCCTTCGGCCTGAGCCACGTTGGACTGTAGCGCCAGGGGTGCGGGGTGCAGAGCGCAGGGCGCAGAGTGCAGAGTGCGGGGTGCGGGGTGCGGCCTGCGGGGTGCTTCGATGGGCGGTCCAGGCGGCAGGCCCCGGACTGGCTTCGCATGCTTGCCGATTGGGCGGTCCACAAGCTCCCGCTGGGTGGCGCCCACTCCGGGTGAATACACTCGTCGGGATGCGGGTCCTGGTCGTGCTGCCCACCTACAACGAGTCGGCGAACATCGAGGAGGTCATCCGGCGCGTCCGCCGGAGCCTGCCCGACAGCGGCGTGCTCGTGGTTGACGATGGGAGCCCCGACGGCACGGCCGACCTCGCCGAGCGAGCCGGCAAAGAGCTCGGCGGTGTCGAGGTCATGCGTCGAACTGAGAAGTCTGGTCTGGGCAGTGCGTACCGTGCTGGGTTTCGATGGGGCCTGGAGCACGGCTGGGACGCCATGGTGGAGATGGACTCCGACCTGTCCCACGACCCGGGTGTGCTCCCCGATCTGGTCGCCCCCCTGGGCCAGGGGTACGACCTGGTGCTGGGCTCGCGGTACATCCCTGGTGGGTCGACCCCGAACTGGCAGCGCAGCCGATTGATGCTGTCTCGTGGCGGCAACCTCTATGCAGCGGCAGTCCTCGGCCTGCCCGTCACCGATTCGACCTCTGGATTTCGGGCTTACCGGGCCGACATGCTGCGTCGTATCGACCTCGACGCCGTACGCGCCGACGGGTACGGGTTCCAGATCGAGATGTGCTACCGGGTCCACGAGGGCGGTGGGCGGATCACCGAGATCCCCATCCGGTTCGTCGACCGGGTGGAGGGTGAGTCCAAGATGTCGTCGCACATCGTCGTCGAGGCTCTCGGCCTGGTGACGTGGTGGGGGGCGCAACGGCTCGTGGCGCGCCTGCGTGGTCGCCGGCCTGGGAGCGTGGAGGCGCCCTGAGCCGGCGTGTCATGGCCGACCGATGCCGACGCCGGTTGTGGTGTGGTCGGGCGTCGGTGGCCCGTCGTCGTGGGCTCGACGGCGGGCGAGCCCGTCTGGATCGACGTGCTGCCGCGATCCGCGCCAGGTCGCGTCAAGGAGCGGGCGATCAACGTCAGCTCCGGTCCCTGCCTCGTGCTCCCTGCCCCGTTGACCTCCATGGTTCCTGTGGTGCTGAAGCCGCCACAGCCTCCGAAGCGCCTGCGGTCCTGATGCTGCTGCGGTCCTGACGCGCCTGCGGTCCTGATGCTGCTGCGGTCCTGACATTGCTGCGGTCCTGACACTGCTGAACCTTCGGAGCCTCCGAGCCACCCCGGTCGTCCCGGCCGACAGCGCACTGATCGCGTCCTGATGGTGCTGAACCTTCGGAGCCTCCGAGACCGCTATGGTCCTCGCCACCAGGCTGTGGGAGCGTTCGACCTGGCACGATGGGTGGTGTGAGCGTGGCAGTGCACCGGATACTGGTGGTCGACGACGAGCCATACATCACCGACCTGCTTGGAGCCGCGCTGCGGTTCGAAGGGTTCGAGGTCGAGGTGGCTGTCACGGGCGCTGACGCGCTGGCACGTGCCCGACGCTTCGGCCAGGACCTGGTGCTGCTCGACGTGATGCTGCCGGACATGGACGGCTTTGAGGTCTGCCGGCGTATGCGGGCCGCTGGGGTGGCGACCCCCGTGCTGTTCCTGACGGCGCGCGACGCGTTGGAGGACAAGGTCGGCGGCTTCCGGGAGGGCGGGGACGACTATGTGACCAAGCCCTTCAGCCTGGACGAGCTCGTCGCCCGCATCGGAGCGGTGCTGCGGCGGGCGGGAAGCCCTGGCAGCACGGCGGTCGACGGCCGGCTGGTGTTCGCCGATGTGGAGATCGACGAGGAGACACACGAGGTGTGGCGCCAGGGCGTCCTGGTCGAGCTCACCGCCACCGAGTTCCGTCTGTTGCGGTGCCTGCTCCTGAACGCCCGGCGGGTCCTGTCGAAGTCCGAGATCCTCGAAGACGTGTGGGACTACGAGTTCGCGGGTGACGCCAACATCGTGGAGACCTACATCAGCTACCTGCGGCGAAAGCTCGACTGCTTCGACCCGCCGCTCATCCACACCATCCGGGGAGTGGGCTACAGCCTGCGCCTGCCGCGAGAAAGCGTCTGACGTCAGGTGTCGCTCCGAAGCCGGCTCCTCATCGGCATCCTGGCGCTTCTGGTTGTGGCCATCGGCGTCACTGATGCGGTCACCTACACTTCGCTGCGGTCGTTTCTCCTGGGCCAGATCGACGAGCAGACCGACGTGGCCCAGCACCAGCTGCTGGTGGCGGTGTGGGGGGCGTATGCACGGTCGCTCGACGCCGGCTCGACCCTGGCGGCCCGGAACCCGACGCAGTGGCTGGTCGCTATGGCGGGTGGTTCCGGCGACGGTCAGGTCCCGACGTGCTTGTCGCCGACGGGAACGGCAGCTGGTGGGGGTGGCAGCCGTTCCGCAGCCGTGGCGCGGACGTCGTTCTTCGCCCACGTGAGCCCCGACGTGTCGGTGGAGGTGCTGGCCCCTGACCATCGGCTGCTGTTCGACCGGCCGTCGGGGGCGTGCGACCCGTTGCCGGCGTTGCCCCGGTTCATGCCCGTCCAGGTCGTCCCACTGCACCGGACGTTCGGGGCCGAGGAAGGGGCCTATTTCCCGAACCAGCTGGCCTTCACCATGGCGTCTTCGGACGGAACGGGCATTCGCTACCGGGCCGAAGCGGTGCAGCTCCCGGGCGGCATCCTGGTGACGGCGGTGGCTCTGGGCCCCGACGACCAGACACTGGCTTCGCTCGTCCATGTGGAGATCATCGTCTCCGCCTCCGTCCTGCTTGCCGCTGTGATCGTGGCGCTGTTGGTCACGCGTGTCGGGCTGCGGCCCTTGCGCGACATGACCGACGCGGCGGGAGCCATCGCCGGGGGCGACCTGAGCCGGCGCATTCGGAGGACCGAGGCGCGCAGCGAGGTCGGCCGGCTGGGAGCGGCGTTCAACGCCATGATCGGCCAGATCGAAGCGGCCTTCTCCGAACAGGCACGCTCCGAACGGCGCCTGCGGCGGTTCGTGGCAGACGCGTCCCACGAGCTGCGGACGCCGCTCACCTCCATCCGGGGCTACGCAGAGTTGCTGCGGAAAGGTGCCTTCGCCGACGAGGCGGCACGGGACCGGGCGGCGGTGCGAATCGAGCACGAAGCAGCCCGCATGGGGATCCTGGTGGAGGACCTGCTCCTACTGGCACGCCTCGACCAAGGGCGGCCGCTCGACTGCGTGCCCGTGGACCTCGGTCAGGTGGTGACCGATGCCGTAGCGGATGCCACCGTGGCCCGGAACGACCACCAGGTGGCCGTCGAGATCGCCGGGCCGGTGCCGGTCGCAGGGGACCCGGTTCGCCTACGGCAGGTGGTCGACAACCTGGTGGGGAACGCTCTGGTCCACACGCCACCCGGCACGTTCGTGCGCGTGTCGGCAGCAGTGGAGGGCGCTGCTGGCGTGGTGCGGGTCGCCGACCAGGGGCCCGGGCTGGCGCCGGAGCAGGCGAGCCAGGTGTTCGAGCGGTTCTACCGCGCCCGGGCGTCACGAACGGGGGCGGGCGCCGGACTGGGGCTGGCCATCGTGGCCTCGCTGGCGCATGCGCATGGCGGCGGTGCCAGGGTTCGCTCCGAACCCGGCCAGGGAGCGGTGTTCGAGGTGTGGATCCCTCTGGCTGGGCTGGGACCGGGCGCGGTCGGCGCGAAGACGATCGGTACGTCAGGCCCATCCGCCGACGTGCCGGGTACGGGTGCGGGTGCGGGTGCGGGTGCGTCGGGTGCGGGTGCAAGTGCGGGTGCGGGTGCGGGTGCGGGTGCGGGTGCGGGTGCGGGTGCGGGTGCGGGTGCGGGTGCGGGTGCGGGTGCGGGTGCGGGTGCGGGTGCGGGTGTAGGTGCGTCCGCCGAGGCGCCGGCTATGTTTCCGCCGGATATGGCCGAGCCAACAGGAGCATCGGTCTTGAAGCCGCGACCGGCTCCCCCCGGACCGTGACGACTAGGCGCGCGGGCGCGCTGCAACATCCGGTGCTCATGGTCCACGGTCAGCCCGGTCTGGGCGCCGACTGGGCGGCGGTGACCGCACGTCTAGGACCCGGAGCGGACGTCCTAGCACCCGACCGTCCGGGATATGGCACCGGGGGGCCGCCGGCGAGCATGGTGGCGAACGCTGATGCACTGGCCGATCTGCTCCGGCGCCATGAGGGGCCGCCCGCGGTCGTCGTCGGCCACAGCTACGGGGGAGGGATCGCCGTGCTCCTGGCGGCGCGGCACCCGGCACTG